>JAURXV010000163.1 GCA_030654195.1 Syntrophales bacterium | reverse complement strand
ACTGCGCTTGAGCGAGTGGCCCTTGCCGCGCAGACGCACGCCGCGGCCAAAGAGTTGAATGATCTGCGAACCTTCCTTCTTGCCGATATTAAGCAAGCCCATGTTGGAAACGCGCCACGAATTCCAGCCTTCCATGAATTTCTTCGCGCCAATCAGGATATTGACCCGAGAATCGGGCCGGTTGATGTCCTCGAACAAAGAACCGGAAATGACGTCCTCCTCCAGAACAATGCCCACTTTGTCGTTTTCCACCAGTTTTTTAAACTCGGATGTATCGCCGATGTAGATGAGTCCGAAATAATCCTCGGCGCCGACGGCCTTCAACCCCAACTCGCCCATACTGCCGCGGATGTCGCACAGGTGCAGGCCACCGCCTCCCGGCGAGTGGAAAAGCCGTGCGAGAATGTCCGTGTACAGGGCTTGGGAAGCAAGGCAGGTTTCACGCAGGGACTCAAAGCGCCCGGCAAAGATGTCCATGCCGTCCGGCGTGACCAGTCCGCTCTTCCCCTTGAGCAGTTTTTCAATGCCTTTCACCACCCAGCCGCGCTTGTTTTCCAGCACATGATGCAGAAAACGCGCCACGGTCAACACGTCGCTGCGTTTCTCCTTGTTCTCGCTGTAAACGGCGTTTACCGTACTGCCCACAAACACCCACAATGGTTTTTCCAGGTTGTAGGGGTGTAAGGCGTCGGCCTGTTCCTGAAAGATGCGCTGCTGCTCGTAGAACGAAAACAGATTGCCCAAGAGGAGCATTTCGGTTTGCTCCTCGCGGCTGTCTTCCTTCAGGTTGAGGATACGAAAATCCTTGCCGTAACCATCGCCGTAAAAGTAGCGGTAGGAGTAGTCGAAAACGATAGCCTTGCCATATTCCGCGGTGAGCGGGTCGTTGCGCGTGGCACTTAATGCCTGTCCGAAGGTGGCGCTGTACTCAAAAGTGAAGCCGGTCGCGCCCAACGCGTCGCGGTACCTGCGCCAAACCTCGCCGCCGGAGCCTTTGTGGCCCTCGTCCACAAAGATCAGATTGCGACCCTCGAAGGCCTCCACCGGCACGCTCACCCCGCCGCCGCGCTTTTCCTCCACTAATTTGGTGATTTCGATGACCTGCACGGCATTTCTGCCGCCCGTGAACAGGCCGCTGTGATTCAGGTCAAAGCGCCGGGCCGGTATGCCGGAAGCGGCCAGTTCGGTTAGATGCTGTTCACTCAGGCCCTCGTTGGGTGTGACCAGCAGGATGTTATCCAGCGAATCGGTGGTGTAGTGTAGAAACTGGTGGTAGTTGAGATGCAGGATCAGCGTCTTGCCGCTGCCGGTGGCCATCCAGTAGGCCAGTTTGGTCAGGTCGGTTTCGGCAAACTCCTCGTCGGGCGGTTCGCCCGGCGCTTTGGCGGCGTTGCGTTCGCGCACAAAGGCATTCAGGTCGGCCAGCAGTTGGGCGCGTCGATTGAAATAGCGGTCCAGGACAATTTCCGTGTAAAGCGCAGCCAGATACTGAAAATAGCGCAGGGTAATCGGCTCGGTGCGGCCGCGGTTGATGGCCGCCAGGTGTGCGCAGATGTTATCGTCATAGCGCTCCAGGTCTGCGGATGTGATCTTGACCTGACTGCCGTGACCAATCAAATGGTGATACAGGAAACTCCGCCCCGAAGCATCGAAACCTTCGGAGGCTCCTTTGGTATCGGCCAGCAGGTCTTTGTTTCTCTTGTATCCCAAAAGGCTGTTCAGCCAGGCCAGCAGCACCAGCCGGTTTTCCAGTTTGATGTATTGCTGAAGACCGTTTGGCGATGCCGCTGGAGGTGAATTCGTTTGTGATCTTGCTTTGCGCGGCATCACGGCTCCTCAGGCGGTATGAGCAATTGAAGATGATCAATAAGGAGCGGCAGATCGTCTTTTATGGTCTCCCATACCTTGTCAATATCCACTTCAAAGTAGGCATGGATCAGGCGATTGCGCATGCCGATGATCTCCCGCCAGGGAATTTCCGGGTGCGCTGAGCGAAACGTATCGGAAATCCTTGAGGCGGCCTCCCCGATGGTCTCGAGCGCCTTAAGCGACGCCAACTGGTGGATCCGGCTGCTTTGGAACTGCTCTCGCGTCAACTGCTCCACGACACTTTGCGCATCACGGGCGGAAAGCAGCATATCCAGAAGATAGGCTTCATCACGCTGCATAGATCGGCTCCAAGTTGTTGAGGATGGCTTTACGGCGCACATAGTTGCGGCTGTGTTCCACCGCAGACCGCTCGACGAGGTCAACCTCCCGTCCGAAAATCGCTTTCAATTCCTCCTCCATGCGCATCAGATCGAACAGGCCCCAGCTCGCCTCCGGCGAGAAACGGACCAACACGTCAACGTCGCTGTCAGGGCTAAAATCTTCCCTCAGCGCCGAACCAAAGATGGAAAGCTCCTCAATGCGCCATCTGCGGCAGAATTCAGCGATCTCTTTCCGGGGTATCTCAATATTTGGTTTCATAACTCACACCTCCACAGGGGCAAACATTCGCTCTTTGAACAGCTTCTCCAGCGCCTGCGCGCCGGGGATGTACGAATCGCCATTGACGTACACTTCGTCCACGCCCTCTGTCAGTTTCTGCGCGGCCACGAACTCCTTATCGCGCTTGTAGTCTTTCTCCTTCCAGCCCTCGGTCTCGCGCCAGATGACGGCCACCTTGCGTCCTTCGCGGGTGGCGCCGCGATAGACCAGGTAGCGCCGGTCGTTGTCGTTGAGCGCTTGTCGCTTCTGGACGTACAGGCCCAAGAGATACGCGAAGGTTTCGGGCATGTCCACGGCCTGCGCGCGCGTTTCGCCGTCGCGATGGATGTGCAGTTTATAGGAGAAGGGATTGGCGAGCTTCTCGACGTTGAGCAGGGTTTCGCTCTTGCGCGTTTCCCACTGGAGCATGTACTGAAGCAGGTAGTCTTCAAACTGCATGGCCTGCTGGCCGGAAGGTTCGTCGAAGGCGATGTTGTTCAGCGCGTCTTCGTATGATTCCAGCCGGATGACCTTAACGATGCGCGGGCCGCGCTCGGCTTCCTCGGCGGTGGCCATGCGTTTGGGCTTGCCGTCCTTCCACTCCGGCGAGAAGGTGACCTTCTTGATGCGCGGCAGGAGCACGGTGTCAAAGTACTGCGCCATCTCCACCAGAATGAATTTACGCCGCCCTCCGTCCTCACGGTTGAGGCTGATGACCGCGTGGCCGGTCGTGCCGGAACCGGCGAAGAAATCCAGAACGAGATCATCGTCACGTGTGGAGGCTCTGACGAGTGACCGCAAGAGTGAAACGGGCTTCGGGTAAACAAATGCCTTGCTTCCAAACATGCGTTCAACTAACCTGCCACCCTCCGAGTTCATACCAGACTGTAAAATGGCTATCTCATAATCACTATCTTCTTCCGCAATCTCTCTGTCGTTTACATTCGAGTTCTCAATCCAACTCGAACACGGTTTTACCTTCATCTCCGATGGTTCGAAATATGTCTTGTATCTCGGCCTTTCTATATTACCTTCAGCTTCATCAGGCCAGATTACGAGATCGGTGGCAATAACTTCATCCATCGTATCTGGGTAGAATCGCCATACCCGGTGTGGGTTTGGCTGGTATATCTTTCCAGTACGAGGGTTTATGATGGGGAAAAATTGATTGGGACGTTGTTCCCGAGTCATACCTATAGTTAAATCCGTGCTGGCGTACCGCTTGCCAGTCTTCTCATCCACATAGGGATATGCTTCTTCCGTCTTTGTGAGTCCGTATAGTGTTGACGATGCGGCATCAGAGCCAAACACCAACACGTATTCATGATCGAGTGAAAGCGGATGGGTGCTCATTGCAGAAGAACTTCGTCTCTTCCATACCATACTGCCGAGGTAGTTCTTGATATCAAACACCTGAGCCAGTGTGAACCAAAGGTGCTTGTACTCATTGTCGTCTATGTGCACAAATGCGACGCCAGAGTCACGGAGCAGTGGGTTGCATTGCTCGAAACGCCCTTTCATCATCGCTATCCATGACGAATGCTGGTATTGGTCCTTATAGACGAATCCATCATCGCCCGTGTTGTATGGAGGATCAACGCATACACTCTGGATGCCTTTTTTATAACGGGCCCGCATAAGATTAAGCGCCTGCCAGTTTTCACCGTGCACCAGCAGGCCGTCGGTGGCCTCGTCCAGATCGTCAAAACTTGCCAGCAGGCGGTCGGTAAAGTCCGGCGAAAAGCGGCGCGTGTCCAGCACCAGCGTGGGGTGGGCTTTTAAAAACTCCATGCACCGGTCTTTCCTGCTCTTGCCGCTCTTCCCTTCATCAACAGAAAACAGCGCTTTCCACTCCTCCCACTGCGCCTCGCAGGCGGCAATCTCCGGGTAAAACTCCTCCGGGATGTGGCCCACGGTGATGCAGTAAAAGGTCTCGGTGATGAATTTGCGTTTCTCCCAGAGCATCTTCTGGAACTCTTCGATCTGCGCCAGAAACTCGATGATGTGGCCGCCCACCTTCTTGATCAGACGCATCATCTGGAACCAGCCCTCGGACAGCCCAATGCCTGCGGCTTCCATCTCATCCAGGTTGAGCACCTCGTTCTTCAGGTAAAAGTCCAGCTCGCGCGCCAAAAAGCCCCGCAGGTCCTTGTGGATGAAAAAGTCACTGGTGTTGCGCCGGGAGTACTGGCGCAGGTGATGCTCCAACTGGGTGACGCTGTCGCCGTCTGCGGTGCGGCGCTTCTCGGCTTCCAGCGCGGCCAGAGCCAATGGCACGGTTTTCACAGGACGCTGTTTGGGGATGTTTTCCACGGCCCTGGTAATGATCGCTTCCTGCTGGTTCTTCCCACCGTAAGTGATGGCTTCCTGTCCATTGAGCGGGCGGAATTCAAAGGGAATAGTCAGGCTCTTAGCGGATTCGTCCCATGCAATCTCATCCAGCCACGGCAGGAAGAAGCGCTTCGCGCCCTTCACGTTGTTCTGCTCCACATCGGCGGCGGTCAGCTTGAAATGCACGGTCACGCCGCCCGTAGCTTTCCATGTGTAGTCGGTAAAGTACTCGCCGGTCTTGATATAGTACTGGTCGTGGTTGGCCCAGTAAAGCGTCACTTCCTCGCCGTTGTATGGGATCGCGTAGCGTTCGCGTTTGGAGTAGCGGCGCTTGGAGATAAAGTCGCCGTCCTGATAGTAACGGCTGAAGAAGGCGTACAGGTGATTGTAGATGGCGGCTTCCAACGCCTCGCGGCCTTTGGCAGATTTTGCTTTTTCCAGCGCGGCCAGATACTCTTTGCCGGGTTTCGTGTCGTGGTACTTTATCAAATTACCCGCCGCGTCAATGGCGTCGTCACTTATCGCCAACACTTTCTTTTTGGCGTCTTCCAGTTCTTTGGCTGCCTGTGTCTGCCCCGCCAGCGAACCCTGCGCCAGTTCCTGGGATATGGACTTGGGCAAATCTTCCGAGATGAAGCGTTCGATGACGCCGCGTTTGTAATTCATGATGCGGTAGATGCCGAAGTCCAGGTCTGCGGCGTTAAATTGAAAAAGCTCTCCAAGGAGTCCCTGAAATTTCTTGATGTTGTCCATTTTCACCTCAACGCAAATTGGCAACTTCTATTTCATATTTTAAGCAAATAAAACCCCGATCTCTTTTGAGGATACGGGGTTCCAAAAAACAGTCATGATATTCATTACCCATGGTTATAGTCTCATAATGTTTTATCGATGATTACATAGGGTTTTCTGTTTACCATGATTTACACAAGAATGCTAACATGAAACGAAAAATCAGTTGCGCCTTTCAACCCATATTTAATGATCCGACTCGATTTGCCCGACTCACGACTTGTATTTGTTGTCAGTAATAGAAAGGGGCTGCGGTCATTCGAAGCCTCTCCTTCCTATTCACGCTGGCCGGGGAACCGGCTCCGTAACGCAGCGACAACGGACTCGTCCGCCTTGACGGAAAAAATGTTGACAGGAGAGAAGCCCCGCCGCCAGGCCAGGTAAAGAGTCAGCAGTAAGGCGGCGGCCGTGATGACGACATTCGGCCAGGCGTTCAGTTCCCATTGGCCGGACCAGGAGAACTGGACGTCCGTCAAAAAAGGAAACAGATAGGAGATAGTCCAGATCGTCCCATCCTGACCGCGGCCGCTCAGGATATCTCCCAGCAGGTGGATGTGAAAACTGAGAAGGACAAGGAAGGTGGTGAGTCCTTTCTTTTTCGACAGGGCATAGACCGCGGCGGCAAGCAGAAGGACGAAAAACACATTGTGGGCAAGGACGTGATGGTACTGGCCATAGAAGACCAAGCCCGCTCCCTGATCTTTTGAGGCGACGTCCGATAGAATCCCAAGGCCGTCAGTGTCGGGTATCACCGCTGCCAAAACGACCAAAGCCCGGTCTCTACGTGCTAGCTGATCCACATTGGCAATCAGCCAGCCCGCAAGAAAATGTGTCGCTGGATTCATGTGACAATTCCTCTATCATTTGGGCATCCAGCCTAACCCCTTGGCGTGCAGGCTCTGGATGAAGAGCCGGTCTGCGGTCTCCGTCACTGCCGTTGTTTCCGGGTAAGCGCCGCTTGGGTCCTGCAGATCAGCCAGAATCTTGCCATCTTCCGTGAACGCCATCACATGGCCGTAGGCTTTCGGAATTGGCCACATCACGCGTGGCAGGCGTAGTGTGAGCTTGCGCATGAACGGCTTGGCGGCCATTTTGTCGATGGTGGGATTACGCGGCTTGGCGAAGCCCAACCAGATTTTCCCGTCGAGTCCGCGCATTAAGTTGTCGGGATAACCGGGCAGGTTGTCAAACAACACTTTGGCCTGGCCGCTCGGGGTAGAAATATCCAGATCTCTCGCGTTCACAGAAATCTTCCACACCCGGTATTTACCAGTTTCATTGACGAACAGCGTTTGTTCATCCTGACTCAGGGCTACACCGTTGGCAAAACTAAAACCTTTCGCCGCAACTCGGGTCGTTTTGTTGGCCGGGTCGTACTCCAGAATACGGCCGGTTGATGCCTGCTCCAGAATGTCCAGAACGCTGGCTTCAAACGTCCCACCCCAATCTTTGGGCGCAAAACGGGTTGACGCATCGCTCAGATACATCTTGCCGGACTTGGCCACCACCACTGCGTCGGCATAGCGGATCGGTTCTCCGTTTACCTTATCGGTCAACACCGTGATCTTTTTTTCGGGGTTGATTGACAGCAGGCCCTTCACGGCATCGGCAGCGATCAGGTTACCGGCTGCGTCAAAGTCAAAACCAAGCACCCGCCCACCGGTGTTTGCAAACACCTCTTGCGCGCTGCCATCTGGGTTCATTCGCAGAATGTTGCCGCTGGCTACTGTGGTGTAAAGCTTGCCGTCTTTGCCGATGGCGATATGCTCTGGCCCTTCTTCTGTGCCCAATGAAATCATCTTGAGGTTAGCAAGCTTTGTGTTGACTGCGTGTGGGCCGCTATAGCCGGGTGGCATGGGTGCATTCCAGCTGACAGGCTCAATCGGTACCGGCCAGAGGGTCAAATAAGCGGCCAGCAGAAACAAAATGGCAACAATCGTCAAAACTATTTTTTTCATGATGCCTCCTAAATAATTTATTTTTCCATCTGTGAATTGGTTATCAGGTGCATATAAAATTTTATCAGCTGAATATAATTATCCACGGCGATGCGTTCATTAATCCCATGCAGCCTGGATATGTCGACGGCCTTCAGAACCATCGGAGAAAATCTGTAAACATTGTTGGTCAATCCGGCAAAGTGGCGCGAATCGGAAGCAACAACAGCAAGAGATGGCGCAACTACGACATCCGGAAAGACCTGCCGTATAGACTTCTGGATTACCTTAAACTGTTTGGAATTTATGCTGGCCACCGGCGAAGCCGTCTGAATCTCTTTGGCCACAGGCATGACTTCTATTCGGGGATCATCAACGGTTTTACGGATATGCTCCAGCACGTTATTCGGCGTATCGCCCGGGAGAAGCCGGAAATTAACAACCGCGCGGGCAACATTAGGCATAACATTATCCCTGTTGCTGCCCTCCAGCATTGTCGGCGCTGTTGTCGTTCTAATCATGGCATTAGTCGTCTTTACCTTTTGCAACTGGCTTTTCAGTAAGCCTTCCGTGAGCCAGAGATTGGCAAAAATCATTCTATTGATAAATGACATTTCCCGGCCGACATAGTCAAAAAGATATTTAGCCGGACCATCGAGTCTGGCAGGCAAAGGATTACTTTCCAATTTTACTATTGCTTTACACAAAATGCCAACTGTGGTTTCCCGCGGCGGCATTGATGAATGGCCGCCCTCGCCTTTTGCTATGATCTCTACACTCATAAAGCCTTTTTCGGCAATTCCGATGAGGCCGACCCGGGACGAAACACCCGGCATGATACCATCGGTTATGACCATTCCCTCATCAATGACATAATCAGGACTTATGCCGCGCGATTTTAACAAAGCGGCAATCTTTACCGCTCCCTGGCTTCCGCCACGCTCTTCATCGTGACCAGAGACAATATACATTGTTCTTTGCGGCTGAAAACCTTTAGTCAGCAAGCCTTCAATCGCTTCCATAATCCCCATAAGATCACTCTTATTGTCTAGTGCACCACGCCCCCAGATATAACCTTCGGCAATATGTCCTGCAAAAGGTTTATGTATCCATTGATCTTGAGTCGCTTCTTCCACCGGCACAACATCCATGTGTGCCATAAGAATAAATGGTTTCAAGTTTTTATCTTTTCCCGGCCAGGTATAAAGCAAGCTGTAGTTATTAATAATTTCCTTTTGCAAAGTTTTATGCAGTCGCGGAAAAGTTCGTTCCAAATATTTATGGAAGTTCAGAAATTCCTTTCCCTTAATGTCTGTTTCATTTTCGTAAGAAATAGTGGGGATTGTAATGGCGTCGGAAAGATGCTGGGAAACATTTTTTTCATCTACGGAAAAATCACCGGCAGGTTCTGTTTTAATCTGCTTTGATGTAAATGATAACGCCTTAATGAGCATTACTGCAACAATTACTGCCACAATCGCAAAAGATACTTTGATAATTTTCTTTACCATATTATTTCCCCCGGTCAATTGGTTAGCGCCGATGAAACTTTTTTAATGTGCTCGCTAAGCGTGCTGAAAACATTCACGTTCTACATATCACAATTATGGAAGAAAAAATCATTTTTGATTAACGAAATCCAGCATATTTGCCGAGGTTGACGATTTGTTGAGTTCAGGAAGCACAGGCGCATTGTACTCGAACGGAAAATAGGCTGTCAAGATTTTGAACCTTTCAAACCGAAGTCAATGAATTCGCAGGGATGGTTGTGGCGTTGACTTGTATTTGAATCAGAGTAATGTCTTGCTTATCCATTCTTGCCGGTATATTAAAAAAAGGACTAAATTAAACGAAACCGTTGTATAATCACTTAATCATAAAGGTACTCAAACGATGCGTGCAATGCTATTGAACCATATAGCTCGTTTTACGGATAACCGGAATCCTTTGGAACTAACCACCCTTCCTGACCCAGTGCCGGGGGAGCAGGATATCCTGATAAGGGTTTCCGCCTGTGGCGTATGCCATACGGAACTAGATGAGATAGAAGGCAGAATAGCCCATCTAAACCTTCCTCTCGTTCTTGGTCACCAGATTGTGGGAACGGTAATGACAAGCGGTAACAAGGCCAAGAAGTTCAGTGAAGGTGAACGGGTGGGCATCGGATGGATTTACCAGGCCTGTGGCAGTTGCTCGTTCTGTCGTGAGGGACGTGAGAACCTCTGCACAAACTTCATAGCCACGGGATGTGATGTTTATGGCGGATACGCAGAGTACATCAAGGTACCGGAAGCATTTGCCTTTCCGATACCCGTAGCGTTTTCCGATTCAGAAGCGGCACCCCTACTCTGCGCCGGTGCAATCGGTTATCGGTCATTGCGTCTGGCAGGATTAAGAAAAGGAATGAACCTGGGATTCACAGGATTCGGAGCCTCGGCGCACATCGCTCTTCAAATGGCCAAATACCTCTACCCACAAAATCGCATCTTCGTTTTTGCCAGAAGTGAACAGGAACGACGTTTCTCCGAGGAATTGGGAGCGGATTGGGCAGGGGACACGGACGCCAACGCCCCCGAGAAACTGGATTGTATAATCGACACAACTCCGGCATGGAAACCCGTTATTCATGCTTTAGAAAATCTTGGTAGAGGGGGGAGGCTTGTCATTAATGCCATTCGGAAAGAAGAAAAGGACAAAAATCACCTACTGACAATGGAGTACCAACACCACCTATGGCAGGAGAAAGAAATTAAGACGGTAGCCAATGTTACAAGGGCCGATATCAGAGAATGCTTGGAACTGGCGGCAAAAATGCGTCTCCATCCGGAATTCCAAGAGTTCCCTTTTGAGGATGCTAATCAAGCTCTGCTGGAACTGAAAGAAAGGCATATTCGTGGCGCCAAAGTACTCAGGATTGCCAAGTAAAGGGAGCGATTTCAGTCATAGTTGCTTTTCTGAATACCATCTTTCAAAAAAGATCATGCATTTTTCCCATAAGCTAATAAATACACGGTTCGGCCTTCCACCTTTCAATCGAAATTCAGTGATCTGGTCCGATCAGCCGCACTGAAGAGTTGTATTTGAATAGCTTCGGAAGCATCACAATACAAAACATCTCTTTCCCTGCTATCGGCTTAACTTTGCTCTGGCAATCCGGTTTAGGCTGACGCTTGATTCCGATGCCTGAATGGCAAGATTTCTGTGAACTTCAGGAGGAACACGCACCATAAACTTACCGCTGTATCTTTTACAGGCAATCGGTTGGAGTATCTCTTCGCCAGTATGCTTCATATCATTGATAACGTTGTTGCGGCTTGCTCCCTTTGCGGGATTCAATCCTAACCCATTTCGATGATTTTTTAAATCATTCGCAAGATATTTCATTGACAAGAAAAACTGCTTCATTCTATGAAGCCTATCATAAAAACTGCGGCCGCCGGCGACGGAGGCGATAACGGGAAGGGGGACAACCGTGGTATGGGCCAACGGTTGGCCCAATCGTCAAGCGGTCCGGCATATCGACCCGCTCACTGAAGGGGAAAAGGGATGATATCCATGGAAATCTACGGCATGCAGAAGGACATGGAGGCGTTCGGGAGGCTCCTCCCCGAGCGGCAGGAGCGGATCGCAAAGGCCTCCGCTGAACCCGTTCGGGACGACCCCGCCAATGCGCTGGCCCGCAGGCTTCATCCGGAACGGATCGACCTGGTCATCACGGAGATCCGCGAAGAGACCTCTTCGACACGAACCTTCCGCCTCCGGCCGGCGCCGGGCGCGCAAACGGAACTTCCCATCTTCCGCGCCGGCCAGTACCTGAGCCTCAAGGTTCCGGTCGGGGATTCCTGGCTCACACGGCCCTACTCCATCGCCTCGGCTCCGTATGAGGCCGGGGGCGCCGACGGTTTCTACGAGATCGCGATCCGCCGGAAGGAGGGCGGCTTCCTCACCGGGCGGATCTGGGAATCCTGGCGGGCCGGCACGCAGATTACCGCCTCCGGCCCCCACGGAACCTTCTATTACGAACCGCTCCGGGACAGCCCGGAGATCGTCGCCCTCGCCGGGGGAAGCGGGATCACGCCGATCCGGTCGATGCTCCGGGAGGCCGCGGCGGGGAGGCTCGATGCGCGGATCACCATCCTCTACGGGACCCGCCGCCCCGACGACATCCCCTTCGCGACGGAGCTCCGCGAACTCGCGGCGCGGCTGCCGGAGAAGATCCGGGTCGCCGTTGTCTGCAGCGAGCCGGATGAAGCATGGTGCGGCCCGACCGGTTTTCTCACCGCCGCCTGCATCCGCGACCACGCGGGCGACCACGCGGGGAAAACCTTCTTCCTCTGCGGCCCCGCCGAGATGTACCGTTTCCTCGATCAGGAGCTGGCCGCTTTGGGGATCCCCCGGCGGCGGATCCGCCGGGAGGTGTTCGGGGAAGAGGCCGCCATTGCCGCCCGCCCGGGATTTCTCCTCGCGGCGTGGGAAAAGAGCTTCTCGCTCACTGTCCAAATGGGAACGGCGATAAAGATCGTCCGGGCCGCGGCCGAGGAGACAATTCTCACCGCCCTGGAACGGGCGGGGCTCGCCCCGGATTCCCAGTGCCGCTCCGGCGAGTGCGGCCTCTGCCGGTCGCACCTCGTCTCCGGCGAGGTGTTCATCAAACCCGAGGACGACGGCCGCCGCGAGGCGGATCGGCGATTTGGATTCATCCACCCGTGCGCGACCTATCCCCTCTCCGACCTGGAGATCCGCCTCTCGCTCACCGGCGCCGCCGCAAAGGGCGGCCCCCATTTCGACGCCGCCTACGACTGCATTGTCATCGGGGCGGGAAACGGGGGGTTGGCCGCCGCCCTGAAGCTCGCCAAGGAAGGGGTCCGCGTCCTGCTGCTCGAACAGCACAACCTCCCCGGCGGCTTTGCCACGAGCTTCGTCCGCGGACGCTTCGAATTCGAACCCTCGCTCCACGAGCTCTCCAACGTCGGCTCCCCGGAGGAGCCGGGATTCGTCCGGAAGTTCCTCATCGGCGAGGGGGAGTCGGATTGCGAGTTTGTCCCCGTCCCCGAGGCCTACCACCTGATCCTCACGGACAAAGGGGTTAACCTCAAGATCCCTTTCGGGATTGAAAACTTCGTCGAAACCATCGCGCAGGCCGTCCCGGGGAGCCGCGAACCCCTGGAAAAATACCTGAGCGTCTGCAAGGGGGTCTTCGACGGAATCTCCTACGTCGGACGGATGAAGGGACAGCCCGACGGCCAGGTCCTGATGGAACAATACCCCGCCTTCCTCGCGACGGCGGGATATACGGTGGATCAGGTCACGCGGACCTTCGGCTTCCCCGAGGCCGCCATCGACTTGATCTACCCCTACTGGTGCTACCTGGGGCTCCCGGTGAATCGCCTCGCCTTCACGATCTGGGCGCTTGTCCTGTACGACTACCTCCTCCGGGGGGCCCATGTCCCGCGGGAGCGCTCCCACGGGATGTCCGCCGCCGTGGACGCCCGGATCCGACAGCTCGGCGGCCGGACGGAGTACGGCGTCAAGGTCGCAAAGATCCTCACGGAAGAAGGCCGCGTGACCGGCGTGGAGACGGCCTCGGGCGAGCGGATCAAAACGCGCTTTGTCCTCTCCAACGCGTCGCCGAGCCTCGTCTACGGCCGGCTGATCGACCCGCCGGGGGCGGTTCCCGAGGGGGCTTTCAAACTGACCAATGCCCGGAAGACGGGGTCGAGCGCCTTCGTCGTCTACCTCGGCCTCGACTGTCCGCCCGAGGCGCTCAACATCGAGAGCTACGGCTACTTCATCGGCCCGGACATGGATACCGAGAAGGCCTACGAAAACTTCAACACCTTCGAACCGCCGCGGATGCAGGCGACGATCTGCCTGAACAAGGCGAACCCCGGCTGCTCGCCCCCGGGTACGACGATCCTCTCGATGACCGCCCTGGCAGGCCCCGACGCCTGGAAGGACGTGAAACCGGAGGAATACTTAATAGCCAAGCAAACCTTCGCCCGGGCGATGATCGACCAGTTCGGCCGGGCGCTGAACTGCTCGCTGTGGGAACACATCGAAGAGGTCGAGATCGCCGCGCCGCCGACCTTCGCCCGCTATACGGGGGCCTTCAAGGGGACGATCTACGCCTACGAGCAGGACCCCTGGGACTCCGTCGTGGCGCGGGCCCTTTCCATCCCCCAGGAGCGGTTCATCCGGGGGCTGGATTTCGTCGGGGGGGCGGCGCCGATGGGCTGCGGCTACGAATCGGCGATCCTCTCGGGCCGGACGGCGGCCCAGATGGTCCTTGCAAGGTTAAAGAGGAAGGGATAGGGAAAAAGGGACGATTCCAGGACAAGATTGGATTGCAAAGACGAGGAGGATACCATGGCGGAAAAGTTCATCAGTCTGAGAAACCTGCAATTCCTGCTCTACGAGCAGTTCGACGCAGCGGCGCTGACGAAGTATCCCTATTTCGCCGACCACAGCAAAGAGACCTTCGACATGGTCCTGGAAACGGCCATGCGGATGGCCCGGGGGATCCTCTTCCCCGCGCTGTCGGTGATGGACAAAGAACCGCCGGAGTTCCGCGACGGGAAGGTCTTTGTGCACCCCGTCGCGGCTTTGGTCATGAAGGCCTGCGGCGAGGGTGGCTGGATCGGCGCCCAGGCCCCGTATGAGCTGGACGGCCAGCAGATCCCGAACTCGATTATGACCGCCTTTAGGGGAATCTTCTCGGCGGCGAACTACTCCGCCAGCGTCTACCCCTTCCTTACGACCGGGGCGGCCCACCTGATCCTCTCCTTCGGCTCGAAGGGGCTCATCGAGACTTACGTCCCGAAGATGTTCGCCGGCGCCTGGCAGGGGACGATGGCCCTCACCGAGCCGCAGGCGGGTTCGTCGCTCACCGACCTCGCGACGACGGCATTCCCGACGGCGGAGGGCTACTACCGGATCAAGGGGCAGAAGATCTTCATCTCCTGCTCCGACTATGAATCGACCGGGAATATCGTCAACCTCCTCATCGCCCGGATCGAAGGGGCGCCTCCCGGCGTGAAGGGGATCTCCCTTTTCGTCGTGCCCAAAATGCGCCCGGACGGCCGGGGCGGTCTTGCCGGGAACGATGTGACCTGCATCGGGATCTACCACAAGCTCGGCTACCGCGGCGCGCCGATCACGCAACTCTCCTTCGGCGACAACGACGACTGCCGGGGCTGGCTCGTCGGCGAACCGCACAAGGGTCTCCGCTATATGTTCCAGATGATGAACGAGGCGCGGGTCGATGTCGGAATGGGGGCGGCGGCGATCGCATCGGCCGCCTACCACGCCTCCCTCGAATACACCAGGCAGCGCCCGCAGGGGCGGCCCATTGCGGGGAAGGACCCCCTGGCGCCGCAGGTGCCGATCATCGAACACGCCGACGTGAAGCGGATGCTCCTCTTCCAGCGCGCCGTCGTGGAGGGGTCGCTGGCGCTGATCTTCCAGTGCGCGCAGTACGTCGACCTCGCTATGGTGACCGAAGGCGAGGAAAAGGAAAAGTACGAGCTGCTTCTCGACCTCCTGACGCCCATCGCCAAGAGCTACCCATCGGAGATGGGGATCCTCTCCGTGAGCCAGGGGCTCCAGTGCCTGGGCGGCTACGGTTACTGCGACGAGTTCCCGCTGGAGCAGTACTACCGCGACGTCCGGATCCACCCGATCCATGAGGGGACGACGGGGATCCAGGGGATGGACCTGCTGGGCCGGAAGGTGGTCATGAAAAACGGGAAAGCCCTCTTCCTCTACCTCGCCGAGGTCGAGAAGGCCGTAGCGGCAGGGCGGGCCCTTCCCGAATGCGCCCCCTGCGCGGAGGCGCTCGCCGCGTCCGTATCGACGCTCAAGGAGGTGACGACCTCCCTCACCGGCCTCGCGCTCAAAGGCGAGATCGAGCTGTTCCTCGCCGACGCGACGCTCTACCTGGAGTTCTTCGGGATCATTGCGATTGCCTGGCAGTGGCTCCTCCAGGCCGTCACGGCGGCAAAGGCCCTTGCGGCGAGCCCCGACGCGGCCGACGCCGACTTCTACCGGGGGAAAATCCACACCTGCCGCTACTTCTTCGCCTACGAGCTTCCGAAGATCCGGGGTCTCGCCGCCCGGCTGAAGGAGAGCGGCGACGGCCTCACGGTGCAGATGAAACCGGCGTGGTTCGACTGACCCTCGCACCCGGTGCGACAGGGAAGCAGGACCCGAGCGGCATTACCCGGAAACGACGGCGGTGTGGAGCCGCCGACCGGCTCCATGTTCAGAGCCTGCATGCCAAAGGGTAGGCCGGATGGCGAAATGAGGACGGTCGCATAAGAAGTCCGAGTGTGGAGAAGGAGGAGAAAATGGACAAGACGCCCCTGGAAACGAAGGAACTACAGGAACTGCTCATCAAGTGCTGGATGACGCACGACGCCATGTGGTTCTACCACTGCCTGCAGGAGTGCGGCATCGAGAAGACGAACCGGATCAACCGGGCCGCCGTCAAGGCGGTGGCCGCTGTGGAGATCCGGCGGCTGAAGAAGGCAATCGCCGTGGACAAGTTTGAAACATTCTCGGAATTCTGGGATTTCTTTCAAACGGCCATGGGCGCCTTCACGGGCAACTTCATGAAGTACTCCTTCGAATCGAAGGAGATGAACCGCATCCGCAGCACCTGGCACCGGTGCTTCGCCTACGAAGGCATCATGGCGCTGGGCGTCATCGACCAATACGAATGCGGCATCATGTATCGCGTGGAAGGCTGGTTCGACACGCTGGGCGTCCGGTATGAAGTGGAGCCGAAGGTGACCGGGTGCATGATGCACACCGAGGGCCGCTGCTACCGCGACTACACCTTCTTTTTCGAAAAGTGATAGCCGTTTACGACATTCAGAAGGAGGAACCATGGAGACACAGAAGGGGCAATTGGCCGCGCCGTGCGGAATGTACTGCGGGGTGTGCGCGATCTACATCGCCCACCGGGACGACAACCTCAAATTCAAGGAGCGACTGACCGGCCTCTACGGCGTCGCAATCGACGAGCTCCACTGCAAGGGATGTCTTTCGGACGACGTCTTTTCCTACTGCCGCGTCTGCCCGATCAATGCCTGCACAGTCCAAAAGGGGATCGAGGGCTGCCACCGGTGCGTCGACTTTCCCTGCGGCCACATCGAGACGTTTCCTTTTCCCGTCGGCAAGAAGGTGATGCTCCGTTCCATCCCCGCCCGGCGGGAGCTGGGAACCGAAAGATGGATGGAAGAGGAGGAGAAGCGCTATCACTGTCCCCAGTGCGGAATCGCCCTCTTCCGGGGCGCGAAGCGCTGCCGCGGCTGCGGGGAAGCCGTCGAGTTGGACTGAACGCCGGTATCGGCGGCGATTGTTTTTCGTCTCCGGATCGGGCATCCCTTTTTCTCGACACCCGGCCCGCTTTCTGTTATGAATCCGAGCGTCATGGGGAATGGCATCATCCCCATGGAGCAATGTTCTGAATGACCCTGTCCCTGCGGGCCTCTTCCATAATAACGGCCGACCCCATGGAATCCAGCCAGAGAGACGAAAACAGCAAAACGCAAAACGGCGGGCCGAACGCAGGCAAGAGCGAATGGCGGGCGCTTTGGATCACCGTTTTTATGGCCGGATTGTCGGTGGGTCTGATGGCCTTGCCGACGCCTGCCGGTCTTTCCGTGGCGGGACAGCGCGTTCTGGCCGTGGCCGTGATGGCGATCGGTCTCTGGTGCACCGATGCGATCCCGGCTGCCGTGACCGGGATCCTGTTGGTCATCGCACTCGTGCTCTCCCGAGGCGTGCCGGGGTTCCCGGAGGCGCTGGTGGGTTTCGCCGAACCGGTGGCCTACTTCCTGATCGGCGTGCTGACGATCGGCCTCGCGGTATTGCGGAGCGGCCTGGCCGAGCGGGTGGCCCGTTTTTTTCTCCGGCGCTGCAATGGGAGTTCACGCGCCCTTTACCTGGAAATGTTGCTATCGTTTCCGCTGCTCACGTTTCTTCTGCCGTCGGCGACGACCCGGACGGGCATTCTCATTTTTGTGTACGAACAAGCGCTCGACCTCGGTCATGTGCCTCGGGGCGCACCCTTTGCCAAGGCGATCATGCTGGCGCTCGGCTCGATCAACCGGCTCGCCTCCACCGTCCTGCTGACCGGAGGAATCACCCCGGTCCTGGCGGCCTCGCTGATCGGCGGAATCTCCTGGGGCCGCTGGCTGGCGCTCATGTGTGTGCCGTACGGCATCCTGCTCGTCGTCGGCGCCGTCCTGATCTATCTGCTCCACCGCAAAGGGTTCCACGCGCCGCTCTCACCGCTGCCGACCAGCGAGCCTGCGCCCCTCTCCGGAAAGGAGATCCGGACGCTCGCGATCACTCTCGGCGCTTCGCTGCTGTGGCTCACGGATGCGTGGCATCATTGGAATCCCGCCCTGCCGGCGATCCTCGCCTGGGCCTGCCTGCTGACGCCGGGCATCGGTGTGCTCTCCTGGAAGGAAATCGATCGGGGTTTCGGCTGGGCAAAATTTTTCGTGATCGCCTCCTCGCTGTCGCTGGCCCGCGCGCTCGCCGGCAGCGGCGCCGGCGTCTGGATCGCAGAGACCATCGTGCGCGGGATGCCGGCATTTTCGCAACAGCCCATTCTGGTCGTGGTCGTGCTGCTCCTGGCCGCCGCACTGCTCCGCCTGCTGATCCCCAACATCGCCGGTTTTCTGGCGACGACCATCCCGATCGCGATGTCGATCGGCGCGGCCACGGGGCTCAACCCCGTCATCTGCGGGCTTTCGGTGATGATCGCCGGCGACGCCGTCCTGTACTATCCGGCGCAGAGCGCCTCGTCGCTGGTGGTCTACGAACGGGGTCACCTCACGGCGGCGGAAATCTTCCGTTTCGGGTTGTGGATGACCCTTGCCGCCTATCTGGTGGTTCTGTTCGTCGCGCTGCCATATTGGCAAGCAATCGGCGAACCGCTTCGCCTCACCCCCCGCGGATGAAATCACCCGCCGGCGATCAGGCCGTTGAGGGGCAAAGCGACGAGGAGCCGGAGCCCGTCGATCACGAAGGTGAAGGCCGTCGGCAGACCCCTCTTCGGGATCACAACGTAGGTCCGCCTGCAGTTGCCTTTTGACCTCCGCGGCCCATTCCGGGCTCAGATAATCGTACCGCTTCATATCTCGCTTCCTCCTTCCGGGTTTCCGTTTCACGGTTGTCTTTCTCGCATTATAAAATTTTTCGATTACCATGCAATGCTTCATTTCGTAATTTAAGACCGTTCTTTATATTTGATTTTTCGGAGTGGTAGCTATATCGTCTCAGGCATGATCGCAAAGGGGTGTGTCATGGAAACTTCGTCGGCCGGAAAAAGCCGCTTCCCGCTCAAAGAACCGGGCAATCTCTCTCCACGGATCGAATGGCTCAGGAACTACTATTTCAGCGGAGTGGAACGACCCTGGAATAATGAGTTCACCGCATGGGGGACGGGGCAGCCCTGGGATGTGCTGTTCGATGAAACGACCTTCTTCATAGTCCCGGAGACCTACGCCTTTCACCGGACCTTCAGATCTTCCTTCATTCAGGCGGCCCACCCTGTGGCGCTGCATGAGGCCTTCTGGTCCTTGAGCCTTCCCGAAAGGAGGGCCTGGTTTGTACGGGAGGTCATGCTGAACCACGTGCCCCAGGAGCTGCTTCCGGGAGATCTCATCGCCGGCGGGCGCTTTAACATCCAGACTTCAAGGTGCTGGACACGGGAAGAAACGGCCCGGCGGGACAGGTTAATGTACGGCAAAAAGGGCGCCGCCGCGAAACTGAAGTGGTTTCACAGCCGCGGGTACGGAAACGCCGGGGCCACCAGCGGGCATCTTATACCGGGATACGAGGAGGCGCTGCGCATCGGGTGGAGTGGAATATACGCCAACCTGGAGGCGGCCTATAACTTGCTTTCCCTGCGTGAGCAGAAGGGCAAAAAGGGGGACCAGCTGCGGGCCATGATGACGGCGGCGACCATGCCCGGGGACCTGGCCGCGAAGTATGCCGCACTGTGCAGGGATTTGTCCGAACAGGAAACCCATCCCGAACGAAAGGCGGAACTGCTCGCGATGGCGGGGAATCTGGCCAGGGTTCCCTGGAAGCCGGCCGCGACCTTCTGGGAGGCCGTCCAGGCCCTGTGGCTCACCCACATGCTGGTCATGAGCGATGAGAACTATCCGGGGCCTGGCGTATCCTTCGGCAGGATCGATCAGTATCTGCTCCCCTACTGGGAACATTCCCTCGCCGTCGGCATGGACCGGGAATTCGGGAAGGAGATCCTGAAGTGCTTCTGGGTGCACGCCAACTTCGCCTATGACGCCATGATACGCTTGGGGGGGAACCAGGGCATCACGGCAGGGTACGGCCAGTTGCTCAACCTGTCGGGCATGGGAAAAGACGGCAGGGATATGACCAATGATCTCACCTACGCCATCCTGGAGGTCATCGACGAGATGAGTCCCATCCTGGAGCCGAAGCCCAACGTCCGGCTCCACAGGGGCAGCCCCGATCGACTCCTCGACCGGGTGGTGGAGATGATTTCCACCAGCCAGGGGGCGCCGTTTCTGCTGAACTTCGACGAGCGGTCAATGGCCGGGATGATGCGCGAAGCGAAACGGGCGGGGTGCGAGGAGCTCATTAATGAAGATAACGTCTACGATTACGCCTCCGTGGGCTGTCTCGAGAACACCATGGTTGGGAACGACCGTTCAGGGACCGTGGACAACAATCTCAATCTCCTCAAGGCGGTGGAGCTGGCCCTGACGGGCGGAAGAGACCTTATCCCCGCCGTGGACCCCGTTACCGGTAAAAAGGAGAAAATAAGGCAGGACGGCCCCGCCACGGGAGATCACGCCGCATTCGAATCGTGGGACGAATTCTGGGCGGCCTACGCCAGGCAGACCGCCTATATCATCGAGAAGTGCATGGAACTCTATGAAGCGACGGAAGCCATACGGGCCGAATTCTGCCCGACCCCCTACCTCTCCTGTCTCGTCAGGGGATGCGCCGAAAAGGGGCTCGATATCACACAGGGGGGAGCCGAACTGAGTTTTACGACCCTGGAGGCGGTGACTTTCGCCACCACCGTGGATTCCCTGCTCGCCATCAAGTATCTGGTCTTCGATAAAAAAGAATGCACCATGGATGAACTGGTCCGGGCGCTCAGGGATAACTGGAAAGGGCATGACGTACTGCAGGCCAGGGCGAAGCACCGGGCGCCCAAGTACGGCAGGGATGACGATGCGGCCGACGATATGGCCGTCAGGGTCATGGATCTCTGGACCGACGAGACATGGAAGCACAGAACCCGTTCCACGAACAGACAGCTCAGACCTGGTATGCTCAGTTGGAACTACTGGATAGGCGACGGCTATATCATGGCGGCAAGCGCCGACGGGAGACCGAAGGGGCGGTTCCTGTCGAATGCCATCTGTCCGTCGAACGGCGCGGACACAAAGGGCCCCACGGCCAATATCAATTCCGTGGGAAAGGCGCTCGGCGGCAAAGCACGCGACGGCAAAGGCGACTGGGGCGAGTATCTAAACAGCCTTCCCAACGGTTCAAGCCACACCATTACGCTGAACCCCTCGCTGCTGCGCGATCCGGAACACCGGCAAAAATTCAAGGCTTTTCTCCGCGGCGCCAGAGAGAACGGCGGTACGTCGCTGCAGATAAACATGCTGGATGCCGACATGCTGCGAGAGGCGCAACGGCATCCGGAGGATTACCGTACGCTGCTTGTCCGAATTACGGGGTATAATGCCTATTTCACCAGTATCGGCAGAGAGCTTCAGGATGAGATCATCGCCCGTGAAAGCCACGGGGGCTATTGATAGAGGAAGTCCTTCTGACAGACATGGCGAACGATTCCGCACCGCTTACGGCAACAATACTGGAAATTCAGAGGTTTTCCACGGAGGACGGACCGGGCATACGGAGCACCATATTCTTCAAGGGCTGTCCTCTCCGGTGCGCCTGGTGCCAGAACCCGGAAAGCATATCCGCGAGTCCCCAGCTCCAGTGGACGGAGACACAGTGTATCGGGTGCGGCATCTGTATCGGTGTCTGCCCTGAAAATGCCCTCTCGCGGGGGCCCGACGGTATCGTCATCGACCGGCGCATCTGCACCTCATGCGGAATATGCAGCCGGGAATGCCCCTCAGCGGCGATGAGAATGCTGGGAACGACATGGGAGCTGGACGAGTTGCTCTTTGAGGCACTCACGGACCGGGCATACTTTGAAACATCGGGTGGGGGCGTTACTCTCTCGGGGGGTGAGCCGGCCATGCAGGCGCCCTTTGCCGCCGCCCTGCTCGGCCGTCTCAGAGAGGCAGGCATTCACACGGCCCTCGACACCTCGGGACAGTGCGCTCAGAAGACCCTTGAGGCGTTCCTCCCCCATGCCGACATGGTCCTCTACGATATCAAGGAAATAGACCCGGACAGGCACAGAGCATTTACCGGCGTCTCCAACGACACGATACTGGCCAACCTTGTCTTCCTCTGCCGGTACATGGAGACGCACACAACCCCGGCGGAGCTGTGGATACGGACCCCTGTTATCCCGGGCGCCACGGCTTGCGAGGACAACGTCAGGGGGATCGGCCGCTTTATCGCGTCCGAACTGGGCGGCGCGGTAGGCCGCTGGGAGCTCTGTTCATTCAACGACCTCTGCGCCGGCAAATACAGGCGGCTCGGCATGGACTGGCCCTTCAGGGACAGCCCCCTCATGAGCGGAAAACGCATGGAAGAGCTTGTCGACATCGCCGCGGGTTCGGGGACGGACCCGGACCGGGTGCGCTGGTGCGGTCCCATACAGATGGAGGAGAGGTGACAGATGGAGTCCTTTGCCAAGTTGGATCCGAATGACATGAAAGCCTTTGAGCCGGAGGCAAAGGTCGGATTAATCGCCACGGTCAATCCCGAGGGCCTCCCCCACATCACCCTGATCACCGCCCTCCAGGCAAAAACCCCGTCACAGATGATCTGGGCCCAATTCTCGGAGGGGATGAGCAAGAAACATGTCAGGACGAATCCCCGGACGGCCTTTCTCATCATGACGCTGGACAAAGCGCTCTGGCGGGGAAAGGCCCGGTGGACCCACCTGGCGCGGGAGGGGGAAGACTATGTCATGTTCAACGATAAGCCCATGTTCAGGTACAATTCCTACTTCGGCATACACACGGTGCACTATATGGATCTCGTCGAGACATACGGCAAGGAGCGGCTGCCCCTGGCGAGTATCGCCATCGCGTCCCTGCTCACCGGGATCGCGCAAGCGGCCGCCGGAAGAGACGGCGGAAAACCCATACTGAAACCCTGGGGAGAAGGACTCTTCAACCAGATGAGCTCGCTGAAGTTCATTTCCTGGGTGGGAGAGGACGGTTTCCCCGTCCTTGTGCCGCTCATACAATGCCGGGCCGCGGACAGCACGAGGCTGGTGTTCTCCACCGCGGCCTACGGGAGAGAGCTGGGCGCGATAAAAGAAGGGGCCTCCGTGGCGGTCTTCGGCCTTACCATGGATATGGAAGACGTCCTGGTACGGGGAACATTCACCGGTGTCCGGCGGTATCGCGGCATACGGCTGGGCGCCATCGACATCGCGTGGGTCTACAACTCCATGCCGCCCACTTCGGGGCAGATCTACCCCGAAGTGGCGGTACAGCCGGTCGTGGATTTTTGATACAGGGCTGACCCGAACTTTAGCGGGCTAGATTCCGAAGATTGCCCCCTGCCGGAATTGAAGTCAAAATTAATTCTCCCTTGCCCGCGCCCCGCCGCCTCCTCCCTCGATGCCTTCTCAGGGATTTTGTTTGAAGAAACCAATTCTCGACACTGTGTCGACAACCCTGTCACGCCGCGATTGAAAACACGCCATTGCATCGTCGATGAAAGACGATATCAGGTTTGTCCGCTTTAAGCGTACTCGTTTAAAACATATTCTTCCTCGATAAGGAGCGTCACAGACATAATATACCCGACTTCAAAACAAAGTTGCAATTTTGGTTATCTGGGTATATTATTGAATTCTGGTTGAAAGGTGGTATTTTCGGGTGATGATCGGGGGTATTTTCTTCTTCCTG
>JAURXV010000159.1 GCA_030654195.1 Syntrophales bacterium | reverse complement strand
GTCGGCGATCATCGGTGTTCCGCTTCGCTAAAAACGATCGCCTGGAAGGTCAGGAAGGTCGCCCCGTCTCTCCAGGCGCCGGACGGAAGTCCCGCCTTCTGGCTCAGGTGGTTCAGCATCTCATCCCTTCCCCATCCCTGTTCCGGGGCGACCTGGGGGAGAAACACGGCGGATTTTCCCCCCTTCTGGAGGAGGACGCCATCCCGGCCGACGACGATGTCGTTCGGGCCGGAGACCGGTTTCATCGGCGTCAGCACGGAGATCTCGATTTCCAGATCGGGCAGATCACGGGGCGTTACGGGGCTGAAGCGGGTATCCTCGAAAGCGGATTGGAGGGCCATCGCCCCGACGAGCTCGGCGAGCGGCCGGTCCGGAACCATCCGGCCGATGCAGCCGCGCAGGTCTCCCCGCTTCTTGAGGGTGACGAAGACCCCGCGCGGTTCGCGCAGAATGGGGCTCGAAAGCCGCGGCAGGGGGACCATTTTTATCGTCAGAAAACGGGTGATCGTCTCCCGCGCGAGGCGAAGCAGGTATTTCCGGTCGGCGGGTCCGATCGTCCCTTCCGTAGCCGCGGCCGGCCGAACGGCGGGGGCTTCCTTTTTCGGATCGGCGGCCAGGACGACCGCCCCATAGCCGACGACGCGCTCCCGCTCGCCGATCGGGAGATTCCCCGAGTGGGCGTAGCTCACGACCTTTCCCCCGGTCGCCCCCATCGCCTTGGCGGCCGCCATCGCGGCCATGATGGGGGCCTCGCCGCAGGCGCAGGTGGAGAGGTTCGGTATCCGCCGCGCCGTCTGCGTCCGGATGGTCGCCTGGAGCGCCGCCGGATCGAGGGTGATGACGGCATCCAGCGTCTTCATGTCCGCGGCCTCGGCGTCTTTCGCCGACGGGTAGTGTGAGAGGTCGGAGCTGGCGACGATCACGGCGCGGCGTCCCTTCAGGACCGCGGCCAATGCGTTTCCGAAGCGGGTGCAGAGGGCGGCGTCCGCTTCGCCGACGATCGCGGCGACGATCTTCGCCTGGGGAAAGAGGACCTGGGCGAAGGGGACCTGGACCTCGAGAGAGTGTTCCCGGACGTGCGGCCCCTTGTCGAGGGCGCAGTCGGGCGAGGCGGCAAGCAACGCCGCCGTGAGATCCCCGTCCACCGTTGCGGTTCCGAGCGGCGTCCGGAAGCCGCCGCCCGGGTAGAGGGCGATCTTCCGGAGGCCGGAGGCCGTGTGGTTGGTCCCGAGGATGACGACGACGTCATAGGTCCCGCCGCGGACCTGGTTCCAGCCGTCGGCGCAGATCTGGCCGGAGTAGATGTACCCCGCGTGGGGGACGACGATGGCGACCGGTTTTTTCACCTGCGGCGGCAGCGCGTCCTCGATGAATTTCTCGATGGCAAGTTTCAGGACGGTCGCCGATTCGGGGTAGAACTGCCCGGCCACGGCCGGGGAACGCACCTCGCCCCCCCCGTCCTTCCCGGCCATGCCGGTCGTTGCCACCCCCAGGCTGAGGGCGACAAGGGGAATTCCGAATTGCAGAATGGTCATGACGTATCTCCTTTCCACTCAACTCCAAACGCCCGTGATCCTCCCGCCGCAGAAGCCGCAGCGGCCGTTTTTTTGATGCATTTCCACGGTGAAGAATCCAGTGCGCCGGATGACCGCCTTCCCGCAGGAAGGGCAGTGGGTATGGTTCCCCGGATGGTCCGGGACGTTTCCAACATAGGCGTAATGCAACCCCCGCCCCATCGCCGTCTCCCGGGCCCGCTCCAGCGTCGCCACCGGTGTGGGCGGCAGGTTTCGGAGCTGATAATCCGGGTGAAAGCGGGAGAAATGGAGGGGGACGTCGGGTCCGACTTCTCCCAGGATCCAGTCGATCAGGCCGCGCAGCATCTTCTCGGAGTCGTTCAGCGTCGGGACGACGAGGTTGACGATCTCCAAATGGGCGCGGCTCTTCGCGATCTGCTTGATGCTCCTCAGGACGGGCCTCAGCTCGGCGCCGCAGACGCCGCGGTAGAACGCCTCGTCGTACCCCTTCAGGTCGATCTTGATTGCGTCCAGGACCTCGCAGAGCTCGGCGAGCGGCGCCTCGTTCATGATCCCGCAACTGATCAGGACGGGGCGAAGCCCCTGCCTTTTCGCCTCCCGCGCGATATCGAGCATGTACTCCGCAAAGACCGTCGGCTCGTTGTAGGTGAAGGCGATCACCGGCGCCTGCCTCTCCCGGGCGGCGCGGACGATCCGGTCGGCGGAGACCGGCGGACTTTCGTAATCCTCCGGAGAGGCCTGGGAGATCTCCCAGTTTTGGCAGAACTTGCACCGGAGCGGGCAGCCGGAGGTGGCGAGCGAGTAGGCCGCGGCGCCGGGGAGGAAGTGGTAGAAGGGCTTCTTCTCGATCGGGTCGACATGGATCGAGATCGGACGGCCATAGACGAGGCTCTTCAGTTCGCCTCCAACGTTCATCCGGGCGCGGCAGCGACCGCGCTCACCGGGCCGCAGAACGCAACCCTGGGCGCACAGAAGGCACTTGACCATCCCGGCCTCATGGCGGATGGGTTTCCCTTTCAGGATTTCCAAAGAGGCATGGCATGGACGGCAGTCGGCGCCGGCGAGGGGGACGGAGGTCCAGAAGCGCGCCCTCGGGGCGAGACGGACCAGATCGGACTTCGGATCGAGAGCGAAGAGCAACCCGGCATTGCCGCCCGCGAACAGGCGCTCCCAGAGGGGAGAGGAGAGACAGAGCCCCGCCCCGCCGAGGATCGGAGCGATCCCGGCCAGGGTCTTTAAAAAAGCGCGACGGGAGAGCATTGTCCGACTCCTTGGTACATCTACCCGGGGAGCGGCAGCGGGTTTGGCGTTCCCTTTGCGTCTATCGCCGTTTCATCCGTCGAAACGGAGCGACCATGGTTCCTCCTGATGGGTTATTTCGCATAAAAAAAAGCCTCCCGACGCCATTTGCAGGCGCCGGAAGGCCTCTTACATTTTCTGCGGATAAAAAATCCTACAGGAGTTTTACATTCTCCGCAGCCGGGCCTTTCTTGCCCTGCGCGATGTCGAAACTCACACGCTGGCCCTCGGCTAACGTCTTGAAACCGCCGGCCTGGATGGCGCTGAAATGAACGAAAACATCGCCGCCCTCAGACTTCTCGATAAAACCGAAGCCCTTCTGCTCATTGAACCACTTCACTGTACCTTCTGACATATTGTGCATCCTCCTTTCATAAAATTCTTTGCAAGTCGGATGAACACGATGGCAAAAACTACAGGACTGTCAAAAACCTTTTTAATCACGTCGTCTAGCCTTGCACTTCAAAACGTCTATATCCAACTCTGCATCCTGCAGCTCCGACTGGAGTTAGGATGCGGTGCCCTTATAGGGGGATTCGGACCGAATGTCAAGCTTTATTTTCAGCGTTATTTGTCTCTTGAGACGTAACAGAAATAGTGTTACACAAAACATGGTGTCGCCCCGACAGGCATGGGCGCCGTATTTTTGTATCCGGTCTGAAGTCCACGGCGGGTCTGCCGTGGCGGTTGGAACTGTTTTACGCTTGTTCTCGAGGAATGATCGGCTGTCCGGATTTCGTTAATCCATTGATCGAAGGAGGGAATCATGAAGGAGGCCATTCGTAATTTCGGTCGGGAAAACGGGGCGGACGTGGTGGGGTTTGCCGCCATCGGGGATTATCACTCTCCGCGGACACCGGATCCGAGCACGCTGCTTCCCGGGGTCCGATCGATGGTGGTTCTGGGATACCGGGAACTCGATGGGGGGCTCGAATCGGAGAACGAACGGATCAGGATGATGTCGCGTCTTGCGCTGATGAGTCTGGCGACCCGGAACAATTATCTGCTCGCGAAGTTCATCGAGGACCGGTTCCGGGCGAAGGCGGCGTCGATCGCCCCCTCCTATCCTCTGAACATGGCTGCTCCCGCCATGGGCGTCGTCGCCGACCTCTCGCTGCGGCATGCGGCGGTCGCCGCGGGACTGGGCGTCTTCGGCCGCCACAACCTCGTCATCCACCCCCGTTACGGAACGCGGATCATCTTTACCGCCTGCCTCACCGATCTGTCTCTCGACTCCGATCCCCCCGTCCGGGACGAGCTGTGCAACCAGTGCAACCTCTGCGTCGAATCCTGTCCTGCGAAGGCGCTGGACGAGGAGGGGAAGACGGACCCGATGAAATGCCTCCGGGTCTCCCAGCCAAACGGCATCGGCGGCGCGATCGCCTATGCGAAGAAGTTGATCGGGGCGACGCCCGAGACCCGGAAGGAACAGCTTGTGAATTCACGGTTCCTCGAACTCTACCAGGCCTCCTTCATCGGCTTTGAGTATCACTGCTTCAAGTGCGAGACTGTCTGCCCGGCCTGCCGGTAATAGCCTGCGGAAAATAACTGATGCAACGCTGTTTGCTTAGTGGCAGCCAGACTGGTGCAGGCCAAGGCATGCGCTTCTTTTTTATTGAAGTCAATGAGAGAGGTCGGTTCGATTTTGTAGCAGAGTTCAACCCGTAAGGCTTAGCCCATAAAACATGTACGGCTATTGCCGTCACCTACTAAGGGTGAGTAGAGGCCAAGTTACCTTAACTGAGTATTACGGATCGAAAGATAGTAACGACACGATCACCAGTGTCTGGTTCCCGTGAAGCCGGGACCATACATCTGATGCACGCACTTGTTTTGCTGCTTTCCTTCTGTGCGCTACGCGAGTGCTCGATATTTGCGAACCTCAGCAGTTTCCATCTACTCCTTCACCCGACCGGCTTGAGCCGGTAAGTTGCTTAAGGATGCGGTTGAATGCAGCTTCCCAGTGCGAGCAATATCCGTAAATTCGTGAGATCGGCAGAATCTGGAGATGACGGGTTCCACCGCGCTCGATGAGATTCTTGGAGGCATTGAGCACCGCACGGTGCCTGATGCTGACGCACAGAGGGACCGTCCGCAGCAACACCGGGAGCTGCAAACCAGCTCTTCGTCGCTCCAATGACCACCGTCGGCTCCGGCTCTGCCAGCAGTCGATTTCCGACCTGCCCCGTGCCGCACAGTGATCGCTCCATCCTCCTGTATAGCGATAGAAGCTAGCAATGTCTCTGCAAAGTCACGAATTTCAATGATTGTCCTTCCACGTGTTTGGCACCGACCGAGTATGTCTCTCAGTTCTCGCCGATCACGTACACGTTACAATCTCCGAAGTAATGTTTAGTCTCGACGTGAACTATGAGAGGTCCTTTGCAGTTCGCAAGAACCTCTTGGAACTTGCCAACTACATGCTTCCCGACAGCGACCAGTGAGTTCTTCTCGCCGGCTTCGGTCGCGACACTATCAACACCCGTTAAAATTCCAAAGGCAGCAGGGATCACGTTGGGAATGTTGGCGTCCATAATGGCATTCCTGTCTTCCAAATCGATCAGCACCAGAACAGACCCAAACGCTAGCCCTTTGCGGGTGCCAGCGAATGTGCTGCCCGATCTCATCAGCGATTTGCCCTCCACCACCACAGCCCGGCAGATGTCCAATAGGATACCCGGTTCGTCCGCACAGACAAGGTAACCATCGTTTCCGGTGACCTCATGATACAAATTAGGGCGGTGGAAACACTTGAGGATGCTCAACACTGCTGCTTTCATCGTGTTAGTCTGTTCACTGTCTGTTGAACCAACTATATCCATCGTTAGAATGTACGCATTGCTAATCAGAATTTCGCGTGTGCCATCCATCCGATCACGGTGCCTCTCTACAGGAGCAAATGGAAAATCGCCCTCCAAGATGCGGTATTCTGGACAGTACGCACATAGTACCCCATGGAGCTCGCTATGACACTGAGCCACCAGGGCCAGCCCGCCACCTTCCTGTTCCGCAGAAATCTCCGTCGCTGCGGGCAAGACATCAGGCAGTCGTGTGCGTAGCAATGAGACTCCCGGTACCCGTCCGGAGTCGATCAAGCCATTGTATCGACCGGCTGCGTCACGCAAGCCATCCCCGAAGACCCATTCATATGGCTCGGACCGAATGTCCTGCCCATCGGTCTCGAATCTGTTCTTAAGCGCTGCGTCCGAAATTGCTCTGAGCTTTATCAACAGGTGTAGCGTATATGACGTCAGGCCTCTCATGAGGGCAATAACGGGCATCAAGAGCGCGAATCGAGAATCGATCTCCGGCTCTCTGTCTCCAAGACTACTGTGGGACAATTCATATTGCCAAAAGTGAAGGTAGAAGCCTCCGAGATGCTTGAAAACGCGCTCAACTTTGGCTCGTGTTGCATCGAAGTTCCGGTGGAACAGCACCCACTTCTTCTGCGCCTCCACAAGATATTGCACGCACCAGTAGAATTGCGTAGCCAGCTCGTCGGCCATATTCCTTCTCTGTCCGGTAGGCACGGATCCGAGCGATGCTATCTGACCAAAGTTGTAGCGGCCCTTGTGAGACCACGCATGCGCCTCATATGCAACAGCATTATAGGTGTGGCGATGCGTCTTGCACGTGCTAACCAAGAGCTTATGCTCCGGTTTGAGTCTGGCAAAGGCTGTCGCCAAGCACCCAAAGCCATCCAGGAAGCTCCGGGCCTTTTCCCTGGTCCACGCCGCCTGCGGGGAGAGGCGGTAGCCCGGCGACGGTCGAAGAAGGGTAGCCCCGTCACTGTTAGTAAACGGCTGCAAGGGAGGATTCGGGCCATCTGTTAACCATGTCACCAAATCCTGTTCAACAGTGCTGGGCATTGCGTATAGACCGTATATGTAGTACTTTGTAGTTATCGGAAGCCACGAAAGAGTGTCCTTAAGGGCAACCGACAGCTTGTGCACGTCGAATGGCGTCATGAGACGGGACCTCTTGGTCGCCAAGTAGTCAGAGTATGCACGGTGGTAGTAGTGTTTCATCTGCAAAGGGTCGATGGCGTCCGAGCGTTCGCCAGAGTAGAAATGCCTTGCCCATCCTGATAGCGAAGAGAGTACTTTCGGAACAGCTTGCCCATTGTCAACGCATAAGTCAACGCCAACGGATATGTCATCCGCCGAAAGCGGACACCCACAAACACCGATAACTAAGTGCTCCAGAGATTCGAATGAGAGTCCGGTATTGATTCTTTCCGTCGTGGGTGACTTACCTCTGTTCTTGGGTGTATCCGTCACCTCACGCAACGCCAAGAACATCTTTCCAAGAATCTCGTACACGACTTCTGCCGGATGAGGCCGTAAGTGCGGAACCGCCTGCCAGTATGAAGTGAGGAGGTCCACTAGGCGCGTCTGCTCCGAGTCACTTGGTGGCTGAAATCCTCTCAGTGGCACTAGCGCCCCATCCACGAAAAGGCCAACGCGTATCTCGCGAAGAGACATCTGTGAGAGTATGGCGGCATTCCTCCACCCGAGGCTGGCCTTTAAATCGCCGTCGAGAAAGCTAGTAGTTGCAAGGCTAATGTCAGGCGGCAGGTGAGATGCGAGTAATTCTAGGACTTGCCTCAAATACAGTGTGGTCACGAACGAAGTAAGTAGGCGGAATAGGGATTGCTTGTAATAGCGGTCGGTAGGTGATGGTTTAGTGAGGTTCCGCCAGCTGTCGTTCAGGGTGAGTTCTGCAAATGGTGCTTCATGCGAGCCGAAGTCGTCGGGCATCCACAACTGCACAATTGGTGTCATTTGCACGATTCGCTCGTCGGCAGCGAAGGTCAGTCTTATCTTGGTGTGTGGCCTGAAGGAAGCGCAACCGTTTGAGAAAAGTTCATCGGATGGAGTCGGCATGAGCACTGTGAAACGATATACTCGCTTGCTCGCGCAGTCCGCAGAACTGATGTCGAAGGCTTTGCTACCTCCGAAGCAAGCGCAGACAGAGTTAACAAAACGGATTACCGTCGAACCAGCGAGGGCGTCGAGAGTGAATTGCACAGTGGGGAAATCCATGTTGTAGTGATACGGGCTATTCAAGAGCCGGCGGACCAGGAGATCATGATGTACGCGTATTTCCGCAGGCCACATCTTATGCCCGTAGTCGATAGGGAGGCGGGAATGGGGGGACGGTTGAAGGAACTCATTTGGGATTTTTGTTTCGCCGAAGAAGTTGCGTCGATCGACCACATAGGTACAGCAGTAAGGAATGGCTTCGCGTGCAAGCACGTACTCCCGGACCGCGGCCATTGTTGAGCCAAATATCAGCGAATCATCAAAGATCAAGATACGTTTCCTGGCCAGAGCCTCATTCGGAAGAAAGGGAAGTGCACTGTCTGATAGAATCGGGCACGACAGGTATTTTTCCGTAATACCATGAAGCTGGAGGAGTTTTATCGCTCCTCTGGCAATGGCGACGATGAAATCTGGGCGATACAACGTCACAATGTCTCTGAACCAGGGCAGAAAGTCCTCAAAGACTGTCGGGACTAGCTGGTCTTCAGTTCCCGGTTGCGGTTCGACGTTATTCTCAACGAGGTGCGTGTGATCACTATTCATTTTGCTCCTCCCGCGGGATTCTCCGTGGCTATCGCCACGAATCACCGATTGGTGACAGCGGCACGTCCTGTGGCCTACTGTGCTGGGCAGGAGTCAACCGCTGATGTGCGCCATCATAGGCGCTTTCGTTTCGCCGCTGAACAATGATTAGATGGATGGGTAGCGAGTCCATATTTCCTCCCTACGGATATAAGGGACGGAACATTCAACTGCTTTGGCTATTTTTCTGAAACTCTTATCACCATTTTCGACTGAAACCAGTATACGAATGCAATTTATCATCCTACCGAGTACAGGAAGGCAACCTCAGGCCCAACCTTCCCCCGAAAATGCCACCTTTCAAGCGATTATCAATAAATTGGCGAGAAAAGTCAATCTCCACCTTTGTATTTGAACATGGGGATCACCCAAAACCGCCTCATCGGCGATTGGCTGCAGCTCCTTGTTGAGCGTCTAGTCGTGCGGAATGAATTGCACTGATGATTGCTTCTTTCTCCTGCTGCTCGAAGAACCACCAGTTTGTGCTCCATACACGATGAAAGCGCCATCCTAGTTTTTCAAGTATTCGCTGTCTTGCTCTGTCACGAGTACGGGCGACAAGAGAACTGTGATATCCAGCCCCATCGCACTCAATAGCGAGGAGATTCTTGCCTCTCTCCTTAACAACGATATCCAGTCGGTATTTTCCGGCACCGTACTGACACTCGATTTCATAGCCTTCGTTTTCGAGGAATTCAACAACCTGTTCCTCAAAAGGAGAGTCGCAAAAGACAATACCGGACACGCCATCTGACCGTCTTTTAAATCGTTCTGCTCCGATACCGAAATCTCTGGACTGCACGGTAGTCTCTAAATCCATCAAAAAAGCTTTTAAACACTGGAATCCTCTGCTTTGTGCAGCAGTCCTTTCCAAGTCTGATAACTTTAGGGAGGAAACAACAGTCATTCCGTTTCGCGATCGAGTAATAGCAACATTCAGTCGCCGCTCGCCACCACTCTTGGTCAACGGACCAAGCACTGAGGCATTGAAGTGACCAGTAGAATTCTTACCATAGGTCAAGCTGAGGATAATTCGATCCATTTCATCGCCTTGCACTGTTTCGAGGTTCCTGAGAAAGAACTTCGATTCATCAGCACAAAAAGTGCGCACCATTTCGGACTGAAAGAACTGCAGCTTTTCGTCTATGAGTTCCATTTGGGGTATATTCATTGTCACAACGCCGAGGGATTTCTCCGGAAACTCCCGGACATGAAGCTCAATAAGCTTGACGACCTCGTCGGCTTCGACCGGATTACTCCTTTGTCCTGCCGTCTCAGAATAGACAGCACCCGGAACATAGTGCAAACGTCTTCCGATACCGGAGACGCGGGCTGGGGGATACATTTCCAGGCGTCCATCGTAGAACCAGTTATTGGAGAAATGAATAAGGTCAGGAGTCTCACTTCGGTAATGTGACATCAGCATGACATGAGTGCTGTCATCGGTAAACACTCCCGAAAACTCGTCCAGTAGGCTTTCGCTTATGCCAAAATCCCCAGTATCTGTCTCATCTTCGGCATTAGCAAAGCTAGCGAAGAAATCGGTAGGTGGGAGCTGGTTCTTATCACCTACAATTATTACCTGCTTGCCGAATGACATGGATAGTAACCCGTCAAGTACTCGTATCTGTGAGGCTTCATCGAAAATTACCATATCAAAGGGTATGCCATATTTCTCAAAAATAGCGGAATCCAACAGGTTGGCAAGTGAGGTAGGGCTCATCATCCAGCATGGTTTGGCCGTACGCAGGTAATCAACGTGTGCATTGACCAATTCGCGAACTGTCCCTCTGACTCGTTGCAACCCCGAGAGACGTCTAAGTTCAGATTCGCTCTGGGAGGCAGTCGCTGCTGCCTTTCTTGTAGCCTCTCGCAGTTTGGACTTTAGGTGGTCAAGAATCCAAGAGGCAAGACTCTCATCCTGCTTTACAAAGGAATGCAGCGTTTGTCTGAGTTCCGGTCCTTGCGGCTTTGCAATCGGATCGCAAAGACGAAGAAGATTGAAACAGAAAAGGCGCTCCGCATGTTCCGGGGGAACCCCTCCATCGAGAATTCTGCCCCATAATTCCTTGAGTTCTGGGAAAGCAGGAATTTTCTTGCTCCACCGCTTTTTTTCCAACCAAAGGGGGTGCCGGTGAATGTCAGCGAGGATTTGTACAAGAAGAGCCTTAAGTGAATCATAGTTATATATGTCTGAAAGACGGTTATCAAAATACTGGTCTATCGTCCGGTAAGCTCTCTCCATGAAATCACAGTGTGACCGAAGGCGGTCGCTAAGCTTTAGCCACAAAACACTGTCCACATCGAGTTTTTGTTGGCCGCGCTGTTGCTCGAACAAATCACGCCACTCAATTACCTCGTGGAGCCATAGCCAGTCTGGATTAGCTTGACTATGGGGTTGCAGTTCCAAATACTTGCGAAGAGGTACCAGCCTCTCGTTACACTGGCTGAATTCTTTCTGAGCAGCAAAGCCCTGAAGAACTGATCGTGACCTGTCTCCGTCCTGCTTTTCATACGTTTGCAGAAACGTTCCTATACGCTGGCTGGACTTTATCAAAAAGCTAAGCGCCTCTTCAATATTGTCGGAACAACTGTCTGGAAGCGAAAGCGTGTCAAATTCCGAGAGGACAGATTCCACCTGTGACAGCGTACTCGGATTCGGTGATTCCCAAAAGGTCTGCCAGTGAACTCCCGCAACATCAAACAGATCATCGCGATCACGCCATTGCTCCACCAATGCGGCGGCATTTTGAATACGCCTAACATCGTCATGTTCTACGAATCGCTCCGCCGTATCTCCTGCGTCGTGCGCAACGGAGAGATAGTTTTCAGTAAGATGTTTCAGTATTACATGAGATTCGGCGGCCAACCTAAGTTGGGTGACCATCCCGAGAGCAGCAGTAGCATGTAGTGTAACTTCACGCCATTGTTTGAACCCTCGAACAGGAATGTTGGGGTAAGCTTGTCTTAAGGCGTATTTGCATTTCCGGTCGTTTACATACTTCAGGCAATAGCTCACCATGTTGAAGCCGTGTTCGGCCATAGCCTCCACGTGTCCCCAATGTGTAGCGGCGATGCGCTCAAGGGCAACAAAATGTAATGGCAACGGTGCTGATTTAGATTGTTCAATACAAGCGCGAAGTTTACCAACCCATCCATCAACCGACAACACGGGATTGGTAGAGGCGCCCCACCAGGCACGGGGGATAATGCCGCCGTATGCACCCAAACTCAAAATCGCCTGAAGTTGTGCCCGACGAACATTTAGCAGAGGCGAGTAGACAAGCCCGACGCGATTACAAAATCTCAAGTATTTGTCCTGACTTTCCTTAATCTCAGTACGGCGAGCGTCGTGGTAGTTCTGACGCAGAGATAAATCCTCCCATATCTCCGCTTTCTCAATTCTTAGCAATTCTGTTGCCTCTTGCTCAGCAAGATATGGGTAAATCTCCGTCAGCGGAACGGGATGTCGGGCGGCAAACAATGCGTTCCGTCGCTCCCAAACGGATTGGAGGGTTTCTAATTCGGATAGGGTGACTTCCAAATTGCCGACCAATTTCGCGTGGCAAGAAGGTCTTTCCATAACCGATTTGATAAGTGCGAGCACGGAGACTGCCTCAGGATCAGAGAGAATTAGCGATTCCATTCCAACAATTGCGGCCCACTCCCTGACCTCGATCAAAGTGTCAAGGTGTGCAAGAATTTCTTCTACTCTTTCCATGAGTTCGTTAACAGCATTAGGATTCCCCTCGAAAGCCTCTGCGCAGACAGCGTTCCAGACACTTGTTGCGTCGGTCAAAACATTTGAAAGTCCTGGCCATTCTGCGAGCGAGCTGAGGAGCTTAGTCAATCTTTCTTTAGATAACGACTGCCAGCTATCAATTGCGATATTTGGAATCCTCTTTAGCTCCTTCCGTAACTGAATCAATCCTTCAATGGCATACCGCTTTGGTATCTGTAATGATGGATGTGCGATGGCACGCCCGAAGTTTACACGGTCATTCAGTGTTTTCCTTGTCATCTGTAGTTGGTTGAAAGGATACTCCGTTACCGGGCGGGCTTCTGTACGAAACTTATCTGTTGCCTGTTTGAGAAATTCGCGTTTATCCAAGTCTTCATCGTGTATATTCAACACAGCGGGTTTAAGCCCACAATTGGTGAGTCGCTCTTCCACTTGGACGATCGCAGCTTTTTTGTCGCAGACCAGCAGAACACTCCGCCCCTGGTAGAGTGCATTGCTGATAATGTTGGTAATGGTCTGAGATTTGCCCGTACCTGGAGGACCTTCAACTTGCAAACAGCAACCATCTTCAGCAAGCTGTACTACGCGTAATTGGCTGTCATCGCAAGGAAGAACTAGGCCGAGTTCTTCAAGTCCTTCATCCCCAATCTCCCCCAAATGAACGTTTTCCACCGTGCTACCTTCAATCTTTGCCCTCACGACAGGATTGCGGGCCAAAGCTTGCCGTAGCGGGGGATCGGTCAACCGCTGTTGAACAACCATCTGCTGGCTGCTGAGAAGACCTACGTAGCTGTTCGAAGTGATTTGCGAAGCGCGATTGCCGAGTTGCGCTTTTATCCAATCCGTAGCCTGTATCGGATTTCTTGACAAGATCTCGGGGAATGCTATTCCGAAACCACGTAAGTGTGCGCCTAGAACGGGATTGAATTTCCATACTTCATCGTCTGACACGGTTGTCCTAATGTTGTTGCCGGAAGTCTGAAGGGAGGCACGTTTTAGGCAAACAGGGAAAAGGGCTGAGCGTGGCGGCTGGCCGACCGCTGCCGCAAAAGTCATCTCGACAGCCCCATAACATATGAACGCGCAATGTTCACCACGCTCTCGGATACGGGTCTGATAATTCTTGTAGAGATTACGGGCTATGGGATCGCTTGTCGTACCGATAATAAAAGTTCCGCCATTAGCAATAGATGAAAATTCCGTTTGCTGCAAAAGTCGAAATCTCTTGACCGGCATTTTAACTAGAGGGTTGTTTAGGCCTTGAGAAGTAGACTGTTTGAGCCATTTTTCGAGATATTGCGCAAATGTATCAGGCACGAGTGGTTTTGTCCCCCCTTCATCGAGATCTATGGAATCAGGATGTTCTAAATATGTACCTTCTTTGTGGACGTCAAATTGAAGAAAACAGCTTGTACACTCAAAAAGCCCTGGTATGTCCGAATACCAAGCCTCTTTGCACCTCGGACATACTATGATCACATCCCCCTCGTCTTTATGCGGATATGTGCCGTCCTTACCAACGAGGAATGAATTTTCACATCCTGGACAATAAAATATTCTTCGTGCCGAATCGGTTATCGCGAGCTGGCCACATGTTGGACAAGCTTTACCGCTCTGCCTTTCGGTCCTCTTCATCCAAAAACACCCCTATATACTTCATCAAAGTAAACACTTAAAACACAAAACCCCGCACTCTTTTCGAGACACGGGGTCTATGATCAATGCCACCATACGTCACCTCAACTGGTTACACGGTGCTTGGATGAATATGCTCTTGGGATCTTCGACCATCTTCTAACTAAAATTTTCTAATATGTCAAATCAATCATATATTTCTATACCTAATGCCCTCTGATAGGCTGTGTAACCATCAAAATTGACGGATGCTCAAGTTCAGAGAGACAGAAATATCCCCGATCATCGGGAAGAGCAACCTCTAATAATGCCACATTTCATCCCGAAGTCATTGAATTGGCGTGAATGCTTTGGGCATTGACTTGTATTTGAAAGATATCCGCTTATGTATAGCGAAGATTATTGTTGCCTTCCGCCTTCGCTCGGCGAAGATCCTTTTCTCTGCCTGACGATTTTATTTGCGTGACCCTAAAATGAACAACGCCCGCTCCCGGCGAAGCATCTCGTAAGGCGACATACATTTGATACTTAGGCCAATACAGACATTGGGGATCTTAATTTTCTTTCGGGAGTCAGATGGAACTTCATGAGTCACGATTGTGTCCCCGTGCGAGAGGGCGTGCGCTACCAGATAATAGTCAGCAACTTGGAGAAAAGTGGCTATTGCTGCTTGCTCAAAGTGTTGATTTGCTATCCAACTGCTGACCGAGCCGAGAACTGGCAACATTGAAGGATCCGGGTTGAGAAAAAAGCCATCGCCCCGTTCTGCAGCCCATTCGGAAAGCTCGTCATCGCCCGATGCAATTTCGTCGCAGATCTTTTCGATGCTGAAGACCCGCTTGGCCTGGTTGCCGGCAATCAGCCACTCCCAGAATGCCGGGCAAAAATCGAGGCCATAATGGAGGTTTTTTGCCTGAATGAACACGTTGGCGTCCAGTAAGTACGCCATCAGGCAACCCCCAGGCTGTGTCCCAACTCACGAAAGGTTGCGAGCTTCGAAAACCCGAGAAGACGGAAGGCATCGCGGTGCAAGGTCTGCCCCTCAAGCGTACTCGCCACGAGGGCGCGTGCAAAGCGTTTGCTAACCCTTGCAGCCTGCGTCAGGTAGAAATTGCCGCCGCTACCTTTGGCGATGGACATCAGTTTCCCCAGTTCTTTCCTGTATTCCTGCCAGAACTGCTCTTGGGTCAGACCACCAGCGTCGTGAATTCTCCTCAGAATGACCAGTGTACTTACCTTGAAATACTTCGCGAGGCGCGCGACTTCAGTATCCAGATCAGTGCTCTTACGATATTCATCCTTGAGAACAGCAATCGGTACCAGGAGTTCGGCAGCAACCTGATTGCACCAGCGCTCAACCTTGTGCCCCGAAACCCACGAGGCCTGAACGTCGGAGAGCGCAGACTCACCTATCCAGATATGCGCCAGTTCATGAGCCAGCGTGAACATTTGGGCCGCCTTGGTATCTGCGCCGTTGACAAAAATCAGGGGCGCCAGGCCATCTGCAATAGCAAACCCGCGAAACTCATCCGGATCGAGATTCCGTCGGTTGTTGTTCAACACCACGCCACTGCACATAACTAGGATGCCTATTTTATCTGCCTGTTCGATGAAACCGCGGAGGGCTTCGGTCCATGTTGGGATTTGCCTGCGTTCTTCCAGATCGAAACCAAGGGCGTGCCGAATATTCGCCGCTGTTGCTTCAATGCTATTTATCAAGCGGATAGAGCCAACGAAGGGCAGCGGTTCTTCTCCCATCGACCTCATGAAGTCGCGGTACCACTCTTGGCGTTGTTGGCAGACATAGATAGTATCGAGCAGATTGGGGCTCGGGCGTCCCGCAAACTCATTGACGACGGTCCGGAAATCAGGAATGGGGACCTGTTCGACGGGCGGCTCGGGGAGGAAAAGAAACCCCACCGGTGTATAGGTGGCCTTTGCGAAACGCTCGATTTGCTTGAGTGTCGGGAAAGCGCTTCCTTTTTCCCAGGCTTCGATCTGAGGAAAGCGACTAGCCAGATCACCAGGACTGAACCCGGCGCGCTCTCGCGCCCAGCGCAGCAATTCAGGTTTGATCTCAACTCTCATCATCCCTCTCCCGATATTCTTTAACACAGTCTATCAGAATTTGACGAGAAATTCTACCCCTTATGCGGAAAGATTTGACGTGTCCTTATAGCTGCTCTTTTAAAACCAACTAACCAGATTGTCGAGAATACCATTGCCGGCCTCCCGCAGGCGGACGATCCCTTTGGGTTTTTGTTCCGGTATTCCGTTCATTTGGGTTGCTCCTTGTCTATTTTCGGCGCAAACTGTTCCCTTGATATGGGCCAGGACCGCATTAAGGAGGAGGACTTGGGATCAGGTGCGGTCCCGATCGCGTTCGAAACGCTGCTCGGTAACACGGGTTCCCCACTGTTCACCTTCCTGCTGGGAAACGAGGCGGAAACCGAACGTTTCGTAGAGGTGGCGCGCCGCGTCGAGTCCGGCGAAGGTCCAGAGAAAGATCCGGCGATAGGCCTGCCGGTCGCAGAAGGAGACCGCCTCCGTCATGAGTCTGCGGCCCAGACCCTTCCCGTGCATCTCCGGCGAGACGATGAACCAGCGGAGGTGCGCGCCGTCCGTTGCCGCCTTGAATCCGTCAATGGCGATTGCCCCGGCCACCCGGTCCTCGTGCCGGATTGTCCAGAAGCCGTCGCGTTCCTTTTCGAAGCGCCGGAGAAATTCCGCAAGCTCCGTCGCGACCTTGGCCTCGAAGAAGAGGCCGAATCCCCAATGGCGGTGGTAGTAGGTTGCGTGCAGCTCGGCGACGCGGCCGATGGCCCCCGGGCGATAATCGGAAATCTCGTTTTGCATCTTATGACCGCCTCCGGGTTTGATCAACAAACCCGCACCCATGCTTTCGCTTCTGTTGCAGAGGACGCCGGCCCTTGCCGGCCTTTCTGTTGAGATTTTTTGCCTATATACATCACCATGACCGATGAAGAAATAGAAATTTTTTAGGCCGTCTGCAGGGCTTCCGGGATTTTGAATATCCGCCCGCTACGGGTCGGAAGAAAAATTCATGATTGGTATGGGATGAACTCTCAAATTGACTTATCCCGGCAAATAAGGCAGAAAGACACAGTGATTGAGGCTTGCTTGCACCGGCGGCGGGCGATCCGTCCGGGTTCGGCAATCGCACAAGCGCATCGGATGTAACCTTGCATTCATGATGGTGAGCTTTCATCGGGAGAGATGATCGGAATCATACATCAACAATCAAGCATAGGGGGGAGCCTGGGAGATGACGGAGAAAACGACGGCAGAAAAAATCCGCGAATTTTCAGAACGGAAAAACCGGATCGGCGCCATGGGGGGCGAAAAGATGGTCCGAAAGCAACAGGAGCAGGGCAAATTGACGGCCCGGGAAAGGCTCGATCTCCTTTTCGATCAGGGAACTTTTCAGGAGATCCAGCTTTTTGTCAAACATCGATCCACCCTCTTCGGCCTTGCCGAGAAGGAGATCAATGCGGATGGCGTCATCACCGGCTTCGGACGGGTCAACGGGCGGGTTGTCTTCGTTGCCGCCCAGGATTTCACCAGCGCCGGAGGCAGCCTTGGGGAGATGCACGCCCAAAAAATCTGGAAGGCGATGGACATGGCCATCGAGGCGAGGAAGCCGTTCATTGCGCTGAACGATTCCGGCGGGGCGCGCATCCAGGAAGGCATCACCGCGCTGCAGGGATATGCCGGGATCTTCTACCGCAACAGCATTGCGTCCGGGTATATTCCCCAGATCTCCGCCATCATGGGACCCACGGCGGGGGGCGCCGTCTACTCGCCGGCGCTCACGGACTGGGTCTTCATGGTGAAGAACAACAGCTACATGTACATTACCGGCCCCGATGTCGTGAAGGCGGTCATCGCGGAGGAGGTAAGCCACGAAGAGCTCGGCGGTGCGATGGCCCATGCCGCCAAGAGCGGGGTCTGCCATTTCGTCACGGAAAACGACGAGGAGTGCATCGGCCGCGTGAAGACCATACTTTCCTATCTTCCCGACAGTTGTCACAGCCCCCAGCCTATCGCACCCTGCACGGACAGCGCGGACCGGGAGTGCCCGGAGCTGGACACGGTGATACCGGACAAGGCGTCTCGCGCATACGACATGAAGAAGATCATCGCCGCGGTGGCCGACAACCATGAAATGTTCGAGCCCCACGAATACTGGGCAAAGAATCTGGTTGTGGCCTTCATCCGGATCATGGGCAGGCCTGTCGGCGTGATCGCCAACAATCCGCGCTTCGGCGCCGGCGTCCTCGATGTGAACGCCTCGGACAAGGCCGCGCGGTTCATCCGGTTCTGCGATGCCTTCAACATCCCTCTGCTGACATTCACGGATCTTCCCGGCTACATGCCCGGCACCCAGCAGGAATGGTCCGGGATCATCCGGCATGGCGCCAAACTGCTCCACGCATACTCCGAAGCCACGGTCACAAAGATCTCCGTCGTCGTCCGCAAGGCTTACGGCGGTGGGTACATCGCCATGTGCGCCAAGGGATTGGGCGCCGATTATGTGATGGCCTGGCCTTCCGCGGAGATCGCCGTCATGGGGGCCGAAGGGGCGTGCAACGTCATCTATCGGCGCGAGATATCGGGCGCTGACGATCCGGCGGCCAAGCGCGCGGAACTGGCCGCCTCCTACGAAGCGCAGTTCAACAACCCCTATTTTGCCGCCAGTCTCGGCATCGTCGATGAAATCATCCTGCCCCGCGAAACGAGGAAAAGGGTGGCCGCCGTCCTCGATGCGTTTCAGGACAAGTCGGAGACGCGGCTTCCCAAGAAACATAACAATATTCCGCTGTAATCATTCAGGGACGGGCGTCCTATACAGGAGATCAATCCATATTGGCTCTTGCAAAACTCTTCCAAATATGTTCCCCCTCCCTTGACGGGAGGGGGTTAGGGGGTGGGTGAAATTGTAACATGCTGATTTCATGGCAATCTACCCCCACCCTAACCCTCCCCCGCCAGGGGGGAGGGGACTTATAGGTATTTTTACAATTACCTCCATATTCATAAAAATTCAATGAAACTTTAGATGGTTACGGATTTTTTCCGACGAATAGGGGGTCACGAATGGCTGGAGGCTTCATGTCCCGTTTGTCCATCGTCGAAGGTGACATCACCCGTCTGCAGGTCGACGCAATCGTAAACGCGGCGAATGCCTCTCTGCTTGGCGGCGGTGGTGTGGATGGGGCGATTCATCGTGCAGCCGGACCGGGATTGCTCGCCGAATGCCGTCGGCTTGGCGGGTGTCCGACCGGCGAAGCCCGCCTGACCGGGGGGTACTCCCTTCCGGCCCGACACGTCATCCATACCGTCGGACCTGTCTATAAGGACGGGCAGTCCGGTGAGCCGGAGCTTCTGCGATCCTGCTATCGGGAGTCTCTCCGGTTGGCGTCTGAGGCCGGGCTCGAGTCGGTCGCTTTCCCGTGCATCTCTACCGGTGTGTACGGCTATCCAAAGTCGGATGCCTGCCAAGAGGCGATCACGGCTGTAACTCAGTGGTTGTCAGCACATGAGTTGCCTCGGTCGGTTATCTTCTGCTGCTACGGATCGGACGATGCCGGACTGTACCGCATGCAATTGAAACGTTTGGAAGGAGGGTGAACGATGACAAAGGGAAAGGCCGGCAAAGCTGTTAAAATCACGCTGATCGTCCTGTTTGCGCTGATCGTCCTCGTCTGCGGCGGCGGTTACGCGTACTATTTCTCCATCACCCGCAGCCCTCTGCCGCAGGTGGACGGCGAATTGAAGGCGCAGGGATTGAAGGAGCGCGTCGAGGTGATCCGTGATTCCTACGGCATACCGCACATCTACGCCAAGAACCTGATCGACCTGTTCTTCGCGCAGGGTTACGTTCAGGCCCAGGACCGCTGGTGGCAGATGGAGTTTTTCCGAAAGACCTGCGGCGGCCGCATCGAGGAACTTACCGGCAAGAAGGCCGCCCTGGTCAAATCGGATATCTACCTGCGCTCACTGGGCCTTTACAGGGTGGCCGAACAAGAGTACGGCAGCTACGCGCCCGGCCAGCGCGCCGTACTGGAAGCCTTCGCCAAGGGCGTCAACGCCTATATCTCCGGCCGCTCGCCCCGGCAGCTCTCGGTTAATTACTCCATACTCGGCCTGACCGGCGTTACGTTCAAGGTGGAGCCCTGGACGCCGCTCGACTCGCTGGTCTTCTCCAAGCTGATGGCCTGGGATCTCGGCCTCTCCCGCGACCTGGAACTCATCCGCAGCAAACTCTACGATCGGCTCGGCGCAGAGATGGCAGAGCAGTGGCTGGTGCCGGCCTGGCCGCTCGGCCGAAAATCCACCATCCTGTCAGACGAAGACATCAAAAAAACTTTCACAACAAGTTTGAATACATACAAACATGACGCAAACCACCCGGTATACGCCGGCAACCAGGCCATCGACGCTTCTTCAACCGATCGGAGATTGCTTCGTCGCGAGCCCCTCGCCATGACATCAAGTATTGACGACCCGGCGGCCGCCGACCTTTCCCTGATCATCGGGCAGACAGAGGGGACCGGCAGCAACAGTTGGGTGGCCGCCGGCGGCCTGACGCAGGGCGGCAAGCCCCTGCTGGCCAATGACCCCCACGTGGGCATCCAGCAGCCCTCCCTCTGGTATCAGGTCGCCCTGCACTGTCCGGACGACGGCTCGGGCCGGCCCTTCGACGTCGCCGGCTTCTCCTTCGCCTCCAGCCTCGGTGTGGTGGTCGGGCACAACAACGATATCGCCTGGGGCATCACCAATGTCTATCCCGACGTGAACGACCAGTACCGGATCAAGATTAACCCGACCAACCCGCTTCAATACGAGTGGAACGGCAAGTGGCGCGATATGACCGTCCGCGACGAGACCATCTCCTTCGGCGACGGCAAACCATCCGTCGCCATCAAGGTCAGGCAGACCCACCTGGGACCCATCATCAACGACCATCGATACGATCAAAAAAGTGGAGAAATGTCGGGCTATAATAATAAAGACCCGCTGGCCCTGCACTGGACGGCGCTGGAGCCGGGCAGCATTACCTGGGCCGTCACCGGGCTGAACAAGGCAAAGAACTGGAACGATTTCCGCGCCGCGCTTCAATACTGGGACACCCCCTCGCAGAGCGTGATCTATGCCGACCGGCAGGGCAACATCGGCTACCAGATGCCGGGCAGAATACCCATACGCGTCAAAAACCATACCGGCCAACTGCCCGCACCGGGCTGGACCGACGAATACGAGTGGAAGGGCTACGTACCCTACGACCTGATGCCGCGCCTGTACAACCCGGCACGCAATTACATCGTGGCCGCGAACCAGGAGGTCGCCCCGCCGGATTACTTCGCCATGCTGAACAAGAAGCTCGGGCCGAACGTCAACGCCCACTTCGGCAGCAAGTTCAATAAATGGGTCTATGGTTATCGCAGCCAGCGGATTGACGAGTTGGTGAAGCAGTTCGCGCCGAATACGGTGGCGACTTACCAAACCATGCAGGGCGACAGTAAGAGCATCCCGGCCGATGAGATACTGCCGGCGCTGGCCAATCTCAAGTTCAGCGACCCCGCGCTTTCGGACGCGCGCGACTGGCTGCTTAAGTGGGACCGCTTCAGCGGCGAGGATAGCTCCCAGGCCGCACTCTTCAATGGGTTTATCATGCGCTTGATGAAAAACACTTTCCAGCCCAAACTGGAGGGCATCGCCAAATCCGACGGCGTGGACAAGGAACTGTGGGCAGTCACCCTGTTGATGCAGAAACCGGACGACCCCTGGTGGGACGACCCAACCACCCAGGACAAGAGGGAGACACGTGACGAGGTTCTGGTCCGCTCCTTCCAGGAGGGCTACGCCGCAACCGTGGCCGCGTTGGGCAAGGACCGCAGCCGGTGGAAGTGGGGGGCGCTGCACAAGGCGACCTTCGTCAGCAACCCGCTCGGCGCCAGCGGCATCGGACCGATCGAGTCTCTGGTCAACCGGGGCCCGGTGCCCACCGGCGGCAGCACCGAGTGCGTCAACAACAATATGTGGTACGCCAGCAACAGCAATTTCAGCGTGCGCCTGATCCCTTCCATGCGGATGATCGTTGACATGGGCGATTTCGATAAGAGCGTGGCCGTCAATTCCACCGGCAACAGCGGCCACCCGGGAAGCCCCGGCTATGGCAACCAGATCTTGCCCTGGGCCAGGGTCCAGTACCACCCCATGCTCTGGAGCAGACAGCAGGTGGAAGCGGCCGCGAGCCACAGGCTCTTCCTGAACCCGTAAAAAACGGCCGGGTATGCAATGGTAGAAACGGGGATACCCGCTTCCATTTCGGTGCCAAACGTGAACTGATGGCGCCGCAGGTCAAACCGCACCGGAAAATCGGCTTTGACGAGAAGACCCATAAGGGGGGCAAGATGGAAACGAAAATCGTGCTTTTTCGAGGCAAGAGCGTCCGCAAGACGCTTCACAACAATGAGTGGTGGTATGTGATTACTGATGTCGTTGGAGTATTGACGGATTCTGCGGATCCATCCGGTTATATCAAGGATATGCGTCGTCGTGACAAGGAGTGATCCAAAGGGTGGGGGCAAATTGCCACCCCCCTTTGGATGGAAACGTCTGGAGGAAAACAAAGAATCAACTGCGCCAACACGGAAGGCGTCTTCCGCATCATCCAGTCCATCCCTTCCCCCAAGGCGGAGCCGTTGCCGGAACGGCCCGAAAAGACCTTGAAAAGAAAACCGGCAAGCGGGTCGTCACGCCGGAAAATTACCTGACCGAACCGGAGAGCAGGAAACGACTGAAACCGTAGAAGGAGTAATATTGCTGATAATGACCTTAAAACAGTTCTCATCTTCATCAGTTTCATCCTCAAGAGCTCTGGGCCACATGCTTGTTGGGTAACTTTTTCTCCCACTTCAATCGGAGAACTTCTTTTATGGTATGCAGGGATAACCTTTCTGCCGCCATCGTGACCTCCCAAGTTTTTCCCTGGAGTTCTAACGGCTTTCAGCGGATTTATCCTGCGTCGTTTATCCCTTCTCCAGGGGGTGGCGGAATGGATCGGATTCCCATGGCGGAATGAATCGGGGCGCTTTCAATCGAAATCCAGTGGCGGATTGCGTTGGAATACGTATAGCTACAAACAAGCGACACACGGTATCGAATGGGAGCGAGCATTATCGTTTGTAGTGCTCACTCTGGTTCTATTCCAATTTTTTTAATTTCTTCTCTCATTATCTGTTGCCACTGGAACATATGGTCTAATACGATTGCTATTTCATCCCGATCACCGCCGGAATCCCTTTTGTTCTCAGCCTTAAAAATGGTCCACGAGAGGATTAGCGGATTAACATCGTATGGCAGTGTAGCGTAGACTTCTTCTGCCAACTTTGATTCTCCAGTAACTCCGTAACGAAAGTCAATATAGGCTTCTGCAATATCTCTTGCGGATTTCTCCGGATTTCTTTCTTTCATAACCTTCCATCCTTTTGCAACAGCTCTTGCTGTTCCACCAACATTACCCTTTCTCGCAAACCATACAGCTAAGCCCATAGAAACCTGCCGACCATCTCAAAGCAGCTGCGTAGATGCTGACAAAGAAGCTTCAATCTGCCTGATCAGTGAGTCTTTATTGAGTGGATCCTCAACCTTGCTGATCATGAAAGCGGTCTTGCCCGCACCATTTATCGAAGCACCGATGTGCACACACGACGTCCCGTCCAAGACCACAAAGCGGTCATGAAAATCTTTGGCTTGATGGACATGAACTACCCACCCAGAAAACTGAGAGACGAAGGCCTTTGCCTCGTCCGCGACAGCGGTTGCCGATTGCCAGCACAGAATTCTGACTGTTAGCGGCTTCTGTTTCCTCGCTGCGAGTAGTTTAAAGACGGTGCTGTCGCAATAGGCGTCGACGACCACCATTTCTCTTGATGCCTCGGCGAAGAGTCCCTTTAATACCACGAAGGCATCCCACTGTGAGCCTTTCGGGAAAAACATTTCCCGGATGTCCGGGTCTACGGCGACAAGGTCCGTGCCATTGATATCCCAGCCAACACGCCGGAGGGCATCGGTGGCCTCGTCCAGAATGGAGCCCCGACCTGATTGGAGAGCGGCGATCAGAGCGCTTGCCGCGCCTCGGGCTGCTGGCTCGCTGAGAATGTCGTATGCTGACACTATTCGTGGCGCGAGCACTCGCACACGAGTCTTGTGCGAATACGCCGCGTCGCCAGACACTGACGCATCGAATCGCAAACCGGCCGCTGAGGCCACCTCCGTAAGGAGGTCGCTGTCTCGCTTCGCTGCGACAATGCTGAGTATTACGCGAAATGGATCGAGGTCAGCTTTTGTCTCCCTATCGGCTCGACTGATCGGCATAAAATCCTCTATAATATGCTAATACAAAATAAATAACCCCGTTCTTCTGCATCACTGCGGCTATCTCATCCTATCTCCTCCAGGTTTAGGTAAGGCTTGATAGGGGAAGGAGGCAGGGGGGGCTATCTCTAGAGGTGCTTCAGATCTTTGAGGAACGAGAGAAGCAGGAGATGGAAAAAGGTAATTATGAATTTGAATAAATATAAATACCAGAGTTCCTGCAGTAACAATCACAACAGGGATCCCAATAAGGATCTTTATTACTCTCACCTTTATTTTATGATTACTGATTCCGAGAATGATCCAAGCAATGCCCCAGAACAGGACCACGGGAAATAAGCAGCCCATGACATCACCGGGTCTTGATCGGTCGCTGTCGACATACCAGGTAATAAATACCCCTATCCAAAGAATAGTCACAACAACCGCAATCCGAATCCAAACGGGCCATTTCATGGGATTCATAATTTCGCCTCCTTCATGAAGTCAGTAAAGTTCATTCCTGACGAGCCCATGATCTACAACAGAAAAAACATACCATAATTATCGAGGAAACAACATCAATGATTACGAGTTAAAGTCATGTATCTTCATCGAGGTTGACGTTTTACTGAGTACAGGAAGAAATTTTACTACGCACTCTTAAACCGGATGAACCGAAATGGAGAGCAATACGCCATGTACATGTGGCGTATTGCGTGCGGATCATTTCTTCAGGGTTACGGTTGTCTGACCGGAGGGCTCCTGGAAGACCATTCGTCTCAGGCTCTCCAGATATTCCCGGTACCGATCCAGATAAAAGGCCAGCCCCCGGGAAAAATTCCTCCCGATGATCCCGTCCAGGAAGAGCTGGCTGATCTCCCGTTCGCGCTGCAGGATGCACTGCGACCGGACGAAGATCTGCCGTTCCTCATCCGGCATGGTCCGGATGCGGGCCGCAAGGACGCTCCGGGCGTGGGGCTGGTACATCCAGAAATAGAGGAGATCAAGGGCGTTGATGATGATGATCCGCTCAAGATCCTGCGCTTCGGCGCCGATCGTCCGGATGAACTGCTTTGGGGATTCGAGCATCTCCAGAACGTCCTTCTCGGGAAACAGAAGTTCGAGGCGGGCGTAGGTGTCGAAGAGCTGACCGAGTTTTGCGGTGTAATCCCGCTCCCGCAGCCGGAGGTTTTCGTAACGGTCGGCAAGGCCTTCGATGACGCCGGCGACGCAGTCGGAAGCCGCCTTGGAGATCACGGCTGCCCATTTTTGAAGGATGTCGTTGATCCGCGGAACGCCCGCTTCAAAGAGGATGCCGCCGATGGCGGCGTTGAAGGCGACGGCGAGCGGGATGGAGAGGATGGTTCTGAAGAAGCTTCCCCAAATCGCGCCCTTCGGCAGACCGCGGAAGGTGTTGTGGCTGAAGAGGTAGAGACCGTTGGCCAGGGCCATAAAGGTATAGAGTATCAGCGGGTTTGTGGTCGTGGTTACGCCAAACGTCCGGTCGAGGATTACCGATTTCACGATGTAGTCGAGCAGCGGTACCGAGAAGCCGGTGAAGAGCAGCGAATCGGTCAGCCTTCCCCAACTCACGTAGTCGTTCCAGCGCAGCAGGGGGGAACGGCGGAAGCCGCCCCCGCCGAGGACCGACTGGAGAATGTTCCGCAGCCCCGTAATCCCGAACCAGATGAAGGCCCCGCAGTAGGCCAAAAACCACCATTCCTTCGTCAGCGCAAAGGTGAGAAACGCCGGGATGAAACCGATCAGGACCTTGATGGCGTTCTTGACGCCGCTGTTCAGGTATCTCCAGGCTCCCTCCTGTTGCACCCGCGGTTTTTTCTCCACCAAATAGAGCTCATTGCCGCCCTCCTCGTGCAGACCTCCAAGGGCGATGATGTTTCCCGGCGTGTCCAACCGTGTTGCGTTCTCCTGAATCTCCCAGTCCCGCACGTGCTCTTCTCCGAGGCGCCGCAGCCCCGGCAGCAGCCGGAGCCACTGGGACCATTTCTTCATGGCCCCCGATGCGGAATAGGGTAGATAGGTTATTCGTGGATAGGCCTTCATCCGGACGGGGAGGATGAAGGCCATTGGAAACATGGTTTGCCGGATCGCCCTTTGTGCGCGCGGGGTCAGCGTGTCCCGGATGATCAGCCCCATGCCGTACTGGTGCAGAGACCGGCCGGTAGAGTCGCTGCCGATGTTCGCCTTGAGGGGGACGATTCGATAGTGAGACTGCAGAACGGGAATATTGCAGAGGATCTCGGTCAGCTTCGCGATCCGGTCGGGGACACCTTGCCGCAAGGTGTCCCCCTCGTCCGAATCTTCGAGACGCCGGATCATGCCGCGGATCAGTTTTTTCAGCGTGATGACGTTTCCTTCGTTGAGGGCCGTCTGCAGTTCGCTGATTTCCTTGTAATGTATGGTCTTTCCGGCGACATGGTCCTTGAGGTTGAAGATCTCCAGATGGGTGATCATCCCCTTGCAGTCATAGAGCATTTCCAGGACGTCTTCCACGCCCAGATCGCTGAGGTTGAGGCAGATCCGATATCCCGTATGGAGCTGATCGAGCTTGAGCATGAGTTCATGAGGTGCGAGCCGGAGAAGCGGCGGTACATCCGCCCCATCCCGGAGAATGTTCGGATCGGGCAGGGAAGGATTGTGGACCGGCCTGAGGTACTGTTCAACGATGGCCTCCGAATCGAGCTCCCGCATTCGGGCGGTCAGGGCCTCCATCCGTTCGCGTTCTTCACCGGACGCCTCGACGTAGCGGTTCCTGAGTTCGGAGACGCGGATTTCCATGAGCGGCAGGAGGTGGGTATGGATAAACTCCGCCAGATGGAGGATCGACGCCTGACCGCTGCCGACAAAGGCGAGGAAATCGGTGGGCTCGAGCCGCGGGAGTTCAGCGCCGAAGGCTTCGAGGATGGCCGTGCGGTGTTTTCGGTTGAATTCATCCAGCACCGCGATGACATGGCTCTTCTGGTATTCGGATACCTGACGTCCTTCGTCCATGAAGGCGCAAACGGAAGGTTCCGCCAGGAAAGAGAGAAAATCCCCGGCGTCCGAGAATCCACGCGGCACCCAGATAAATCGGATATTCCGGCCCCGGAACTGAGCGCCTATGGAAACCCCGATGCGGATGGCGATTCCCATGATCTCGCCGGCGTCGAGGAGCTCGGATGCGGCTTCCGGCGGCACAAAATTATAGTAGATCACCGTCAGGCGGCGGATCCCCTTGATCCAGGCATCCATGATCAGGTGGGTGGGGGTTTTACGTCCTTTCGTGTTGGCGTCGTGGACATGGTCGTCGAAGGCGATCTGGTTCCACTCTTCCGGCATCTCCAGCAGATGGTAACGCCTCAATTCCTCGCGGATGAGGCGCGGTTTCCCCGAGGTGGCCACACGAAAATCATGGGCCAGTTCGAGCTGCCTTTCATAATCCCCGCGCACCCGGACCAACTCCTTCACGATCTGGAGGAGCACCCTTGCCGTATTCCGGCGCAGTGAACTGTGGGTGATGTTCAGCACCTCATCGTGGAGGGCGCGCAATGCGTTCAGACGGTCATCGGCCTTGCCGATTTCCAGGGAATGGAGCAGGTTGGCCATCGCATAGGCGATGCGGAATCCCTGGGAGGCCGCCATCTCTTTGATGCCGTGGGGGTTCAGATAGGGATTGAGCAGATCCTTGAAGTTTTTCCGGGAGGCCTCCCGGCTCAGAACCTCCTGGACCAATTTAATCAGCTCGTGGTCTTTCCGGTCGAAGAGGATTTTTGCAAACCGTGGTTTCATAATAGCGGACCGATAACCAATTAATGAAGACGACCTCGTAAAAAATCTGAAAAGCCGCTAAAATCAGATGGCTTCGTAAAAAGGCCGCAGGCAAGGCGCGCGAATCCTGAGGAATGAGGCGTACTTTGGCGTACGCCGCAATAACGAAGGATGAAGCGCAACGCAGCATCCGGACTTTTTACGTAGCCGTCAATGAAGACCCTGCCGGTATTCGCAGACCCACTCGTCAACCACATCGATCAGGCTCTGAAGGGGCCGGGAGATGTACTTGTCCTTGTGGTGGATCAGATAGAATTTTCGCGTCATCGCGGGGTCGGAGAGGGGTATCGCCTTCAGCGTACCCATCCCGATCTCCTTGCTGGCCACCCGCCTCGTGATGACGGCGACGCCCAACCCCTCCTCCACGGCGGTCTTGATCGCCTCGTTGCTGGAAAGCTCGAGGGGAATCGAGACATGGATATCGTGTCTCCGGATGTACTCTTCGATGCTCTTGCGGGGGGCCGACCCCTGCTCGTGGACGATGAGCGCATGGCCGGCCAGATCC
>JAURXV010000152.1 GCA_030654195.1 Syntrophales bacterium | reverse complement strand
TACGGGGCAAGGAATCCGGGGCTTCTGATCTACAAGGATGAACTCGCCGCGTGGGCGAGGCGGGACGATATCTCCCTCAATGTCACAGTGGACAAGGGTGATGCAAAAACATCATCACCTCGCTCGAGATGCGGATGAAGTGCGGGATCGGGAAGTGCGGCCGCTGCAACGTGGGGGAAAAGTACGTCTGCAAGGACGGCCCGGTCTTCTCGCTGGCCGAGCTGGACAAACTGACCAAGGAATACTGATTGCCTCACCTTCGGAACAGTCTTTGTTATCGGGGAAGGTCCACTATCGGGAAAAAGAGGGAGCCCGTCGGTTCCCTCTTTTCGTTCATCGAATAGAGCTTACGGTCGAATTTCCCCTCTCGCTTTCAGCTTGCTATACGCACGAGAGTCTGGAAACCATTAATTCAGTAGCCGCAGTGTTTTCCCTTGAGCCGGCTTTCCTGAAGCGACCGCCTTCCTGAGAATCCATCCTTATATCTTGTCTTCCGTCGCATTTTTATATGGCTCATCCCTTTGCAGCAGCGCGGTCCTCAATCGTTCGATCTCTTCCACCGCCTCGGACGCCAAACGGATGGCCTCTTCGGCATCGGCCGCATCCGCGGAATCGAAATCTCCATAGTCTGCATCGGTCCTTCTGGAAAAAAGCAACTTGAATGTCTTGACGGTTTCTACAGGGAGGAGTTCTGTTCTTACGAATTTCAGGCTCAGCATGGTGACCGCGCCTTCATGAGTCTCCGTGTTGGCGCCGTGCAGAATGAGAATGCTTCTGACGGCAGCCAGCAATGCACAATAACTCCGGTTGATTGAGGTCTTAACGCGCCCCTCTCGGAAATTTCCCTTTGCGTCCTCCAAAAATTCGCGCGCCTTCACCATTCTGGTCTGACTGAGTATTTTCTTGTCGGCCCATGAAAGCGTCATAGCGACACCCCTTCTTTGACGATATTCTCGTAGAACGGCGTATGAAAACGTTTTTCCATCTCAAATTCGTGGATATCCTTGACGACCGGCGCGAAGGAGAGCCCTTTTTTCATCTCTTCCTCGACGATGATGTCGATTACCTCTTTCTCCAGCGCCGTCGTCCTGCCGTCCACGACCACCAGGAGGTCGAAATCGGACCATTCATTGTGATTGCCCCGCACGCGGGAGCCGAAGGCGTGGGCAGAGACGATCTTCCCGTGCAGGTGGCTCCGGAGGGCTTGAATCACGTCTTTCAGGGCTTCCCGTTCATGGATAAACATGCTGTCACCGCCTGCCGCTTTATGTGTAGATGTGAGTGATGAGCACAGTATCTACCTACCATCATGAGTGCAGAATATCAAGGAAATAGAGAGAATTCAATAGAAAAGGGGACAGCGTTGCTAAGAACCATAAAGATACTCGTGGGGCGACTGAAGGTGGTACAGGAATCAGCGATTAATCCTTACTAAGAAATGATGCATTAAGCCCTCCTCATGATAATTCGGCCGCATCCAGAATGACGTATTCATACCCCTGTTCGCAAAGGAACAACTGCCGCTTCAAGGCAAAATCCTGCTCCACCGTGTCCCGTGTCACAAGATTGTAAAAAAGGGCTTGATTTCTGCCGTTTTTGGGCCTCAGGATCCGACCTAAACGCTGAGCTTCTTCCTGGCGCGATCCGAATGTTCCGGAGATCTGAACGGCTACGGAGGCATCGGGCAAATCCACGGCAAAATTGGCGATCTTGGACACGGCGAGGACCTTGACCCTTCCCTCCTTGAAATCAGCGTAAACGGCATCCCTTTTGCGCTGCGCCGTCGTTCCCGTAAGCAGCGGGATCTGCAGCTCTGAAGCGATATCTTTGATCTGGTCAATATACAGCCCGATCAGCAGTACCTGTTCCCCTTCATGCCGCTTCAGGATCTTGCGAACGAGCGCCTGCTTGCCCGGATTTTCCGAGGCAATGCGGAATTTCTGCCGGGCGTCCGCCCCTGTGACGCGAGAAGCTTTACCCTTCTGGACATGCTTTTTGACCAGGAAAAGTACCGAGGGGGATGCGGACTGGAAGGGACGGGAGGGGTTCGTCCCGACGGTTTGCAGGGAGGTCGCCCCGAGCTCCGAAAACGCGGTGACGGTGATCTGCGGCCCCCCGATCATGATCCGCTTTACGCTGCCGGTCTTCTTCGAGCTCGGTTTTTCGAAAGAGAACATCATCACCTCGCTGGAGATGCGGATGAAGTGCGGGATCGGGAAGTGCGGCCGCTGCAACGTGGGGGGAAATACGTCTGCAAGGACGGCCCGGTCTTCTCGCTGGCGAGCTCGACAAATTGACCAAGGAATACTGATTGCCTCCCCTTCGGAACGGCCTTTGTTTCCGGGGAAGATCCGCTATCCGAAAAAAGAGGGAGCCTGCCGGTTCCCTCTTTTCGTTCATCGAATAGAGCTTACGGTTGAATTCCCCCGCTATCGTTCACCTACCTGATTAATAAAATCATCATCACAGATAAACCGTGATTTCATGGATTGCGCCAAATTGGCCCCTGATTCTACCAAGATGTCATCAGTTATTTATTGTAGTCGATGTCTTGGGCACATGTGTTTGTGTAGAAGGTTTCATTCCGAACTGATCGAGTGTGATCAAGGGAAAAATGAAATGCGCCGGTTATTGGTGCCACCTACGAGTCTACAGTCCAACATAATAATAAAAGGGCAGGTTTATGAAAAAGGGTGGAAAAGAGCGGAAAAATAAATCTCAGGAGAATTTACGTTCTCATTGATCATAGACATGATCATGGGGGCCAGGCTGGACGAACTTTACTGTTTCATCTGCACAGCTTGAACAATCATGACAAAGGACAATCCCGTCATCCCCTCTGCGCCGGCAAATCAGGCAATAGAGGTAAATGATGAGGAAATTTTTCTTCACCTGGACGCTGTAATAACCGCGTAAATTTCCCTTCAAGGGTTCACCGAGTCCGACGGGATTCGTGAGAATCATATCCACCTTTTTCTGGACGATCTTTTTCAGGGCTGAGTGTTTTTTCAGAGAATCGCCAAAGGCATCGCTGAAAAAGGCAATCATCCGAAGACCTCATCGTAACCCGACCACTTCGTTTCACCGGACTGGATCTTCGCCATCGTCGCCAGCAGGCTGTCTCTGAACCCGGGATCGGCAAGGATAACCTGCATGGGGTCATCCTCATGGACCCGCTTCAGATTCAGAATAAATTGTGTAAAGACCTCCGAAACCGTCGTTCTCTGTTTCGATGCGTAAAGCTTTGCGTATTCGATAAGGTCCAGATCCATTGTGATATTGATTTTACTCTTCTGCATCGTTGGCGACACCTCCCATGATTATGATCATGCGCCTAATGTGCGCCTAATGTGCGTCCTTGTCAAGAGAGAAAAAGGGGAAAAATCTTCTCTAACCTTAAATTTTCGAGAAGTGTAGTGTGGGGAATGGCAAATACAAATATATGCCATTCCCCACATTTTCCTCTAAGATTTCTTGTCCAAAAGCAGCAAATTTATTGATAGCAAGAAGCAGATACCAGTGGCTATACCGAACCAGCGCGGTCCAAATCCAGCAATATCAGAACCCATGAATTTACTGATGACTCCTAATACCACACATACCAATCCTGCAAAGATTATCGCTATTGCCAAGCTCCTCATGTTTTTCATGCCTTGTCACCTCCTTTTCCTGTTATTAGATTTACTCCATACAACGAAGAATACAAAAACAATGGCCCCCCAAAGAGGTCCATTACCTCTCTGGAGGCTTCATAAGGGCAGCTTTTGGAAAGTCCTTCTCATATAGTAACCCCTGAGGGCTCATATCGGCATTTTCTAGTAATTCTCTCTCATGTCGGATTCCAAAAGGTTAAGGGGTAGGTTGATGGGTTTACTGAGCTATAAAGAGAAACGACATCTGATCAATACTCTTATGCAAATGGAAAATCAAGGGGGAAATTGGCTCCGAATCTCGGTTTTCGGCCCGAACTAAAGATTTACACTTGAAATGCTGCATGGACTATCGCGAAAAGAAAAACAACAGTTCAGGAAGATAGATATTGCAGCCACTCCGATCGCCACTCATTTCTGTGAGAAATCGATTGAGGGGTCAGGGCGGGCACATGGCGCAGACCGAACGGAACACCTCCGTTGAAAGGTAGCGGTCGCCCCGATCGGGAAAGATGACCACGACGGTGGCGCCGCGCGGCAGATCTCTAACTGCCTGGAGGGCGCCCCACATAGCTGCGCCCGAGCTTATTCCGCAAAACAGCCCTTCGCGAAGGGAAAGGTCGCGGGTGATGTCGAAGGCGTTTTCATCGTTGCAGCTGACGATGAGGTCCAGCCGACTTGGGTCATAGATCTTCGGGACGATCGACTCTTTCATATTCTTCAAGCCCTGGATACGGTGGTTCAGCGTGGGTTCAATGCCGACGATTTTGATCGATGGCTTTTTCTCCTTGAGAAATTGGGAACAGCCCATAAGCGTGCCTGTCGTACCCATCCCGGCGACAAGGAGATCGACCTCGCCGTTTGTCTGCCGCAGGATCTCCGGCCCGGTCGTATGGTAATGGGCCAGGGAGTTGTGGGGATTATCGAACTGATTGGGCATGAAGTACTTATCTCCCTGATATTCCATGATATGGTGCGCCCGTCTGATGGCGCCGTCGGTGCGGTCGCTGCCCGGGGTCAGCTCCAATTCCGCCCCGAGGGCCTGCAAAACGGCCTGTCGCTCCGCGCTCACACACGTCGGCATCGTGAGCTTTATTTTATAACCCATGGCCGCCGCGACCATCGCCATCCCAATGCCCGTGTTTCCGGAAGTGGGCTCCAGGATCGTTTTCCCCGGGACCAGCTTTCCGGAAGCGACAGCCTCCCTGAGCATGTAGTAAGCCGGACGGTCTTTGACCGAACCACCTGGATTGGAACCCTCTAACTTCGCCATGATCCGCACCCCGGTCTTCCCGGAATCCCAAAGATTGACGATCTCCACCAGAGGGGTGTTTCCAATCGCATCCAATACGCTCATTGTCGTTCTCCTATTAAGTTTCGATTCGGCCCGTGGCCTTCCGCCCGCTGCCGTATGATGGCCATGTTGGGCAGCCTAACCTCCAAAGCCTTGGATAAGAAATCGCTTTTGCAGGGCGCGAAGTATACGATGGGCAACCTTGTGAGTCAATGAAATAATGGCCGAAACCGGGATAAAAGAGATGATATGGAATAGAGATCAACAATGAGGAGATGCATTTCCCGCGGGAGGGATCCTATGGACTGCTTTCACCGGGGCGTCCAAAATACATTTTTTCTCTTTTTTCTTGACGAATATTTCCCTTGAAAATAAAATCGTTTTAAACTACAAACCCCGAAGAGCCGGCAGTGGATCGGCTTAAGAGAAAATGGCTTAGGAGATCATTGACGAAAGGAGGATTGGGAACGTGGTGAGTAAATTCTGGAGGATTTTGATCGTCAGCGTCTGTATGGTATGTTTTATGGCCCTGGGCACGGCCTTCGCTCAGAAGGATGTGAAATATGAAGGCGGGAAAGATGGAGGGGTTACCTTCGTCCATAAAGCACATATTGCGAAGAAATTGAAGTGCAACGACTGCCACAAAGAGCCAAACCTGTTCACGAAGAAGAAAGAGGCGAAGATCAGCGAGGCGGACCACAAAGAACCGAAGTTTTGCGGGGCCTGCCACGACGGCAAGAAGGCCTTTTCAATGGCAGAAAAAGCCGATTGCGCCAAGTGCCACAAGAAATAAATCGTATTGTTAAAATGGGTGATGTCTGAATGGAACTGGCGTTGAGCGGATGCTCGGCGCCGGTTTTGTTAAGGGCCTGTTTTTGTAACCGGGGATGGTAAAAAAAGGGACGCCATGATGGGCTATCCGCGAATCATACTCAAGAAGGGGAGGGAGACCCCGCTCCGCCACGGCCACCCGTGGGTCTTCTCCGGGGCCGTGGCCAAGGTGGAAGGAGATCCTGCGCCCGGGAACATCGTTCTTGCGACGGACAGCATCGGCCGGAGCCTCGGCCTCGGTTTTTTCAACACCGGCGACATCGCCTTCCGCTTTCTGACCGGTGATTCGACCTCCCGGATCGACGCCGATTTCTGGCGCCGGCGGATCGATCGGGCCGTAGCCCTGCGGAAGAAGGTCGTTCCGCCTGAAACGGACGCTTATCGCCTCATCAATGCAGAGGGGGACGGGATGCCCGGCCTCGTTGTCGACCGTTACGGCAGCTTTCTTGTGCTCAGCATCGGGACGGCGGGGATGGAGAAATGGCGGGAGACTCTCATCGGCCATCTCTCCGATGCGGTCGGATCGGTGGGGATCTACGAACGGAGCGAGGGGCGTTCCCGTCAACTCGAGGGGATGTCTAACCGGATAGGCCCGGCGGCGGGCGACGTTCCGGCGACGACGGAGATCGCCGAAAACGGCCTCCGCTTCGAGGTCGATCTGATTGCAGGCCAGAAGACGGGGTTCTTCCTCGATCAGCGTGGGAACCGCGAGATCATTGGCGCGCTCAGCCGGGGGGCCGCAGTTCTGAACGGCTTCTCCTACACCGGCGCCTTTTCCGTTTATGCCGCCCGTGGGGGGGCGAAACGCGTCGTCTCCATTGATGCCTCCGCGGCGGCCAACGAGATCGCCAGCCGGAACCTCGTCCGGAACGGTTGTTCTCCCGAGCAGCACCCGATCCTCACGGACAATTGCTTCGCGTATCTGCGGGAAACGGAGGAGAAGTTCGATCTGATCATCCTTGACCCCCCGGCGTTCGCCAAGTCGCGGAAGGAGGTGGACCGATCGGCGCGGGGCTACAAGGAGATCAACCTCCAGGCGGCGAGGCGTCTGTGCGAGGGGGGGATATTGGCCACCTTTTCCTGCTCCAACCCGGTCAGCTTGGAATTGTTCGAGAAGATCGTCCTCGGCGCCGCGCGGGATGCGGGAAAAACAGCGCAGCTCCTCCGCCATCTCGGGGCGGGACCGGACCATCCCGTGAACCTCGCCCATCCGGAGGGTCGCTACCTCAAGGGCCTCCTCCTCTGTCTGACCGCGAAGTAGAGTTGCGTTGCGGCTGGCAAGAAAGGGGACAGATTTGAAATCTGTCCCCTTTCTTGCTTTCTTTCAGGGTGTCTTCAGCGTGGTTGCGAGCCGGTCGTGGATCAGCTGCGAAGCGAGGTTGTTCCCCGCCGTCCCGACCATGATGGAGACCGCCGTGATCTCCTTTTCCACGTAATCGACCGAGATTCGAACCTTTTCGTCCTGGATCATCGCCTTGAAGGTGCCCTGGGAGATCTTTCGGATCCGTTCGACATCGGTCGCCTTCATCCCGGTCAGGGTTTTCTCGCAGGCCGGCCAAACCTTATCGAAGGGGAAGAAGTAGGTCGCCCGCAGATAACCGTCCGTGTAGATGAATTCCCCCGAACGGATGCCGATCGTCTTGGCCCCGACGGTGAAGGCGGTATCGCAGCCCGCGATCAGCAGGAGCGCCGGGATGAGGAACGCCGTCCAAAGAAGCCTTTTTTTCATGGTCCTTCCTTTCTTTTACAAAACCACCATTTGATAAATCGCCTGGATGACCGCCCAGAGAAGGGCGGCCGCCGCAATCACGATGCTTCCCGTTCCAAGGATCCGGTGGATCGATGTTTCCTTTCGCCGTTCGCGGTAGCCGGTGATGAACGCAAGCAGCAGGCCGGAGACAATCCCCCCCCCATGCGCCCAGTTGTTGATCCCGGGAATGAAGAGACCAAAGAGGGCCAGCCCGACGACCCACCCCATGGCCTGACGGTAGATCGCCTCTCCGTAGAAGCCGCCCCGGCTCTTGCCGTAGTAGAGAATGGCGCCGATCAGGCCGCAGACGGGCGCCGAGGCGCCGATGGTGAAGGGGACGCCGGCGAGATAAGAGACGAAGAAGCCGGCAACGCCGGTCCAGACGTACAGGATCGCGAAGCGATGCAGGCCGAACGCATCGAGGACAAAAGGCGCGAGTTGTCGCAGGGCCATCATGTTGAAGAAGATGTGCAGGATTCCCCCGTGGAGAAAGGCGGCAGAGATGAGGGTCCACCAGCGGCCGTAGGCGATCGGGAGCGTTCCGGTCGCGCCGAGGAGGAAGAGGCTTTCGCCGGAAGGGGAGAGAAACGTCATCGGATTGGCCGAAAGACCGAGCGCCCCCGGGTTGAGCAGCAGCGAAAAGAGGTAGAAGGCGGCATTGACGGCGATGATGGCCATGACCGGATCGAAGCGGCGCAGGGAGATCACTTCCGCGAATGCCCTTTTCCAGAGGGCGCCGGGGCGGGCGATCCCGCAGTAAGGGCAGGCCGGTTCGTCGTTGCTGATCAGTCTCCGGCAGTTTGGGCAGAGCATCGATTTCTTTTCGATCATGACGGCATACCGTTTATATGAACCTCATGATTACCGGAATCGCGACGAAGGTCCCGATGGAGGTGGTTAGATTGACGACAGCGACCAGCAGAAGCAGGCGTGTGATCTTGTTCCGGAAAAACCCCCGGACGGAGACGATGTCGTCCTGGAGGGCCAGAAAATCCTTCACCTGCGGTTTGCGGAGCGTCGCCTCCGTCAGGCCGGCGACCCAACCCGCGGCGATCAGCGGGTGCAGGGTCGTGATGGGGGCGGCGATCGCGGAAGCCAAAATGGTGAGCGGGTGGGCCAGAAGGATCAGCGCCCCGAGTCCGGAAAAAGAGGCGGTGATGACCGCCCACCAGGTGATCATCTTCAGACTGGCCTGGGAGCCGGAATAGAAAAAGCCGGCGATGAAGAGGCCCACGATGGCCAGCGAAAAGAACCAGCCGGCGAATCTTCCCCAGAGACCCTTTTCGGGAATCCGATTCAGCGATTCGATGTCGATCTCCTCCCCGAAATGCTTTTGAATACCCGGCACGTGTCCCGCACCCACGACCGCCACGATCCTTGCGCCCGGCGCATGGCCGATGGTGTGGGCGAGATAAAGGTCCCGCTCGTCGATCAGGGTCGTCTTCAGCCCCGGAAGCTTCTCTCCCACGGACTGGAGGGCGAGTTCGAGGACGTCGTGTTGTTTGAGTTTCTCGATCTCCTCCTCGGTGATCTCCTCGGTGGCGAACAGCGAGAGGAGGACGTCGGGAAGGAACTTCACCTTGCTCCAGAAACCCATCATCCGCCAGGTCCGCAGCAGCGTTACCCGGATCTCCCGGTCCGCGAGCACAATCTCCGCGCCGACGGCCGAGGCCCGGTCGATCGCCCGGAGCATCTCTTCACCCGGCGTGATGTTGAATTTCTGGGCGATCTTCCGCTGCAGGGAGGCCATGATGAGTTGGGAGAGGAGGATGCTTGTCCGCTTCTCGCGGATGACCTTCACGATGTCGGTCTCCTGCCACTTGTCCCGCTGGCGGATCGCCTCATAGCGGGGCTGGCAGAGTTCGACGCAGACCGTGTCCGGTTTTTCTTCTTCGATGACCCGCTCCACCAGATCGGCGCTTTCGCGCGAGACGTGGGCCGTACCGATCAGGACGATCTCCCGGTCCCCCAGTGTGATTCGGTGGACGTTTTCGTGTTCCAAGAGGATTTTCCTTCCATCCAACTTTTTTGGGAGGTCATTAGCAGCATTTGCCGCGGATGTAAAGGGAAATGGTTTACGGATGTTCGGGAAGATACTAAGAAGACTCCAATAATGGGTTATCGAAGTGACCCGTTTCCGGTGGGGGCTGACTGCCGAGGAGTTCGTAGATCCGGAGCTCGCCGAGGGTGCTTCCCACATCGCACTTTCCGATCTCCCGGACGTCGAGGATCGACTCCACGACGGCCTGAAGGGTCTTTTCACTGATCAAGATGCCGTTCGGCCTGGATTTTGTCAGATCCTGCAGCCGGAAGACGGCGTTTACCGAATCGCCGATGACGGTGTAATCCATCTTTTTCTCGAAGCCTATGTTGCCGACGACCGCCTCTCCCGTGTGGATGCTGATACCCATGGCGAGCGGGGCATCGAGCTCCCCGGCGAAGTGGCCGTTGACGGCTGAGAGGCTCCCCCTCATCTCCAGGGCGGCGGCGATGGCGTTGTCTGCGTCGGTCTTCCCGGAGATCGGCGCTCCGAAGAGGGCGAGGAAACCGTCGCCCAGGTACTTGTCGACGATCCCCCCGTGGTTGAAAACGATATCGCCCATGCAGGTAAAAAAGTGGTTCAGCATGGCGACGGTCCGCTGGGGGCCGATCTTTTTGGAGAGGGTGGAAAAGCCGCGGATGTCGATGTTCAGAAGCGTCAGGATCTTCAGCTCCTCGATCAGCGGCTTCTCTTCCCCGGCATTGTGGATGATCTTGTCCACGATCTCCCTTGGGACGAATTTCTGAAACATCTTCCGGATGCCCCGTTCGTGTTCGGCCATGGTGAGGGTCTCGCGGTAGAGCTGCGAATTCTCCAGCGCGATGCTGACCGACGTCGCGATGGACTGGAGGAGGTGAAGGTCGTCGTCGTTGAAATCGCCGCTGATCTTGTTGAGAACCTCGATCACGCCGAGGACCTTTCCCCGGGAGATGAGCGGTACGCACAGGGCCGAACGGGTCCGGAAGCCGATCTGCCGATCGAAATCGGGGGTGAAATGCCGGGAACTCTGCGTATCCTGGACGATGATCGGCTCGCCGCGGGCGGCGGAATAGCCGGCGATTCCCTGACCGAGACGGATACGGAAGGAGTTGAGGATGGTCGTGTCGATTGCGGGGTCGACGTTGAAGGCGACTTTGAAGGCCAGTTCATCTCCTTCCAGCAGGAGCAATGAACCCGCCTCCACATTCACAATCGTCCGTATCATGTCCATGGTATGTTTGAGAACCTCCTGCCGGTCGAAGGTCGATGCGGCGAGGATGCTGCCGATCTGTTTGATCGAATCCATCTCCTGATCCCGCTTATTGATTGAGGAGGAGAGACGGTTCTTTTCGATCGCGAGGGGCAACAGGGAGGCGATCTCCTCCACCTGTTCTTCGCACCCGTTCAGGCCGCCGGCCCGGAAGGCGCCGAGGGCGAGAATCCCCGTCACCACACCCCCGATCTTCAACGGTACGAGAAGGGCGTCATGGATTCCCGGTTTGACCAGCAGTTCCTGTTCGAGCGGATGCTGCAGCGCAGACGGATGTTCGATGGCCAGGATATTCCCCTGCCGGACGACCCCTTCCAGGGAGGATCCGGCAAAATCGTAGCTCCCGTTCCGTTCGAGACCGATCGGGACGGGGGAGAAGATGTCCAGAACGCCGGCCTGATCCGGCGTCTCCTCCCGGATCCCCAGGATCACCGCGACGTCAAAGGGAACCTCTTCTCGGAACTGGTTCAGGACGGCATGGAGGAGTTCGCTGTTCCGGAGACTGGAACCGAGGGTCTTGCAGATGCCGGTGACGATCGCGAGCTGCTGACGGTTCTGCCGGTCCCGTTTCATCAGACTCAGGTTGTCGTAGGTGAAGGCGGCGTTGCTGAGAAGCGGTGTCAGGACGTCGGTATCCTCCACCGTGAAGGGGATGTCCGACTCCCGGCGGGAGAGGGTGAGAACCCCGAAAACCTCCTGGATTCCCTTGAGCGGCATGCAGAGGAAGGCTTTGGTCGAGTAATGGGGGCGATTCCCGCGTCCGAAGCGGTTGTCTGTTTCGATGTCGGCGATCAACAGCGGGGATTTGTTGATCACGGCGAATTTGGCGATGCTCGACGCAAAATCGACACGGTCTCCGATCTTGACGAGGTCTCCCAGTCCGTACGTGGCATGGATTACGAAGGTTTCCCGTTCTTTCCCCTCCAGGATCAGGACGGAACCGACATCGGCGTTGGTCAGTTTCAGGGCCCGCTCCAGGGTGATCGCAAACAGATCCTCGCTGTCGAAGGTGACGTAGCAGAGATCGGAGAGTTCCTTCAGTGTGGATAGCTGCGAGGTCCGTTTTTCAAGATTGCTGAAGCTGTTCCGGAGCTCATTCTCGACGGCCTGAAAAGACTGGACGATTCCCTGCAACTCGTCGTCGGCGGTCGGTTGTTTGAACCCATGGATATCCTTTGTCAATGATTCTGAAATCGTTTTTGATGTATTGCGGATGCCGTCGAAAGTCTTGCGTATGAGGACGTATCCGGCAAGCGAGGAGGTCAGCAGCGCGAGGATGAATACCGGAATGAAATGGTCTTGCAGGAGATCATATTTCAGACCGAAGTAGAGGAGTCCGAGAAGCGGCACGAAGAAGAAAAGCGCGAAGATGATGGACAACCGATAGTAAAGCCCTTTGCTTTCCATGGAGAGTTCAAACATCTTTTTCTTGAGATTCATGGTGGATCTCCTGTAAGTACTTTCCGATGAACCACATATGGATTCTAACAGATCTGGTTGGGAAAAAACAGAAAATTTACGGGGGCGGGGAGATTCCATGACGATCGACAGCCATGCACACCTGGAGATGGAGGCCTTTGACGGCGACCGGGAGGCGGTTATCGGGAGGGCGGCGGCGGCCGGCCTGACGGCGATCATCACCGTCGGAACGACGCTTCCCGATTGCGAAAAGGCGGTGTCGCTCGCCCGCCTTTATCCGCTCGTCCATGCAGCCGTCGGCATCCACCCCCATGAGGTAAAGGGGATCGACGCCGGGACCTATGACGCCCTCCGGATTCTTGCCAGGCAGGTGAAGGTGGTTGCAATCGGCGAAATCGGTCTCGATTTCTTTTACGACCTCTCCCCGCGGGAGATCCAGCTCCGGCGGTTTGCGGAGCAGCTCGACCTCGCAGACGAACTGGGACTCCCCGTGATCATCCACGACCGGGAGGCCCATGCCGAAACGCTTACGATCCTCAGGCAGCGGAAGGGCCGTCTGCGGGGGGTTCTCCACTGTTTTTCCGGGGATCCGGCGATGGCCCGGGAGTGCATCGCGCTGGGATTTCATCTCTCCGTGGCCGGCCCGGTGACCTACCGGAAGGCGGATCAACTCCGGGCGGTGGCCCGGGAGATCCCTGCGGAGAGGCTTCTCATCGAGACGGACGCCCCCTACCTCGCCCCACAGCCGTACCGGGGGAAGCGCAACGAGCCGGCCTATGTCGTAGAGACGGCCCGCTGCCTGGCGGAGATCCGTGGCATGGCGGTCGGAGAGCTGGAACGGGTGACGGGAGAGAACGCCCGCCGGCTCTTCGGCTTAGGGTCTGTTAAAGACCCTTAGGCGGGAAGAAATCGACTTGATTTCGGAGAGGGTTTGGAGTAGGAAAAAGAGGCGTAAGCGCAAGGGGTGCCGATCAGGCTGAGAAGATACCCTTTGAACCTGACCTGGGTAATGCCAGCGTAGGGAATGGCAGTGGTTGTGTTTTCCATGAATGGATTCTGGGGCCATATCCCGTCGGGGTATGGTTTTTTATTTTTGGGCATACCCGATCCCTGTTCGGGAAGGGGCGGAGTGGAGAAGTGTTATGAAGAAGGTGGTTTTTGTCGTTTCCGGCGGGGAGCTCGGCGATCCGGCGTTCCTCCGGGAACAGGTGGCGACGGCGGCGCCGACGGCGGTGGTCTGCGCCGACGGCGGAGCCCGTCACCTCGAGGCCGCGGGGATCCTTCCGGTCCTCATCGTCGGGGACATGGATTCCCTGGATTCCGCAAGCCAGGGGTATTATGAGGCGAAAGGCTGCCGGATCATCCGCCATCCGCGACGGAAGGATGAAACGGACACGGAACTGGCGCTCCACGAGGCATTCGCTATGGCGCCCACAGAGGTCTGGATCTGGGGCGCCCTCGGTCACCGCGTCGACCACACCCTGGCGAACATCTCCCTCCTCGTCCGGGGGAAGGAGAAGGGGATTGATGTCAAACTGATCGATGGGTGGTGCGAGCTGTTTCTGATCGATCGGCGGACGGTGATCGAAGGGGAGGCCGGGCAGACCGTTTCGCTCTTTCCCTACGGGGGGCCGGCGGTCGGGGTCACACTGACGGGGTTTGAATTTCCGCTGACGAAGGCGGTCATGGAGGTCGGAAACCCTTACGGGATCAGCAACCGCATGACGGCGGGGAAGGGGATCATCGAACTGGATTCGGGATGCCTCCTCGCGGTGAGGTATTTCAGACCCGGGGTTTTCCCGGGGGAGGTGAAGGGATGAAGCCGGTCCGGGTATTGACGATTGCCGGTTCTGATTCCGGCGGCGGGGCGGGAATCCAGGCGGATCTGAAGACGATCACCGTCCTCGGGGGGTTCGGGATGAGCGTCATTACGGCGCTGACCGCGCAGAACACCCTCGGGATCCACGGGATCCACGACGTTCCGCCGGCGTTCGTGGCGGCCCAGTTCGATGCGGTTGCGACCGACATCGGGATCGATGCGGCAAAGACCGGGATGCTGGCCACCTCCGAAGTTCTCCGCGTCGTCGCCGGGAAGATCCGCCAGTACGGGATCGAGAAGCTCGTCGTCGATCCGGTGATGGTGGCAAAGGGCGGGATGTCGCTGATCCGCGAAGATGCCAAGAAAACCATGATCACGGAGCTCATCCCGCTTGCCTTTGTTCTCACGCCGAACATCCCCGAGGCCGAGGTCCTCTCCGGGATCCCGATCGCGACCCTTGCCGACATGAAGGAGGCGGCGCGGATCATCCGGAATCTGGGGGCAAGACATGTGGTCGTGAAGGGCGGACACCTCGCCGGGGATCCGGCGGATCTCCTCTACGATGGCCGTGAATTCCGAATCTTCAGCGCGCCGCGGATCGCGACGGAGGACACCCACGGGACGGGCTGCACCTACTCGGCGGCGATTGCGACTTTCCTGGGCCGCGGGATGGACGTCCCCGGGGCCGTGGCGGAGGCCAAACGCTATATCACCGAGGCGGTTCGATACGCCTGGCGTGTGGGCGGGGGGCACGGGCCGACAAACCACCTGGCGCCGCTCTTCAATCCAGGGACCGGTGGCACGGCCGCAAGGCCGGAAGCCTGGAAAACGGCAGGTTAGGGGAAAGCATGGAAGAAAAATTCATTCTCCGGAGATGGCGGCGGTGAGGCGGATGTTGCGTCCGATGCCGGAGAAGAATCATAAATTATAGCCTGAGGTTTGAACGTGCCAGGAGATGCGGCCGCTGAAATTGTCCGCCGACTGCGGGAGGCCGGTCATGAGGCCTTCTGGGTGGGCGGCTGCGTCCGGGATCTCATTCGCGGCGCGGCGCCGGAGGACTACGATATCGTCACATCGGCCCGGCCGGAGGATGTCCGGGGGCTCTTTCCCCGGACGATCCCCGTCGGCGAACGATTTGGGATCTGCCTCGTCGTCGAGGGGGGGGCGCCTTACGAGGTGGCCACCTTTCGGACGGAAGCGGACTACGATGACGGCCGCCGTCCCTCCCGGATCGCCTTTGCGACAGCGGAGGAGGACGTTCGGAGGCGGGATTTTACGATCAACGGTCTCCTCATGGATCCGGAGACGGGCCGGATCATCGATCATGTAGGCGGCCTCCGCGACATTGAACAACGGATCATCCGCACAATCGGTGATCCGGAGGAGCGTTTTGCCGAGGATCACCTGCGGATGCTCCGGGCGATCCGTTTCGCGGCGACGCTCGGCTTTTCGATCGAGCCTATGACCTTCGCGGCCGTCCGAGGGCGGGCGGCCATGATCATGCGGATCAGCGCCGAGCGGATTCGCGACGAGCTCTCCCGGTTGCTGACGGGCGGCGCGGCGCGGCACGGCCTGGAACTCCTGTCCGCAAGCGGTCTTCTTGTTGAAATCATCCCAGAAATTCATGCCCTCCAGGGTGTCGAACAACCCCCGGTTTTTCATCCCGAGGGGGATGTCTGGGAGCATACGTTGCGGATGGTCGCGTTGCTTCCAAGGCCGGATGGAATGGCCGACCCGCGTCTCGCCTGGGCGGTTCTCCTCCACGATGTCGGCAAGGCGTTCACCCGATCCGAGGATGCAGCCGGGACCCATTTCTACGGCCATGTTCAGCGCGGGGAAGAGATCGCGGCCGCGATCCTCCGGAGACTCCGCTTCTCCCGGGAGGAGATGGAGACGATTCTCGCCCTCATACGCGGCCACATGCTGTTCATAAATGTACGGGAGATGAGGCCGAACCGCCTTAAACGCCTCCTTCGGACGCCGGATTTCGCGCTTCACCTGGAGCTCCACCGCCTCGACTGCCTCGGGAGCCACGGCCTTCTCGACCATTATGCGTTCTGCAAGCAAAAACTGGGAGAGTATCCGGAAGAGGAGCTCCGGCCGCCCCGCCTGCTGACCGGATTGGACCTGATCGGGATGGGCTTTGCGCCGGGTCCGGTTTTCAAGGAGATCCTCCGGGCCGTCGAGGACGCCCAGCTCGGAGGGGAGATCGCAGAAGCTGCCGAGGCCCGCGATCTGGTCCGAATGCACTGGGGTGATCCGAAGCGCCTTTAAGCTATAGTATCTTGTAACCCTTTTTCTTTCGTATATCCCCCTCCCTTGACGGGAGGGGGTCAGGGGGTGGGTGAACCAACAACCTGACCTCTTCGTGGCAACTGTTCACCCCCCACCCCAACCCTCCCCCGCCAGGGGGGAGGGGATTGATTTGATCGTGTATTTAAGCGTTATATGGTAGTGGATGGTTGCCGGAGTAATCAGCGGCCGGATTCAGGACGGGATTGATCATGGGCATGCGGGTGTGCAGGGTGGTGTTTCTTTTCAGCGGGATCCTCATCCTTACGCTCCTGATCGGGGGCTGCGGCCGTCCGGCCGTTCGTCATGCCCCCCCGTCCCTACCGCCGCCGGCGAAGGCGCTGGAGAGGAAGGAACTGCCCAGGCTGGGTTACACCATCCAGGCCGGCGCCTTTGCCAGCGCGGAAAACGCCGCCCGCCTGACCCGCTCCCTGCAGCAGAAGGGGCTGGATGCAACCTATTTTGTCGCCCGCCGGGGACTCTACAAGGTCCGCTTCGGCAATTTTCCCACGAAGGAACAGGCCCGTGTCCGTGCGGAAGAGCTCCGGAATACGGGGCTGATCGAAGAGTTCTATGTCGTCAGTCCGGAAGAGTACGCGGTCGCGAAACGGGAGGCGCTCGGGGAGGCGTACCTCCGGGAGGAGCTTGTCCGGACCGCCCGGAGTTTTCTCGACGTTCCCTATCTTTGGGGGGGAACCTCCGCCGAGACCGGTTTTGATTGCAGCGGACTGACAATGACCGTCTATCAGTTGAGCGGTTTCGATCTTCCCCGGACCTCCCGCGATCAATTTGCGGCCGGGAGTCCGGTGGAACGCTCCTCCCTGGATAAAGGGGATCTCCTTTTCTTCGCCGGCGCGGAAGGCAAGATCTCGCATGTCGGCATCTATGCCGGGAACGGCCTGTTCATCCATGCCCCCGGAAGGGGGAAGAAGATCCGCACGGATCCCCTCGCGAAGGACCGTTTCAGCCGTTCCTTTGTCGGCGCACGGTCGTACCTGTGACGGCTGCGCAATCGGTCTCCCTGTTTTTGCAGCGGCAGGCTCCTGCCGCGCTAAAGCAGCTTTTTTTCTAATCACCGGCTTGCCGAATGCCGGTTTTTTTAGTATGTTGGCGCCGTACATCAAGATACGTTTTCCATAAGCGGCGATATCGAGGGGTTATGCCTTTCCAGACCTGTCTGACGATCCTGATCTGCCTCATCCTGGGCATCTCCGGCTGCATGAAGGCGGTGGCGCCGAAGCCCGCACCGCCACCTGTTGAGGCGGTGTCACCGCCGCAGGTCGAAATGATAAGCCCTTATGATTCTGAAATCCCCGTAAAATACCTCGATCGCCTTCGCCGTATCCCTGTCGCCGCCGATGAGGCCGCTCCGCTGACCCTTCTAACCGTTGCCGACCACTTTGCCGTACGGGGCGAAGTGGACAAGGCCCTCCATTTTCTGGACAAGGCCGCCGACGGGTTCGTCCTCGGAAAGAACCGGAGCGGCGAAGCAACGGCCTGGAGTCGAAAGGTTATTCTGCTGTTCCATTTTAACCGGGAGAAGGAGGCGCTCGGCCTGATCCGGGAGGCCGGGGGAAAATGGAAAGCGCCGCCGCTGACCGCTTTCCCCGCGTATCTGGAGGGCCATCGCGCCCTTTTGCAGGGGGATTTCCCCCGCGCCCTTTCGCTGCTGAACCGGTCGCTCCAGGATAACGCCGCGTTCCCGGAAGATCCTTACCTCCGGATGCTGCGGCGTGATACGGAGCTCGACGCGGGGATCGCCGGAATTCTCTCCGACCGTCTTCCCCGGCTGCTCGCGATCTATGGTGTGAAAGTCGCGCCGGCGACCCGGAACGAGGCCGCCGGCGAAACCCATCTCCGCAATGTCCTTGCGCTGAATCAGCAGCTCCGGCAGACGAAGTTTGAACGGCTTCTTCCCGCGGCCGACTTTCGGAAATCAGAGGCCGATGCCCACAACTTCCTGGGCCTGGAGGCCTGGATGAAGGGGAATCGGGCGGATGCGCTCCAGCATCTTGTCGCTGCGGGGGAATGGTCGCGGACGGCAGGATTCCAGGCGGCGGAGATCCGCGGCCTGCTGTTCCTCGGCGAACTCGGTCTCCAATGGGAAGATGGAACCGAGGGCCGGCAGGCGGCCGAGCTGCTGTTAGAGAGGGCGGACCGTTACCGGACCTCTCGCTATCGGGTCTGGGCAAGACTCATCCTGGCCCGCTACGAGGCGAGGGAGGGACGGAACCGGGAAGCGATTGGGTTGCTCCAGGAGGCGGCCGTCATCATCGAGGCTGAGCGGTCCGGTCTAAAGGCGGACATGCTCGACGAGATATGCCGCCGCCAACGCCGGGCGGTCTATGAATCCCTCGTTGAGCTTCTGGCCGGAGAAGGAATGGTCCGGGAGGCCCTGACGGCGGCGGAGAAGGCTAAAGCGCTCATGACGGTGGATCTTCTAAGCGGGCAGGATCTCGGAAGAAATCCCGCCGAAAGGGAGTGGATAAGACAGGAGGTCGGACTCGGGGAGGAGATCCGGGATCTGCAGCGAAGCATCCTGCAGGTCTCCGATGAGGCGACGGCGGATAACCTTAGGGAACGGCTGGAACATGCCGAAGCAACCTACCGTGATCTGCTCGACCGGATCGGCGCGGAGGATGAGAATCTCCTCTCCCTGATTGCCGTGCGCGGGGTAGATCCGGTTACTCTTCAGCATCTGTTAGACGAGAACACCACCCTTTTTGACTATTTCGCAACAGCGGGCGGTCTGTATGTCTGGGCCATTCAACGGGGGCGGATTCATCAGGAGAGGATTGACCTGCCCCGCGAGGAACTGCGTTCCCTCGTTTTTTCCTTTCTCGCGGCCATCCGCGACCGAAATAGAAGAAAAACGGAAAGTTTTTCCCGCAAGGCCTACGATCTGCTGCTCAAACCGGTCATTCCTTTCGTCTCCGGAGAGAGGATCGGTTTTATTCCCGACGATGCGCTCGTCTATCTTCCTTTTGCGGCGATGAACTATCGGGGAAAGTTCCTCGCCGAAGGCTTTTCCATCTTCCAGCTTCCCGCAGCCGACCTGTTCGGCAGAGCCATGGGGGGAAAGGGCGCTCAGGGTTTGCGCATCCTGGCGTTCGGGAACCCCGATCTGGAAAATGGGGCGCTGGATCTCCATCATGCCCCGCGGGAGTTGGAGCAGATCCGGAAGCGGATCGGCGGCGCGACCGTTCTGCTCGGCCGAGATGCGTCGGAGGCGAAGGCGGGGGAGATGCCGGCGGGTTACGACATCCTCCATTTTGCCGTCCGGGGGCAGTTTTTTTCGGAAGAGACCTTGAATTCGGGCCTGCTGCTGACACCGGGCGCAGGCCGGGATGGCCGGCTGACAATCCGTGAAATCTTCGGCCTCCGGTTTCAGGGAAAGGGCATTGTACTGAGCGGCTGTGATCCGCTGCCGGAGGAGGATCCGGAGGGAAAGGGATTGCTCGCCCTGCAGCGGGCGTTTCTGAACACGGGAAGCCCCGCGGTGATTTCCACGCTGTGGCTTAGTGACGACAAGGCGGCAGCCCATTTTATGGAACTGTTCTACCGGCAACTGGACCGGAAGGAATCCTTTGCCGATGCGCTCAGGGCGGCGCAGGTCCGTCTGCTCCGCGAGGGCCAGTCGCCGTATGTCTGGGCGGCGTTTGTGCTGACCGGGGGATACTGATGATGGCTTCGGATCTTGAATCCCGGCCGGCAGCGGGCAGGCTAAGTTGAGAAAGGAAAATCATGGATAGCGACAATATACTGGTTACAGGGGGCTGCGGTTTCATCGGGAGCAACTTTATCCGCCATCTGCTGGCAGGGGCCGATTTCCACGGCAGGATCGTCAATGTGGACAGCCTGACCTATGCGGGGAATCCGGAAAATCTCCACGGGATCGCGGAGGCATATCCGGGGCGGTACGTCTTCGAAAAAGCGGATATCTGCGATCCGTCCGCACTGCAGGTCATCTTTGCTCAATATCGGATCGATACCGTCTGCCATTTTGCCGCCGAGTCGCACGTGGACCGCTCCATCAAGCGGCCGGACAGTTTCATCCGGACCAACATCATTGGAACGTTCAATCTTCTCGAGACATCCAGGGCCGCCGGCCATTTCCGGCTTTTTCATCACATCAGCACCGATGAGGTCTACGGCAGTCTGGGTTCGGAGGGGTATTTCACCGAAGAGACGCCCTACCGTCCGAATAGTCCCTACTCCGCCTCCAAGGCGTCGTCCGATCATCTCGTCCGCGCTTACCATGAAACCTACGGCCTGCCGACGACGATCTCCAACTGCTCGAACAACTACGGCCCCTATCAGTTTCCCGAAAAACTGATCCCGCTGATCATCCTTAACGCGTTGGAGGAAAAGCCCCTCCCCGTTTACGGGGACGGACGGAATGTGCGGGACTGGCTCTACGTCACGGACCACTGCGAGGCGATCCGGACGATCATGGAAAAGGGACGGCGCGGGGAGACCTACAACATCGGCGGCCAGGCGGAGATGGAAAACATTGCCATCGTGGAGATGATTTGCGATCTCGTGGACGAACTGGCGCCGGCGGCGGGCTCCCGGCGGCGTCTGATCACCTATGTTAAGGACCGGCCCGGCCACGACCGCCGTTACGCAATTGATTTTTCGAAGTTGCACAGAGAACTGGGCTGGTCTCCTGTGGAATCGTTCGCCTCCGGCCTCCGGAAGACCGTCCGGTGGTATCTCGAAAACAGGGCATGGAGCGACCGGATACGCAGCGGCGCGTATCAGTCCTGGATCCGGGAACAATATGGAGAGCAGCCGGACTGTTCTTCTGATGTGTGACAATCCTTGAATGCGGGATTAATATTGACGACCTCGTAATAAGTCTTAAAAGTCGTGAAAATGGGGCGGCTTCGTAAAAAGGCCGCAGGCAAGGCGCGCGAATCCTGAGGAATGAGGCGTACTTTTGTACGCCGCAATGACGAAGGATGAAGCGCAACGCAGCATCCGGATTTTTTACGTAGCCGTCAATATTGGGGGCGATGGCAGATTGAGTGGTAGATGATCCATATTGTGTTTGACAATAGCCGGTATTCACATTAGATACATCCCGCAGACAACACAGGACCGATGTTCTCATGATTGCAGGACACAGTTGAAGGAGGCGCCGTTGGTCGAAGAACCTTTTTTTTACCTTATGGAACATGAAGAAGAAAAAGATCGCCTTGAAAAGAAAACGGATCCTTTGGCTTTGTGCAAACAGGCCGAGTGGTGTGGCATCAAGGCCGGTCAGCATCTGCTGGATTTGGGCTGTGGCCCGGGCAAAACGACCGCGATCCTCTACGACCTGATTCAACCGGGTGGGTCTATCCTGGGGCTTGACGCTTCCCCGGAGCGGATCGCCCATGCGAAGAAGTGCTATGGTGACAAACCGGGAATGGAATTTGCCGTCCACGATATCCAACTGCCGTTGAGCAGTTTCGGTAAATTCGATGCCATATGGGTCAGATTCTTTCTGGAATATTACCGCCGGCAAAGCAGAGATATTGTCCGGAACATCGCGGACAACCTCAATCAGGGTGGCTTCCTGTATCTGCTGGATCTGGATTATAATTGTCTCAGTCACTATGAACTGCCTTTACCCATAGCGAAGATCGTTCCCAAAATCATTCATCGTTTAGAAGACGTCTATAATTTCGATGCTTATGCCGGCCGCAAACTTTATGCCCATCTCTTTGATCTGGGCTTTGAGAACATCGAGATCAGTGTCACGGCCCATCACGTGATTTATGGAGAGATTCGAGATGTTGACAGTTATAACTGGACTAAGAAAATCGAGGTGATCGCACCGCGTCTGGCGGATCTTTTCGAGAAATATCCCGGCGGATACCAGGGGTTTTTCATGGATTTTCGCAAATTTTTTCATGACCCCCGGCGGTTTACCTACACCCCCTTGGTCATGTGCAAAGGGAGAAAACCCGAGAACCTTCTCCCGGATCAATCCGTGACGGCGTCTTCGAAGTGAAATCGGTTTGTCGAAAACAAGGAGATGCAGGCATCCGCTACCTCTGCATCATAGACGACACCCCGGCCGATACGAATTTCATTTAACGCCTTTTCTATACCCAGTGCGGGGCGGTAGGGGCGGTGGCCCTGCATAGCCTCAACCACATCGGCTACGGTGATGATACGCGCCTCCAGGATGATCTGATCCCCGGAAATCATCAGGGGATAACCGGAGCCGTCCATTTTCTCATGATGCTGATACACAATCTGGGCGATTGGCCCCGGAAAATCGACCTTATTTAAGATGTTATACCCCGTTTCGGGGTGGCTTTTGATCAAGGCAAACTCGCCTGTAGTCAATTTGCCTGGCCTGCTCAGGATTTCTGCAGGGACATTGATTTTACCGATGTCATGGATGAGGCCGGCCATATGGATCATTTTTACACGATCTTCCGGCAGCCCCATCTCGCGGGCAATGGCCGAAGCCAATTCGGCAACCTTCCGTTGGTGACCGGCGGTATAGGGGTCGCGGGATTCCGAAATAAGCGAAATGACGCTGATTGTGCTGGACAAGGCCATCTCGAGTTTTTCGTAGCTTTTTTTCAATTCGACTTCGGAGCGTCTCAGGTCGGTCACGTCTTTGAGAATGCCGACAAGACTGTCCACATGGCCATCTTCAGCGATGCTTGGAGCACAATTGAAGGAGAAGTTATGTTCGGCCCCTGAACGGCTCATGAGGGTCAGCAAAATATCCATCTGGGTTTCTTTGTGAACTCTGAGTTTTCTAAATATCTGGATGAGGGATTGTGAATCCTGTTCCTGCACAAAGTCGGTGAAATATTTGCCGACGACCTCCTCTCGGTTATGGCCTAAAATCTTTTCCCATACCGGATTTACATAAGTCAGGAGCCCTTCCATGTCCAGGGTGATAATAATATCCGGCGCGCTTTCCGCCAGGATCCGGAATCGCTTTTCCCGCTCCTGGAGTTTCTCGTAAGTGCGGGCATTGTTGATGCTGATCCCGATCTGGGGGGCAATCCCCATGAGCAGGCTGATATCGGTCTCGTTCAAGGAACGGTTGGAACGCAGATTGTCCACCGCCAGAACCCCTTCGGATCTGCCTTCGTAGGTTATGGGAACGCAGATAAAGGAATGGCTTCCAATCTTTCTGGCGAATTCCAGACTCTTCGGAGAGAGGTCCTTTTCGATCTCGTGGATGTCGTTGATGAGAAAAGGGATCTGTTTCTTGAAGGAGACGACGAAGGCCCCCCGTGAATGTGGATTTTCCAGAGAAAACTTCGTATTGCTTAAATATTCTTCCTGTTCCGAAGAATATCCGTAACCGGATATGTATACAAGACGGGTCCGTTCACTATTGGCTAACAGGACCACCCCTCTGCTGAATTCGAGATTTTTTTCAAGAGTAGACAAGAAATATTTCAACAATAAACCGGTATCCAGAATGCTGGATGCATATTGGCCGATCTCCCTGATCAGAACAGCATTGTTGTATCGGACGTTGATTTGATCCAACAGGTTTTCCGCTATCTCCCCGCTGTTCTTGAGGATATTTCCCAATTCCTTTTTTTCCAGTATCAATGTTCGCAGAATTGGAATCAAGATCAGCAGCAGCGAGATGGAAGAAAATACGAAGGCATGCCTCCCCGAAAAGGCGATCATCAGGGCGATCAACAGAAGCCCTGAGGCGAACGTGGTAAAATAGCAGAACCGTTTCCAGGTGGAGGACCGGGTCTGTTCCCAGCTGATGATGTACTGACAACGGTCTCCTCCCTTATGCAGACAGACGGGGTGGTCAATATGGGCAAATTTCCCCGTCAGCATTTTCGAAACGGCCTCAAAATAACCCTTCCGGTTTTCACATTGGTACGGTTTCTCCTCCACGTCCGGTTTCGTCTTGACCGTAATTTCAATCTGGTTCTTTTTTAGGAAACGCGTTTCCAACAAACAAGCCCGGCTTACCTGGTGGTAAAGTTTACCGATAACCGAGTACGCCGCTCCCGGGGTGATGAAGCCGGCCACATAATTAAATATGGCTCCAGTGGCTTTGGCAAAAGGGGAAAAACGTCCCACTTCCAGGGCAATGTTGGGATTCCCCGTCAACTCAAGCACGATATTGTAGAAACGGTCCACCTGATTTTGATTGAACCAGTGGCCTTCATCATTGAGCTGGTACACGGTCATCCCTGAATAGTCGAGGATGGTCTTCATATCCAGGCCTGGATAGTGAGCGCCGAGATATTCCACGAATGTCTTGATGATCCGGCTGTTATAGAGGGCGTTATCGTTCATTTCGGCACTATCTTTCTCAAGAGATGCTTGACCAGGAATCGAAGGGTTATCTTTGTTTTATCTTCCATGTAGTCGAGATATTCCTTTGCATATTGTGTATCGATGATCCAAAGATGATACTGTCTGTCCACTTTCAAACCCTGTTCGGAGGGATAGTTTGCGGGATAGATCAAGAGCGGTACGATTTCGGTCTGGAATTCGGGTGTCAGACGGGCCAATGCGGCGGTCAGGATTTCCCACGGGAGACCGGCCGGATCGGTCACGATAACCTTGATGTTGTTAAGGAATTCGGACAGATTCAATCCGGGCGATGAACGGTTGACAACGAGGACGGCCTTCAGTGACTGTTCTTTGAGCAGCGCATAGGTGCGCCATTGCCGGAGAAAACCGTGGCGGCGATAGACCTCTTCCAGGGTTTCGTTCCCATCGTCCGTTTGCCCGAGGCGAAGGACATCCAGAAGCAAGCCGCCGGAAGAGTTCCTGTAGAAACGTTCCAGTTCCGGAAGGTGGCTGGTCTCAAAATCCGTGAGCTGCCAGCCTTGCGGGAATGGATCCTGCGGTCTGTCGGTCGGATGGCCCATGTAGGCGAAGAGGTCCAGGGAACAGGCCCGCGGATTTCCGAGATCCCGGGAAAACCCTCCGAATAAGAGATTGGGAAAGTAGTTTTCGGGACGAAAATAGACGATCAGGTGGTCCATCCGGCTCGATGGATAACGTAAGAAGCCTTCGCAAAACCAGTGGAGATTCTTCAGCACAAAGAGCCCCATGTGTTTCCCGTTCAGGGGTCTCGCCGCGAGGTGATGGATCATCCCTGCACGCTGATACGCCCTAATGATGGAGACATGACCGTAGATGCGTCCGTTTTTCTCGCAGGTGAAGTGGGCCTCGATCTCCTGATCTTCCTGGTAGAGTCTACGGTAGGTTTCCTTGAAATCCTTGAGGGAGGCCTTGAGGAGATGGTATTTTTTGGGGTAGATGAAGCCTGTGTCGAATAAGAATTCCCATAGGTTATCCAGCTGCACGTGACTGGAAAAACAGGCTTGGGGATCCCCTGCATGGACCATGATGTGGCTGAGCTGGCGGTAGGCCCTGAAATCCATGTCCAAGATGGCCAAACCGCAACCGATCCGCCCCTTCCCCACCTTTCGCCGATAGATCACCTGGGCGTCGCAGGTCATTTTCAAAACACCGGCGTACCGGATTTCGAGACCGGGAATGATCATCCCCGGCATCAGAACCCCTTCTTCCGCCGTTTCTTCCACGGAAAAGCCTGCGAACGACAGATTATGGATGTCTCTCTGAATTGGTTTTTGAATAAAAGGATGCGCAAAATTGGCGAAAAGCGGCGGTGTAATCCGCAGACGGGGGGTTCGCGTTTTCCTCTTCTGAAAACGTCGTATTTCTTTTCCGTGGATGGGTGAAAAGACGAGTTCTCTCTCGGACAGGCCCCCATTTTGACGTATGCAACGGCAGGGTCCGGAGAAGAGTATTTTCTCGTTCGCATAAAGAGAAATCGCGCACTGGCCATCGGTGTTCATCCAGACGAAGGAGCTGTTTGTGTCTGGGTGCACGCGCACGCGGAAGGCCATCGGGCTGAAATCGATGAGTTCGCCCCAGGCGACAAATCCGTCCTGGATCAGTACGACGTTAATATCCCGGCACACATGCCTGCCGACACGTCGTGTTCCCAGGAGACGGCCCTCCTCGGGAATTGCGAACGAAAATCCTTCTTCGTAGCGGTTGATGACGCGGATCGGGAACAGGGTCAACGAGAGTCCATCCTCCACGATCAGATTCAAGGGGGTAATGTTGGCCGGAACGGGGATGGCTTCCCGCGGCCATCGGCAGAGGATCTCTTTTGCCGTACAAGATTCAAGATGGCTTTGTATGAGAAAATCTTCTTCATGTTTCGGGTCCGAGAGCAGGACCAGGACAGGGGCGTTCGAAAAATGGAGATAATGGAGGATTTTGATCAGTTCTTTTTGTTTGATGACGGGGGCATGAGGGACGGACTGGAGGAGCTCTCGATGGCGGAACAACCGAGACGGCAGAATGCCGCCTTCCCCGATGGGCTGAAGGCGTTGTGTATCCACGGTAAAATGGTGATCAGATCTTTCTTCGCCCATCCTCATGCCCGGTTGGAAAACGCGACGTCTCAGGAAACCGTTCCTTCAGGTGCCGATGCTCCGCGGGCCGCAACCGGCGCCTGTGGGCCTTGTCGTCAAAGGATACGATTTTTTCTTTGCCGATACGTATAACGGCAATGGCTGCCCCTGTCAACAACAATAAACCGCGAAAATATCAGGTTCCCTTCGCGAAGGAGTGGAAATGGCAGCCGCCGAGGGATTGTTCAAGTAGGGAATGACCCGGTCATGTCGGATTTTCTCGACCATTTTACCGGCCGTCATATTCAGCTTGAGGTCAAAACCGAAATTTGCTAAAAAAAAGCATTGATGATCGTGAAGAGGGTTGCGGCGCACGGGAGGGGATTCGCGCCCAGAAGGAGAAGCGCAAACCGGTGTTTCCGGGAGCGTACAACTGATGACCCTCGTCATGCGTTGCATTCCGGGGGGATGGTCGCAGGGGTGACCGACGCCGGCAGATCGAACCGCGATAATCGTTCATGACCACGGATTCGTATGAATGAAGAGAGAAAGGAGATAGTCCATGTCTAAATCGGAAGATGCATTAAGGGAGGCCTTCGCGGGCGAATCGCAGGCCAACCGCAAGTACCTGGCCTTTGCGGCCAAGGCGGAGCAGGAGGGTTATCCCCAGGCTGCACGGTTGTTCCGGGCCGCAGCGGAGGCGGAAACCGTCCATGCCCATAACCATCTGCGGGCCCTCAAGGGAGTTCACGGCACCCGCGAGAACATCGCCGAGGCCGTGGCCGGCGAGACCCATGAATTCAAATCGATGTACCCCGCGATGATCGAGGCCGCCAAGGCGGAGGGGAACAAGGAGGCGGAGCGGTCGTTCCATTTCGCGAACGAGGTGGAAAAGGTCCACGCCCGGCTCTATGAACAACTCCTTGCCGGCCTGGGAAATGCGGGCGAGGTCTATGCCTATTGGGTTTGCCCCGTCTGCGGCTATACGGCGGAGAAGGAGGCCCCCGAGGCCTGCCCGGTCTGCGGGGCCAAGGGAAAGATGTTCCGGAAGATTGAGTAGGCGGCGGTGAGACCGGCTGCCGGCGAGAATTTGTCGGCAACCAAAGTTCGATAAAAGCTATCCCCGCAATCAAACGGGGCGCCTGCACGAAAAGGAGAATTTCATGGAAGAACGTTTGGACGCGCTGGAAATCGCGTTGAAGAATGAGATGAATGAGCACCATTTCTATCTGAAGAATGCCGAGAGAACGGCGAACCCCGTCGGCAAGGCGATGTTTGCGCAGATTGCCGCCGAGGAGTTGGAGCACCACGAGCGGCTGAAACAACTGGCCGACCGATGGAAGAAGGACAAAAAGTGGCCGGAGACCCTTCCGCTGAAGGTGAACGATACGGCGGTCCGATCCGTATTCGGGAGGGCCGCCCAGGCGGGGGAGAAAACGGCCGGAGACGGCGACGATCTGAAAGCCGTCCGCACGGCGATCGCGTTCGAATCCAAGGGCGCGCAGTTCTATGCGGGGCTTCGGGACCAGTCGGCCGATCCGAATGAAAAGGCGTTCTTCGGGCTTCTGGCCGATATCGAGCATGAACACTTTGTCTCCCTCAAGGATACGGAGGAGTTTTTCATCGATCCGGCCGCATGGTATCAGAAGGCGCAGAGTTCGGGCCTGGACGGGGCTTAACGGAGACGAGATTTATCATCTAAACGGCGGGGCGGGCCGGTGCAAGCCGGCCCGTTTGTTTGTGCGTGCGACGGCGCTTCAGTCTCGGAGCGACTCCTCCAGCGCCTCCAGACGGAGGGTCATGTCGTTCCATCGGTAGTAGAGCTCTTCCAGCTCCGCCGCGATCGCCTTTAGCTCCTGGTTGAGCTGCTTGATCCGCTCCGGCTCCTTGTAGATCTCCGGTTCGCAGAGGATCAGCTCGTCCTCCTTCTGCTTGGTTTCCAGGGCGGCGATCCGCTCCTCGGTGGCGGTCAGCTTCTCCCGAAGGGACGAGGTCGCCCGAGAGATCCGGTTGCGCTCCTCGGCCTCCTGCCTTTTTCCCTCCTTCGTCTTGCGGGTCCGTTCCTCAGGCTTCCGGCCGGCCCCGTCAGTGGACTTGCAACTCCCCTCATCCGTTTTTTTGCCGGCCGTTTCGGCGTCCATCGCGGACCGGGCGGGCGTTGACGCCCCCGCCTTTTGCGATGAGCCGTCCTTGACCTCAGCCCCGGTCGGCGGCGTTGCGGCGCCCGCTGATCCCGCTGGTGAACCGGACGCGGGGGAGGGCGGCGTCAGGGCGGCGGTCTGCTCCTCGCGGCGCTTTTCGATGAAGTAGGAATAGTTGCCCCGATATTCGTGGCAGACGCCGTCCCGGAGTTCGAAGACGCGGCCGACCAGGCAGTCGAGAAAATAGCGGTCGTGGGAGACGATCAGGATCGTCCCCTGGTAGCGGAGGAGCGCGTTCTGGAAGATCTCCCGCGTCTTCAGATCGAGGTGGTTCGTCGGCTCATCGAGGATCAGCAGGTTCGTGTCTGTCAGCAAAATTTTCAACAGGGCGAGACGCGACTTCTCGCCGCCGGAGAGGACGGAGATCGGCTTGTAGACGTCGTCGCCGGAGAAGAGGAATGCGCCGAGAAGGTTCCGCCGCTCCTGGTCGTTGCTCCTGGTCCCCGCGGCGCCGACCTCCTCCCAGATCGTCCGCTGGTAGTTCAGATTCTGCGCGCTCTCCTGGGAGAAGAAGGCCATCTTTACGTTCAGGCCGCAGGCGACCTCGCCCGCGGTGGGCGCCTCGGCGCCGCTTAGAATCCGCGAGAGGGTCGATTTCCCCGCGCCGTTCACCCCGACGACGGCCGCCTTTTCCCCGCGGTAGAGCGTGAAGTTGAGGTCGTGAAAAACGGTGAGATCCCCGTAGGATTTGGCGAGACGGCGGACCGAGACGACCTCCTTGCCGCTGCGGGGGCTTTCGGGGAAGCGGATTGTGACGGTTCTTCCACCCCCCTCCTCCTGGAAGACCTTAAACTTCTCCAGCATCTTGAGGCGGCTCTGGACCTGGCTCGCCTTCGTGGCCTTGTAGCGGAACCGCTCGACAAACTCCCGGATCCGCTTGATCTCCGCCCGCTGAAGCTCCATCTCCTTTTTGAGGGCCTCGCGGCGCCTCTCCTTCTCGCCGAGATAGTAGGAGTAGTTTCCCTTGTAGAGGGTGATCGTCCGGTTGGCGAGCTCGGCGATCACGGTTACGATCTTGTCCAGAAAAACGCGGTCATGCGCGATCGTGACGATCGTCCCGGGATAGTCCTTGAGCCAGCTCTCCATCCACTCCAGGCTTTCGGTGTCGAGGTGGTTGGTCGGCTCGTCGAGGAGCATGATGTCCGGCCGGGAGAGGAGGATGACGGCGAGCATGATCCTCATCTTCCAGCCGCCGGAGAATTCGGCGCAGTTCTTCGTGAAATCACTGTTCCGGAAACCGAATCCGGCGAGCATCTGCTTCGCTTGCGCCGCGAAGGCATAGCCATCCTTCGCCTGGAAGCGGGCGACGGCGGTCTCGTACTCCTTCAGGAGCTTCTCGTGGTCCGGGTCGTCGGCGGCGGAGGCGGAGAGGGCCTCCTCGCAGCGTTTGAGTTCTTCCTCCAGTTCGGCGATACCGCTCTTTTCCCGGAGATAATCCAGCAGAGGGATGGGTTCAAGCTCGACCAGGTCCTGGGGGAGGTAGCCGATTGACATCCTTTTCCGGTCGGGGATCTCGATCAAACCGCCGTCGAGATCGATGGCGCCGAGGATCGCCCGCAGCATCGTCGTTTTGCCGGTGCCGTTGTCGCCGACGAGGCCGACCCGGCCGCGGTCGGTGATCGTCCAGTTGATCTTCTCGAAGATCTTCCGGTCGGCGAACGAAAGGCTGATGTCCCGAAGATAAATCAAGGTTCCTGATTCCTCATGCGAAAATCGATTTTCAGGCGCCGTATATAGCAGGACTTCGCGCCCAATGGAAGTAAATGGTGGGCCGACAACCACGGATGCCGCCGTTCCAAGCCGGGTCGCTTTAGTCCCCCTTGTTCCGGAAGAAAAGACGGATCGGGACCTCGGCGAAACCGAAGGTTTCCCGGATCCGGTTGATCAGATAGCGTTCGTAGGAGAAGTGGATGCCGTCCGGGTTCCGGACGAACAGGACGAAGGTCGGGGGCTTGATCGCGACCTGCGTGATGTAGTTGAAGATGTGCGGCCGGCTCTGGCGGCCGGGCGGTGGATTCATCTCAATGATTTCACGGATCTTCCGGTTGAGTTCGCCCGTTTCGACGCGTTTCGTGTACTGGGCGTAGACCCGCTCGACCAGATCGAAGATATTTGTGACCCGCTGGCCGGAGAGGGCGGAGACAAAAATGATGGGCGCAAACTCGAGGAACTTCGAGTTGTAGCGGATATTCTCGACGTGGGTTCCGATGGTGCTGTTGTCTTTTTTGATCAGGTCCCACTTGTTCACGACGAGGATGCAGGCGGTTCCGTGCTCCATGGCAAGACCGGCGATCTTGACGTCCTGCTCGCTGATCCCCTCCTGGGCGTCGATGAGGATGAGCGCGATGTCGGCCTGATCGATCGCCTTGATGGCCTGGACGATGGTGTATTTCTCCAGGGTGAGGCTGATCCGGCTCTTGCGTCGGATGCCCGCGGTATCGATCAGAAGAAATCTCTTCCCGTTGCGGGTGAAGGGGGTGTCGATGGCGTCCCGCGTCGTTCCCGGGACGGGGTTCGCGATGGTCCGCTCGTAGCCGAGGATCCGGTTGACGAGGGAGGACTTGCCGACATTGGGTCTTCCGATGACGGCGATCCGGATGCGGTCTTCGTCCACTTCCCTCACCGGTCCGCCGGCGGGGAGGTTCTCCGCAACGGCGTCCATCAACTCGTCTATACCCTGCCCGTGTTGCGCGGAGGCCGCGTAGAAGGTGTCGATCCCCAGGCGGTAGAACTCGGAGACGAGCGCCTCGTGGCGGGGGCCGTCGATCTTGTTCACCGTGAAGAAGACCTTCTTCTCGGTCAGCCGGAGCAGCCGCGCGATCTCCTGATCCGAATGGGTGAGCCCGTCCCGGCCGTCCATCAGAAAGAGGATGATGTCCGCCTCCTCGATGGCGAGCGTCGTCTGCTCCCGCATCTGGACGAGGATCTCCACGGCGGAGGCCGGTTCGAAGCCGCCGGTGTCGATCAGCGTGAACGGACGGTCGTTCCAGTTGCACTCGGCGTAGTTGCGATCCCGCGTTGCGCCCGGTTCATCGATGACGATCGCCTTGCCCCGGCCGGCCAGGCGGTTGAAGAGAGTCGATTTGCCGACGTTGGGCCGGCCGATGATCGCGATGACGGGTTTCATAGCCGTTTTATCCTTTCAGATCCCGTCCACGGATGGCGAAGTAGATCGTGCCTAGAAGACCGCAGGCGGTCGCCGCCAGCAGGTTGACGGTCGGGGAGAACAGCCAGAGGAAGCCGCCGGCGAAGGCCGCCCCGGAGACGACGATATCCCGGAGAAGGTAGTAGAGACCGAACATTCCCGCCTTCTGATCTTCCGGGGCGAGGTCCATGATCAGCGCCTTGCGCGTCGGTTCGCCGAGCTCTTTGAGCCCCCGGATGACGAAGGCGGCGGCCATCATCCAGAAGGTGTGGGAAAAGAGGAGAAAGAGCGGGAAGAGGGTGAAATTGACGAAAGTGATCAGGACGAAGGGTTTCTTTCCCGTCCGGTCGGCGAGCCAGGCAACCGGAATGTAGACGAGCATCGCCGTGACCATCTCGATCGTCGTGAGGAGGCCGAACTGCACGGCGCTGATCCCGTTCATCTTGATGCACCAGATGACGACGAAGGCGTAGGGGATCTGCTCGGCGAAGCGGATCAGGATGTCGGAGACGAGGAGGTTCCGGAGATCCGGGCTCATGAACCGCCAGAGACGCGACGGCCGCTTTTCCGCTTTTCCGCGGTTCCCGTCGTCCTCGATCATCACCTGCTGAAAGATGAGTGAGACGATCCCCAGCAGGAGGGCCACGCCGAAGGCGAGACGGATGCCGGTTTTCTCGCCGTAGATCCCGATCAGGACGCCGCCGATGACCGGTCCCAGGGCCATCGGGATCCGGCGGACGAGGGAAATGAGCGACACCCCCATCGTCCGCTTCTGCTGCGGGAGCGCCCGGGAGACGAGGCTCATCGTTGCGGGGAGGGAGAGAGCCGACCAAGAGAGGAAAAAGGCGGCGCCGACGAGAACGGCGAGCCAGTGGGGGAAGAGGATGACGATCACGTAGCCGGTCATCGCGATGAGGTTGAAGACGATCAGCGCCCGCTTGTAGCCGATGCGGTCGCTCAGATAGCCGCCGGGAAAGGAGTAGAGGGCGGAGAGGAGGTTGTCCATCCCGTTCAGGAAACCGACCGACAGGATGCCGCCCCCGAGGGCGAGGAGGTAGATCGGCAGGAACCGCTCGGCCATCTTTTCCCCGAGGCCGACGAGGACTGCCATGAACAGCAGCGCCACGATGCTTTTGCGAAGCCCGAAGAAATCGACGATCCTCTCGCGCCAGGTCATTTTCCGCTCTCTTTGGTTATTCAAAACTGCCGATGGAATCCATTGGAGACGGTACCTTACCGCATCGCCGAAGATCGGTCAAGTCTTGTCCCACGGAACGAGACCTTTGCGCAACTCCCGATGATTTTCCCCATTCGTTCGCGCTGAAAACGGGTTTGAATCGTCCGTCGGAAGAGAAGATCGTTCTCCCCTGCCTGAGCCACGCTTTTGATGACGTGGAAGAGACGCTTGCGACCGTGTTCAGGAAGTCCCGCTTCTGGCAATCTTGCTCTACCTTGTCGTTCAATGACCGCCAGCGGTTGATTCTCAACAAGCTGCTGGACGGTTTCGAAGGCAAGCTGACATCATCAGGATGGGCTAAACTGGCGAAGTGTTCGCAAGACACGGCTTTTCGGGATATTCAGGATCTTGTGGAACGCGGCGTCTTGAGGAAAGACCCCTCTCCGGCGGCCGCAGCACGAGTTATCACCTGATCGAGAGAGGATAGTGTCTCCTTTCATCGCCTCCGGGGACGAAAGATTACGGAATCTCTTCTGTCATCGTCGTAAAACGTCAACCTTGAGAAAAGTGCTTGCTTTCGACCGGAAATAGCGGATATTGTTTTTTCCAAAAGGTGGGTGCAGTGAAGTGTGGACAACTTCCTGAAATCAATAATAGACATGTCAAGATGATTGATGTAGATTTCAGAAATGATTGTAAGCGTATCAGCACCTGGTCGTAAATATCACCTCTCGCCATGTCAAGAATAGGAATGAATCCATGAAACCCTCATTTGCAATTGTCGGATGCGGCAGGGTGGGCTCCGCCCTTGCAAAATACCTTGCGGAAGCAGGCTACATTCCGGTTGGCCTTGCCAGCAAAAGCCTCTCTTCGGCAAAAAGAGTTGCGGACCTGACAGGCTCCGTCAATTTCACAGATACCGCATGGGAAGTTACGCGGAAGGCGGATATCGTCTTCATAACAACACCCGACGGCGCAATAAAAGAGGCCTGTGACAGCATCGCGGTGAAAAACGGCTTCAACTCCGGTTCAGTCGTACTCCATTGCAGCGCAGCGCTGACATCAATGATCCTTCTCTCGGCAAAAAAATGCGGGGCATGCATAGGCTCCATGCACCCCCTGCAAAGCTTTGCCTCAACGGAATATTCTCATAATCCCTTTTCAGGCATAGTAACATCCGTCGAAGGCGATAATAAAGCAACGGGTACCGCAAGTCTGGTTGCTGCAGATCTCGGCTCAGGCTGCGTCACCATACAGACGGAAGCCAAAATTCTTTACCATGCTTCCGCTGTAGTTGCGTCAAATTACCTCGTAACGCTCCTCGATCTCTCTCTTAATCTGATCCGCCAAGCCGGAGTACCGGCGGCTGACGCCTTCAGAGTCTTAAAACCCCTCATTGATGGCACCCTCTCAAACATCGAAAAAATGGGCGTCCATGATGCCCTAACCGGCCCTATCGCAAGAGGCGATATTCAAACGATTGAAAATCATCTCCTGGAAATCGGATCCAAAACCCCGCACCTTCTTCCCCTGTACAAGATATTGGGGCTCTACACTGTAGAGATTGTGAAGGGGCAAGGAACGCTGAGCGATACAGTTTGCGGAAGCCTAAAAAAACTTTTTCTGATGAACATTTCTCAAGACAGTACGGATTCTGGTGACCTTACGTCCGGTAGGTGATTTATCGGTATCTGGATTGCGGGGATTTCCATAACGGCTTTGCCCGTGTGAAATGCAAAGACTGAGGCCACGAATAACTCCTGGCATTCTCCTGCAAGCGTTACTGCTTTCAAACGGTAGTCTTCACTTTTCATCGTGCATTGATGGTAAGGACTTGACAGGTGCTATACGTAACCGAGTCAAGATACAGGAATGCTCCTGCGGGCTTCATGCAGGTGGGTGGCGTTCCCGCATCCGCCCGCTGCCCATTGCTCTCTTGTCATCCCCGGGGAATTGTGTCAGGATGCCGATCCGGGGGGAAGGGCATGGGTGCGTTTCATCTGGTCAGCGATTTTCAGCCGCGGGGCGATCAGCCGCAGGCCATCGAGAACCTTGTTGCGGGTTTGAAGGGGGGGCACGGGCAGCAGGTCCTCCTTGGGGTGACCGGTTCCGGGAAGACCTTCACGATGGCGAACGTGATCGCCGCCGTCGACCGACCCGCCCTCGTCATCGCCCACAACAAGACCCTCGCTGCCCAGCTCTACGGGGAGTTCAAATCCCTCTTTCCGGAAAACGCTGTCGCCTACTTTGTCAGTTATTACGACTACTACCAGCCCGAGGCCTACATCCCCAGCACCGACACCTATATCGAAAAGGACTCCGCGATCAACGAGGAGATCGACAAGCTCCGCCACGCGGCAACCCACTTCCTGCTGGAACGGCGGGATGTGATCATCGTGGCCAGCGTCTCCTGCATCTATGGCCTGGGTTCCCCCGAGGCCTACCAGGGGATGCTCCTCTTTCTGGAAGTGGGGATGGAGGTCCAGCGGGACGCCATGCTTGCCCGCCTCGTTGAGATCCAGTACGAGCGGAATGACATCGACTTTCACCGCGGGACCTTCCGCGTCCGGGGCGACGTCGTCGAGATCTTCCCCCCCTACGAAGAGGAGAAGGCAATCCGCGTGGAGTTCTTCGGCGACACGGTGGAGGCGATCTCCATCGTCGATCCGCTCCGGGGGAAAAAACTGGAAACGCTCCGCCGGACGGCGGTCTATCCCGGCAGGCACTTTGTGACGACACAGGAGAACCTCAAACGGGCGATTATCGCAATTCGGGAGGAGCTGGGCGAGAGGCTCCGGGAGCTGAATGCGGAAAACAAGCTCCTCGAGGCGCAGCGGCTGGAACAGCGGACCCATTTCGATATCGAGATGATGGAGGAGATGGGCTACTGCTCGGGCATTGAGAACTACTCCCGCCATCTGACCGGCCGGAAATCGGGCCAGCCGCCCCCGACGTTGATGGAATACTTTCCGAAGGACGCCCTCATCTTCATCGACGAGAGCCACGCGACGATCCCCCAGCTCATCGGGATGTACCGGGGCGATCGGGCGAGGAAGGAGACCCTCGTCAACTACGGATTCCGCCTCCCGTCCGCCCTCGACAACCGGCCGCTCCGCTTCGACGAGTTCGACGCCTTCCCGAACCAGCGGATCTGCGTCTCGGCGACGCCGGCGGCCTACGAGCTGGAAAAGGCCGGGGGGCGCGTCGTGGAGCAGATCATCCGGCCGACGGGCCTGATGGATCCGGAGATCATTGTTAAACCCGTGACCGGCCAGGTGGACGACCTCCTTGGCGAAATCCGGAAACGGGCGGAGAGGGGCGAGCGGGTCCTGGTGACGACGCTGACGAAACGGATGGCAGAGAACCTGACCGCCTACTACGAGGAGTTGGGGGTGAGGGTGAAGTATCTCCATTCGGACATCCACACGCTGGAGCGGGTGGAGATCATCCGCGATCTCCGGATGGGCGAGTTCGACTGTCTCATCGGCGTGAACCTGCTGCGCGAGGGGCTCGACATTCCGGAGGTCTCCCTCGTGGCGATCCTCGATGCCGACAAGGAAGGTTTCCTCCGCTCCGCGCGTTCGCTGATCCAGACGAGCGGCCGTGCGGCCCGGAACGTGGCGGGGCAGGTGATCATGTACGCCGATACGATCACCACCGCGATCCGGACATGTCTCGACGAGACCCGACGACGGCGGCTTCTGCAGGCGGGCTTCAACGAGGAGCATGGGATCACGCCGGAGAGCATTAAAACGGAGATCCGTCAAATCCTCGGCTCCGTCTATGAGGCCGATTACGTGACCGTGCCGGTGGGGGTTTCGGAAGAGGCGGCGACCTACGCCTCCGAGAAAGAGCTTCCCGTCGTGATCCGGGGGCTCAAGGAGGAGATGAAGCAGGCGGCGAAGGCGCTGGAATTTGAAAAGGCGGCCCTCCTCCGGGACCGGATCCGCGATTTGACCAAGCTGATGCTCGAGATGGGGGGCGAGGGGTAACCGGGGTCAAGAAAAATGATTGCTAAAGACCTGCCAAGGGAATTATATGTTTTTTAAGTTAGCAGAGTTTGATCAATATAGAAGATGAAGAAAGACAACAACAAATGTCGAAAGAGGCGAAAGCACGAATTCTGATCGACCGTCTCCTCCGAAGGTCGGGCTGGCGGTTTTTCGATGACGAGAGCGGTCCCGCCAACATCGCCCTTGAAACCCACGTCAAGCTAAAGAAAAAGACCCTTGATGCCTTCGGCGACGACTTCGAAAAAACCGCGAGCGGCTACGTTGATTACCTCCTGCTGGATGAACGCGGCTTCCCGATAGCCGTTCTCGAAGCCAAGTCGGAGAAGTTCGACCCTCTTGTCGGTAAGGAACAAGCCAGGAAATACGCCCATTCGCAGAATGTCCGGTTTGTCATCCTGTCCAACGGCAATCTGCATTACTTCTGGGATCTTGAGCAGGGTAACCCCGTCCTGATAACCGAGTTCCCGACGCCGGATTCTTTGGGGCACTTTCACGCGTTCAAGCCTAACCCCGATGCTCTGGTCGGCGAAAAGATCGAGACCGATTACGTTGCGGCAACTCAGAATCCGAACTACCGGAACGATCCCCGGTGGAACGATCCCGGTCAACGTGATGGTTTCATCAAAGATACCGAACTGAAGTTCCTCCGTCCGTATCAACTTCGGGCGGTGGCGGCGCTTCAGGCTGCCGTTCGCAAAGGCCAGACGCGCTTTCTGTTTGAAATGGCCACCGGCACTGGAAAGACGTTGACCGCCGCCGCCGTCATCAAACTCTTCATGCGAACGGGCAACGCCCAGCGGGTTCTTTTCCTCGTTGACCGCCTTGAACTCGAAACCCAGGCATGGAAAGCCTTTGTCCGCCTTTTGAAGAACGATTTCCGCACGGTCATCTACAAAGAGAACCGCGACAACTGGCGCAATGCCGAGATCGTGGTTTCCACGGTCCAAAGCCTGCAATTCAACAACAAATATAGGCGGCTGTTCTCACCAACCGATTTTGACCTCCTGATTTCGGATGAGGCGCACCGCTCCATCGGCGGCAACAGCCGTGCTGTGTTCGAGTATTTCATCGGTTACAAGCTCGGCCTGACCGCAACGCCGAAGGACTACCTAAAGAGAATTGACCCGGCCAGGATCAGCGGGCGCGATCCGCGCGATTGGGAGCGCCGGCAGTTGCTGGACACCTACAAGACATTCGGTTGCGAAAGCAGCGAGCCGACCTTTCGCTACAGCCTCATTGATGGCGTGCGCGAAGACTACCTGATCAATCCGGTCGTCGTGGACGCGCGGACGGAAATCACCACGGAATTGCTCGCCGAAGAAGGCTATTCCGTCATGCAGGAGAACGAAGACGGGGAATTGGTCGAGCAGACCTTTTTCGGCAAGGACTTTGAGAAGAAGTTTTTCTCGGACGAGACCAACGGTGTCTTCTGCGAAACCTTCCTGAAGAACGCCTTTCGTGATCCGCTGAGTGGGGAAATTGGGAAAAGCATTGTCTTCTGTGTGCGCAAGGATCACGCGACCCGGATCACACAAGCCCTGAACATACTGGCGCATAGCATGTTTCCAGGCAAGTACAACTCAGATTTTGCCGTCCAAGTAACCTCTCCTCCCGAAGTTCAGGACGCCCAGCAGATGGCCATCAGCTTTGCCAACAACAACCTGAACGGCCACACCCGCTTTCTGGAAGGCTACCTGAGCTCGAAGACCCGCGTGTGCGTGACCGTCGGCATGATGACGACCGGCTACGACTGCGAAGACCTCCTGAACATCGTTTTGCTTCGCCCGATTTTTTCGCCGACCGATTTTATCCAGATCAAGGGCCGGGGAACACGAAAATACATTTTCCGCCACGTCGAGAAGGAAGGTGGGCAGGTCCAGGAACACGCGAAACCAAAGGGAAAGTTCAAACTCTTTGACTACTTCGCCAACTGCGAATACTTCGAGGAGAAGTTCAACTACGACGAGGTCATTGAACTGCCGCCGTTGCGGCCGACTGGGCCGCCACCATCACCGCCGCCCCCACCGCCTCCGCCGGGACCGGACGACTTTACCAATGTTGATCCCGACCCGCTCAAGTCACAAGTAGAGTATGCCGTGCCGGTTTACGGCATGAAGATTGACCGCAAGTTTTTTGAGAAGTTCGAGGACAAGGTCAAGGCCACGCCGGAGGTCCGGGATCGCTACGAGCGTGGCGATATCAAGGGAGCGGAAGAGATGGTCGTTGCCGCCCTGTTCAACAAACCGGAGGATTTCTTCAACCTCGACAAACTCCGCAAGGCCGTACAGATCGACCGCAGGATTACCCTCCGCGAGATCCTGGCAAAAGCCTTTGGCGAGATAGACCGTTTCCAGACCAAGGACGAGTTGCTCGAAGAAGAGTTGGCGAAGTTCGTTTCCATCCACAAGCCGGATGCCGCCCATATGCCGGTTATCCGGCAATTTTTCAAGGCCTACCTGACCGACGGCAGCGTTCGGACGATTGTGGATTCCCGCGAGTTCGGACGATTGGCGGACAATCCCAAGGTGTCGCTTGCGGACGTCCGCGCCCTCGACCAGTGGCGCGAAGTTATCCCGGAATATGTGAAGGACTACGTTTCACTGAACGCTTTTGCGGCATAGGAGAATAAGATGGCAGAAATATTAGATGAGTTTTGGAATTTGAGGTCACAATTTGTGACCTCAAATTCCGACCGCATGGGGCTGCGTCATGCTTGATACCGAAACCAAATCCCGCATTGACTCCGCGCGCGACATCCTGGTCGGCAAGGTGCCCGACCCGAAATCGCAGGTGGAACAGATCACCATCGCCCTGATTTACAAATTCATGGACGACATGGACCGCCAGTCCGAGGAACTCGGCGGCAAGGCGACATTCTTCACCGGCGACTTCAAGAAGTACCGCTGGGCCAACCTGCTCGACAAGCGGCTCGGCGGCCATGAACGCCTGCTTCTCTATGCCGAGGGCATCGAGAAGATGAACGAAAACAGGAACATTCCCCAGCTTTTCCGGGACATCTTCAAAGGGGTGTTCCTGCCGTACCGCGATCCTGAAACCCTCAACCTCTTCCTGAAAGAAATCGCCGGTTTCTCCTATGACCACAGCGAACGTCTAGGCGACGCCTTTGAATACCTGCTGTCCGTTCTCGGCACCCAGGGTGATGCCGGGCAGTTCCGCACGCCCCGCTACGTTATTGACTTTATCGTCGCTGTGGTGGATCCGAAGAAGCACGAAACCGTCCTCGACCCCGCCTGCGGTACCGCGGGCTTTCTCGTTTCGGCGTTCAAGCACATCTTGATAAACAACGAGAACCTTACCCCGGATGAACGCGCCCGGCTGATGACCAACTTTCGCGGCTACGACATCGCGCCGGACATGGTGCGCCTCTCCCGCGCGAATCTGTACCTGCACGGCTTCCCGAACCCGGTCATTCACGAGTACGACACGCTCACCAGCGAGGAGCGGTGGGACGAGCGGTGCGACGTGATCCTTGCCAACCCGCCGTTCATGTCGCCCAAAGGCGGCATTCGCCCCCACAACCGGTTTTCGATCAAGGCCAAGCGCAGTGAAGTGCTATTCGTGGACTACATGGCCGAGCATCTCAACTCTGGAGGCCGGGCCGGCATCATCGTGCCGGAAGGGATAATCTTCCAGGGCCAGAACGCTTACAAGGCCCTGCGGAAGATGCTCGTCGAGAACTATCTCTGGGCCGTGGTCAGTCTGCCTGCCGGCGTGTTCAATCCCTATTCCGGCGTCAAGACGAGCATCCTGTTCCTGGACCGCAACCTGGCCCGGCGGACGGATGAAGTCCTGTTCGTGAAGGTGGAGAGCGACGGCTTTGAACTCGGCGCGCAGCGAAGACCGAACGGGAAGAACGACCTGCCGGAAGCGTTCGAGATACTGGATGGCCACAAAAAGGAACAAAAAACACAAGAAAGCAAATTGGCTCTGACCATCAGCCGCAAGCGGCTTCTGGAATCCCCCCACATCATCCTCTCCGGTGACCGCTACCGCAAGGCCGTCGCCGTCCAAAGCAAGTGGCCGATGGTGAAATTGGGGGATGCGCGCTTCTTTACCATCGAATCAGGAGGAACGCCCTCGTCGACCGTACCGGAATACTGGGGTGGTGACATCCGCTGGGTGACTCTCGTTGATCTCCCACAAGGTGAATCGTTCACAGAAATCAAGAATACCCAGCGCACGATCTCTGAAACTGGTCTGAAGAACTCCTCTGCCGTTCTGCTACCAAAGCGAACGGTTTTGGTTTCATCGCGAGCGACGATCGGGCGGATTGGCCTTGCTTTGGAGCCAATGGCAACCAATCAAGGGTTCAAGAATATTGTCATAGACGACTTTGACCAAGTTAATGAGCGCTACGTTGCCTATGCCGTGGCGCGACTCGTGCCCGTGATGGACCAAATGGCTTCGGGCGGAACGTTCAAGGAAATATCCAAGACGAGTTTCTCTCATCTCGAAATCCCTTTGCCGCCCCTGTCGATTCAGCAGCAGATGGTGGCGGAGTTGGAGGGCTACCGGAAGATCATCGAAGGCGCCCGCCAGATCCTCGCCAACTACAAACCCACCATCAAGATAGATCCCACGTGGTCGATCAAACCACTCGCAGATATTGCCTCGTTGGAGTACGGGTTGACGGCAAGCGCGAAAGACGAGGGCCATGCGAGGTTCATCCGAATTACGGATATTACGCAAGATGGAAGATTGTCTGAGTCGGCGGTGAAGTTTGTCGACTTGAACGATGAAGCAAAACCGTATCTTCTCATGCGTAACGATGTGCTTGTTGCCAGAACAGGTGCCACATATGGCAAGACGCTATTGTTTGATTCAAATGAAACGGCGGTATTTGCTTCGTATCTCATCCGCATACGCTTAACTACCGCTGTCTTACCCGGTTACTACTGGGCTTTTGCTCAGACGGATGCTTACTGGGCGCAAGCAAAGTCATTGGTCACCGGTGGTGGACAACCCCAGTTCAATGGGAACGCATTAAAGAATGTCTCCGTCCCCCTCCCGCCCATCGACATCCAGCACAGGATTGTGGCGGAGTTGGAGGTGGAGCGGGCGTTGGTGGAGGCGAACCGGAAACTGATCGAGGTGTTCGAGAAGAAGATTCAGGAGAAGCTGGCGGAGGTGTGGGGCGAAGGGTAGAATGGTCGCAAAGAGGCATAAGTCCGATGGAGGGGCGACAAATGTCTGCCTAAAGCGACTTTTATACATAATGTAGTGCAATAGTCGCCCGAATCGGATAGAGTAATAGCGTGTTGAAATGAAGCAGAAAGTACACCGCGATCCTCGGGCACTAATGGACACTAATGAAAGTGGCTACAGTTGTTTAGAAGAAGATTAGGTTTTGGAGACATGATTTGACGGCAACCGATGAGTGTTGCGAGAAAGGCGGATTATGAGCACGAGAAAAGCGCCGTCAATACAGCGGCTATCGGTAATCGTACCGGAGAACCCTTTTGCGCCCAGCAACCTACAAGACAAGCAGCATTGCCTGTGCGCGCTAGACGTCGCCAAACTGATGGAATGGTGGCCCGGCACGCCGCATTCGCCCCACCGCGACCCGGAGAAAGTGAAGGCAATTCAACGCTCCTTGGACTGGAAGCGCGTCGCGGCGATTGCCGCATACTTACTTCAAGAGGAAATCCTGGACGCGCCCGACCATGTGAACAAATACTTCAAGGACATCTATCAGCCGAAGAAACACGAACCCGGCAGGGAATGGCCGCCGAAAGTCGGCAAAGTCATCGGCTTTCAACGTAGCGAATTTCCAACCTTCTCCAATGTGTTGCTCCACGTAAACGGAGCAAAGATCGAAGACATCGATATCCCGAAGGAGCCCGGCGCGGCAAATCTGATCTTCGACGAGAACGACGACAAACTGAACTTCTCGGTGATAGATGGTCAGCACCGTATCAATGGAGCATATCTTGCCATTTGCATCAGGCGCGAGAAGGATATCAATGCCCGATGGGAGATCCCGGCAGAAGTGTTTCTGGACTTGGATCCGGCGGATGGTCCACCGCGCAAACAGGCGCAAATCTTCATTGACGTCAATTTCTACCAGAAGAAGGTTGACCGCTCCCTTGTGGCCGATTTGTTTCCAACCGCTCGCGGTGCGCGTGAAGTCCTCGATCTGAAGGAACGGGCACAGGACATCGGCCGCAAACTGATGCTCGAAACCGGTCCGCTGGTTGGCATGATCCAGATTCCCGGTATTCGCTACGGTGTTAAGGATGTTATCACCCTTGCCACTCTCAACGGCGCAATTGAGGATGTGCTCGACACAATGGAGAAACATGACATTCGCAGTTTGGTGATGCAGACGGAATTCCTCTCCCAGTGCCTCACGGCATGGCTGCAAGCATCAGGCAGGTTCGAAAGCAAGTCCCACTTTAAGAAGATTGAACTCACCCCGCAGAATGTCGCCTACCAAGGTCGCATCCTGGTTTCAGTGATCGCCCTGATTCCGGCGATGATTTGGAAACTCAAGGAAGAGAAAGTCTCACTCGTCTCGGACAAGGCACTGGCGACCCTGACCGATTGGCTCAAAGATGTCGCCGCTAGGGCCAATCTCCTTGAAGACGGTGTATTCATCGGTAAGGACAAGTTCAAAGAACGCGGGTACCTGGGAAGCGGCGGCATCGGGCGTTTTCGGAATTCATTGTGGGCAGTTGTGGCCGGCAAGAACAATATCAGCAAGACTACAAAGCCCAATGAGGTATCGGCGCTCGCTGACCAAAATCGTCAAATGGTGTTCTCTAAACTTGGGAAGTGACTGCAAATGCCTGCGGATACCATCAGTCAACAGATCGACGTAATGTTCAGCGGCCTTCAGCATAGGAGTGCCACCAAGGCACTCCCGGCTCCGGGCACCTTATCTGAGAAATTGGCCACTATCGTCGATACGGCGACAGGGGAAATAAGTACCGTTGACGCCGCAACGCTTGCGCTTTTCGCAACGGCATCGGTTGAGATGTGGCATCGGTCGGTTCACAGCTTCCTTGTTTCCACCTCTCTCACGAAGGCCAGCCCCTTGTGGTCTTCCGTCTCTGGCTATTACTCAAGCCATTACTCAATCCGAGCCTTCGCGCACCTTCTCGGGTATTTTCAATTGCAGAGAAAAAGAAGAATCCTCCAGGTGGAAGTGAGGGGTGGGCAGTACATTTGTCACATCACGAAGAGACAAAGTGGTGATCGTGAACACAAATTCTACTGGAAGACCGTGAAGAATCATGCGCGGTTTGCGGCTGACCCATTCTTCACGAAGAACGAAGAAGGGCAAGCGCGTTCTGACAGCGGCCACCGAAGCAAAGCCAACTACTTTGATCACATCAACCAGTTCCCGAAGTTTCAGGCGTTGGATGAGGCGTATCTGAAAGCACGAGTGGAAAAGATCGCAAACGTTGAACTCTCGGACGCCCCTATTCCAAAGACTGAATCGTATCCCGACACCGAGAACGTTCAGTTGATCGCTTATCATCGCATGATCAAATTTCGGAAATTCGTTGACGAGGTTTTAGGCAGCAGCAATCGGTTCTGGAATGCCCAAAGAAAACCTGAATGGTGTCCGAGCTTCCTCGATTTTCAGATTGTGGAACCGAAATACTTGAGCATGTATAAGGATCAACTTTTATGAAGTACATGGGTTCAAAACGCTGGATGCTACAAAATGGACTTGGCACGTTGCTTCGTGTCGAGTGCGCGGACGCAAAACGTTTTGTTGATCTCTTTGCCGGGTCCGGTGCAGTGGCGTGTTTCGTTGCCCAACAAGCGGCATTGCCGGTTCTGGCTTCGGACCTTCAAATGTTCTCCGTCATCCTCACGGAAGCAATCATTGCTCGCGACAAACCATTGGATGCAGATCGGATTTGGGAAGAATGGTTTGGGGCGGCGCAACAATCATTCCCGCGTATCCGAATTCCCGAAGTCGGGATCCTTACCCGTGGAGATGTTGCGGCATTCCGGGATTGGAGCGAAGCCCGGAGGGCGTGGCCGGTTACCCATGCTTACGGTGGTCACTACTTCAGCCCGTTGCAGGCCACGTGGATTGACATTCTTCGCTGCGCCATTCCCGAACATGAACCGGTCCACACCTTAGCACTTGCCGCGTTGATCTTTGCGGCCAGCCGTTGCGCCGCATCACCCGGACACACGGCGCAGCCATTCCAACCCACAAGCACAGCAAAGAGATTTCTTAAGGAAGCGTGGAGCAGAGACATCACGGTCTGCACGCAACAGGCATTGCGAGTGATTGCGCCTCAACATGCCAGGATAAAGGCGCGGGCACGAGTGGCTGACGCAAACACTATGGCAAACCAGTTGCAGGCAGGTGATCTGGTCTTTATTGATCCACCGTATTCCAGCGTTCAGTACAGCCGTTTCTACCATGTGCTTGAAACGATTGCCGTAGGTGCATCCGGCGAAGTGTCCGGTGTTGGAAGGTATCCGGCCCGCAGTCTGCGTCCACAGTCGAAGTTCAGCGTCAAAACACATGCATTCGCTGCGTTGCAGGAACTTCTGGGGACTGTTGCAGAGAGGGGTGCCAAGGCAATCCTGACATTTCCCGACCATGATTGCTCAAACGGACTTTCCGGCGAGATCATCAGAGAGACGGCGGCGGGCCTTTTTGTAGTAAAAACCAAGACAGTGAACAGTAAGTTCAGTACTCTTGGGGGAAATGTGCGCATGGCTGAGACTGGCAAAGGTCGACAAGCACGACAAATGGCAAAAGAATTGATCTTTACACTTGAGCCCAAGAAGTAAACAGATGGCGACTAACCTTGTACATCGAATACTTTCTTTCGATGCTGGCGGCAGATGCAGCCTGTCAATGCTGGACGAGCTGCCTGATATGAGGTGGTTCGTTCATGACGGCAAGAGTGGCTTGCTTGTGCTGTCGCTATGAGGTGTTCGCTGGAGCGAAAGGCTTGGAATCGCGACACTTTTCGCGACAGAGTGTCGCGATTTCGGTTGCTTTGTAGTTCAGGAATTAGAATTGCGCAAAAAAAGCGCCATTATGGCGGGATGGCACATCATCACCATCGAGGAAAGGGCTATTGGGCCAAGGGTCTCGCTGAGATGTCCGGGCGCCACCGTCCCGGCGCACCAGACAGGGTTACCCGGACAGGAATCCGGACATTGTGTCCGGATAGAGACGAGGAAGACAGCCATGAAAACCATCAAAGACCTTCCGGAACACAGCCGCCCGCGCGAAAAGCTGCGGGAGAAGGGTGCTTCTGCCCTGACCGATGAGGAACTTGTCGCCGCGATTCTCGGCATGGGCACGGCTGGCGTTGATGTGCGCACGATTGCCCGGCAGGTGGCCGGGTTGATTCGGGAGCACAAGACCGGGTTAACGCTCGATCACTTGCAGGCCGTTCCCGGTGTGGGACTTGCCAAGGCCGGGCAAATCCTGTCAGCCTTTGAACTCGCCCGGCGGCACCTACTAAAAGACACCGTCAAGATCACGGTCGCACAGGATGTGTTGCCGCTGGTGGCCGACATTGCCGGAAAACAGCAAGAGTATTTCGTCTGCATTTCCCTGAACGGCGCAAACGAGGTTATCGAAAAGCGGGTGGTAACGATCGGACTTCTCGACAAGAATTCGGTTCATCCGCGCGAGGTGTTCGCCGACGTTATCGCCGACCGTGCTGCCGCTGTCATCTTCGCCCACAATCACCCATCCGGCGACCTACAGCCGAGCGAGGCCGATTTGCGGATGCACGAACAATTAACCGAAGCAGCGAAGATCCTCGGCTTGCGCGTTCTGGATCATGTGATAGTGACCCGGAAGGGCTATTTCAGCTTTCAGGAAGCCGGGCTGATTCGATGACGACATTCGGACGGCAGACAGTAACAAAGACGGCCTGGTGACCGAGATGAGGGGGAAGGGATAGGCGGGGCGCCCGTCCGTTGTCATTCCGGGCTTGACCCGGAGTCCGGTCGCGACAGCGATTTCCGAATGCCGCTTTTCGCGGGCATGACGGTTGGGAGACTTGTAACGGGGTTGCCGGGATTGGAGTGGGAGTTGAAGATGGATGAAATGACCGACAAGAGGGGGATCCGAAAAAAGATCATGACGCTGAGAAACGCCATGCCGTTGGAGGTGATTGCGGCGAAGAGTGGTGAGATCGTCCGGCGGCTCATGGAGCTCCGGGAGATCCGGGAGTCATCCACGCTGATGGTTTACCTCAGTTTCGGAAGCGAGGTTGTGACCGACGAGTTGATCGTGTGGGGCTGGGATGCAGGGAAGCGGATCGTCGTTCCTCTCTGCCGTCCGGAGGGGCGGGTGCTTATGCCCTGCCTTCTCGGCGGCTTCGACGAGCTTGAAACGGGCCACTACGGGATTCGCGAACCGAAGGCCGATCGGCTGATACCCGTGCCGCGGGAGGAGATCGATGCGGTTCTCATCCCTGCCGTGGCCTTCGACAGGCAGGGAAGACGGGTGGGCTACGGAGGCGGCTATTACGACCGTTTTCTTCCG
>JAURXV010000139.1 GCA_030654195.1 Syntrophales bacterium | reverse complement strand
GCCTCCTCATTCATTGATGAGGGAGATTGGCACATCCGGGGGAAAAATTTCAAATCGATAAATGGCATTTTACGTCAAATACGACCACGTTTTATGAAGTTAGGGTGCTCTCAAAAATCAACGTTGGGACACCAGTGATATTTTATGAATAATCATCCGTAAAATCATTGACAAACCGTATATAAAATGATTCAGTAATCCCGCTTTTCGGCTGGCTTGTTTCATCGTAAAACAGCAATCGGGTTCCTTCCGCAAGCTTCAACGAGAGCTTTGCACAACATCTGTTTTTGTCTTTGCGAGGAGGCAACAGCCGACGAAGCAATCTCATAAGTCACCATGCATGATCAGAGAGATTGCCACGGCGCATAAGCGCCTCGCAATGACGGGATGTGGGTTGTGCAAAGGTCTCTCAACAGGATCATGGGGCAGGGGAATGACCTCGTCGGGAGCGCCACAAAACACGAATTCCATCCATCGGATCGTAGCCGCGCCCGGGAAAACAGACAGCATCCTTTAAGATTATTCGGGATAAAGTCACCCTCATTGAAACAAGGCCATATTTTAGAAACCCTTCCATATGGACAGAGAATCCTGTGGCCCAATTCCGCTTTGATAATGAAACCAAGAAATGGACACTGTACTGCATGGATAGAAACTCACGATGGTATCTTTATGACCTGATAAAACCGAGCGCTGATTTTGATGATATGCTCAAGGCCCTTGACGATGACAGGACCGGAATATTCTGGGGATAAGGCGGAGATATTTTAATTCATCACAACATCGATAATCCTTAAGGAGGAATTTATGGCGCTGACAAAGAATGAGATGGTCAAACGGGTTCAGGACAAAACCGGCCTTACGAAGAAAGAATCCATGGCTGGCTTAGATGGTCTTTTTGAAATCATTAAGGACGAATTGTCTCACGGGAAGCCCGTTATGATCTCCGGATTCGGCAAGTGGACCGTGGTGAAGAAGAAAGCCAGAAAGGGCAGGAACCCCCAGACCGGTAAAGATCTAATCATTGATGCGAGAAAGGTGGTTACGTTTAAGCCATCAAATGTGTTGAGAAAAGTATTTGCAAAGTGATTAAAAGGGATCATATTTTGAGATCAATAGGAGACCGTCATGCCTCTTTATCTTGTACGACATGGTGAAGCCTATTCAGAGGCCGCTGATCCGGACCGGTCTTTAACGGAAGCAGGAAAGGCAACGGTTGACGGAATGGCTCAACTGGCTACTGCATTTAAAATTCCGGTCTCACAGATCTCTCACAGCGGTAAAACCAGAGCAAGGCAGACGGCTGACATCTTTTTCAATTATCTGAAACCATCTGCGGGGGTAACAGAAATCAAAGCAATCAACCCATATGATGACGTCATAATAATAGCGCCGGAACTTGATCCAGCGCTAAACACCATGCTTGTTGGTCATCTTCCTTTCATGGAGCGGCTTGTCTCTTACTTGATAACCGGATCACCGGATAAATCAATCATTAAATTTCAGACAGGCGGAATCGTTTGCCTTGATCAAATTGCGAAAAACGAGTCATGGTATATCAAATGGGCGCTTATGCCGAAGATGGTGTAAATGTAATGCTGATTGATCGGAGGTAGGAAAATGTCTGCAGCCATTAAAATAGTCATCGGTAATTTAACGTTCGAAGCGACAGAAGAGGAAGCGACTAATGATTAAAGACCGAACCACCGCTTTCAGTTTACGGTTTGCCCGCAGCGGGCAAACCGTAAACTGAAGCGTAACGTTCAGCGAAGGGAAACAAAGCTTGCACATGCTCCTCTAAGTGGGGTATCATATTCGAGAGGGGGATTTATGAAGATCGAAATCGAGAGAGAAGAAAATGGCCGCTGGATTGCTGAAATCCCGGAGCTTCCCGGAGTCATGGTTTACGGAGATACCCGTAACCAAGCCATTTCAAAGGCAGAAGCATTAGCCTTGCGAATCATGGCTGACCGACTGGAACATGAGGAAGAGATTCCAGAACTTAAGGAAGTATTCACGGTCTCAGCATGAGCCGATGGCCGTCAACAAAAGCTCAACAAATCCTCGCTGCCTTGCTTAGCATTGGTTGGATAATCAAACGGCAGCACGGCACTTCTCATCGTGTTCTTGTCCGTCCCGATTGGCCTGATTACGTTTTTGCATTCCATGATCGTGAAGAAATAGGCCCGAAGATGTTGGCACGGATCGCCAAGCATACCGGCCTTACTCCTGAAGACTTGTGAGAATCGCCGAACCAGTCAATCCAGCGGATCGGCCCAAAATCGGGCCTCCCGCTGATTTTCGCGTTAGCACCTTTATTAATTGTCAGCGGATCTTCGCGCCGGTCTTCGGCGGCCGGTCGAAGCCGAGGAGGGTGAGTCCCTCCTCCGTATCGATGAATTCGGGGGACATAATACCAATTGATGGCGTTGACCTGTTGTGAATCTGTATTATGTCCCCCGATTACCCTAAAACTATTGACACTAATGGTATAGGAAGATAGATTACCAGTCGGGGTCGGTAAAAAGTAAAGGCCTACCGCAAGTAGGCGGAAAGCTGCTTTGGTAAAGGAGGAGCAGATGGAAAAACCTTTTATGCCGGTAGTGAAGACCGCTCAGGAGTTGCTGGCCTTGCAACTGGAAGGTCTGAAGTGGTCCGTCACACATGCCTATAATGGTTCGCAGCATTACCGCGCCAAGTTTGACGAAGCCGGTGTAAAACCGGCCGATATCAAAACACTGGACGACATACAAAGGCTCCCCTTTGTATCGAGCAAGGACCTCCAGGAAGGGTATCCCTTCCCGCTCGTGAGCGTACCCTTTAAGGATGTCGTGCGGATACACGCCTCCAGCGGCACGACGGGCAAGAGAAAGATCCTCTGCTACACCGCCAAGGACATCGACGACTGGGCGGAGATGTTTGCCCGGTGTTATGCCTACGCAGACTGCACGGCCGAAGACAGAGTTCAGATCGCCGTAGGGTATGGCGTCTGGACGGCAGGCTGGGGGTTCCAGAATGGCTGCGAACGGTTTGGCGCCATGGCCATCCCGGCCGGCCCGGGCAACCTCGATATGCAGTGCCAGTTTCTCGAAGACTTCCAGACGACGGTCATGTGTTGCACCGCCTCGATGGGACTCCTGATGGCCGAGGAGATAGACAAGCGCGGCCTGTGCGGGAAGATAGCGCTGAAGAAGATGATATTTGGATCCGAACGGTCGAGCGACGCCATGAGGGTACGGATTTCTGAGCTTTCCGGGGTTGCCGCGGACCAGCTCTTCGATATCCCCGGGCTCACCGAGCTCTATGGTCCCGGGACGGGTCTTGACTGCCGGCACCATCAAGGCATCCACTACTGGGCGGATTACTACATACTGGAGATACTTGATCCTGATACCCTGAAACCAGTGCCCCCCGGAGATGTGGGAGAGATGGTGGTGACAACGCTCCGGAAAGAGGGGGCGCCGCTGATCCGCTACCGGACGCGGGACTTGACCAGGATCATCACGGCGCCCTGTCCCTGCGGGAGCGTAATGCCTATGCACGACAGGATCCTCGGGAGATCGGACGACATGTTCATCTTCCGGGCCGTTAACATCTATCCCAGCCATATCGATCAAATTCTGTCGCATATCCATGGCGTGGGGAGTGAATACCAGGTCATCCTGGACCGGCACGAGAATGGGAAAGACAGTATGCTGATCAAGGTGGAGAGGGCCATGGACGTCTCGCCGTGCCACGATGACGGTCCGATAAGAAAGGCCATCGAACATGACATAAAGCAGCAGATCATGGTGAGCTGCGATGTCGAGGTCGTTGATTATGCGGCCCTGCCGAGGTCGGAGAGAAAAACAAAAAGGGTCTTTGATAACAGAGACTGATAAAAGGGGGTACATCGTGACGCGTTTTGAATATCATAAGCCGCACACCATCAAAGAAGCGATCGGTCTGATGGAGAGCCTGGAGAATGCCAAATTTATCGCCGGTGGCACCGACGTCATGGTGCTCATCAAGCGGAAAAAGATCGCCCCGGCGCATCTGATCTCGCTCCGGAACATCAATGACTTCTCGTCAATTGACATTGGGGATGGTTTGCAGATCGGGGGCGGGGTCACCCACAGCGACATCGTGGCTAACGAGTTCATCCAAAAACGCTACTCGGCGCTTACCGATGCCGCGGGCAAAGTCGGCTCCCGGCAGATACGCAACGTGGCCACCGTCAGCGGCAACATCTGTAATGCCGCCCCTTCAGCGGACACGGCCTGTCCGCTCCTTGTCCTCGATGCAGACGTAAAGATAGCCGGGCCTAAAGGTGAACGCCAGATCCCCCTCGATGATTTCTTCCTGGGAGCGGGCCGGGTGGATCTCGGGCCGGGTGAAGTGGTAACCGGCTTTCATCTGCCCCCTTTCGGGCTGAATACCGGTTCTGCCTACATCAAACATACGAGAAGACAGGCCATGGACCTCCCCATGGTCGGGATTGCCGTGCGCGTGACCATCCGAATCGGCGGCAGTGAAATCGGCTGCAAAGATGCCTTCTGCACCATCGACAGCATTTCGAATATACTCCGGCGGCTGGAAGATGAGGAACTCCGCTGTGAAGATGTGCGGATCGCCATGGGTGTGGTGGCGCCGAGACCGGTACGCACCCGGAAAGCGGAGGCGGCGCTCCGGGGGAAGGTCATATCGGAAGCGCTTTTCGAGGAAATCGCTGAAATTGCGGCAGCAGAGGCTCAGCCGCGGGACAGCATCCGGGGAGAGGCATGGTACCGGCGGGAAATGGTCAAAGTGCTCACGAAAAGGGCCATCCTCATTTCCGTGGACCGCGTGCTCAGACCGGATGACATGATTTGACGGGGACACGATGCGGCATCGTGTCCCCGGGTGAGAGGATAAAGATGAAGCGAGAAATCACGTTTAAGCTCAATAACGAAGAGCGCAAGGTAGAAGTTGATCCCGGGTGGACGCTGCTTTATGTGCTGAGGGAGGTCCTGGAACTGACGGGTACGAAAGAAGGCTGCGGGTACGGAGAGTGCGGCGCCTGTACGGTCATTATCGACGGCCGGTCCGTGAACTCATGCCTCTATCCGATTCTCGAAGCTGAAGGCCGGGCCGTGACGACCATAGAGGGGCTCAGGGCGGCAAGCGGCGAATTGCACCCTCTCCAGAGGGCTTTTGTCAATGAAGGCGCTGTCCAGTGCGGATTCTGCACCGCGGGCATGATCATGTCGGCGAAAGCGCTCATCGATGAGAACGAGAAGCCGACGGAAGACGACATCAAGGACAACATTGCCGGCAATCTGTGTCGCTGTACCGGCTATGTGCAGATTATCGATGCCATAAAAACCGCTGCCGGTGGAGGGCGAACATGAGCGATCTTACAACGGTAGGGAAAAAAATCACCAAAAGGGACGCCCCCTTGAAAGTCACCGGCGGCGCCTTGTACATCCAGGACATGAAAATTCCGGGCATGCTCTACGGCGGGATTCTCTACGGTCAATATGCCCACGCTAAAATACTGAAACTGGACACAACCAGGGCGGAGCGCCTCCCCGGCGTGATGGCTGTCATCACCGCCGCCGACGTGCCCAACGATTTCCGGTTCGGCATCATGAAGGACAACCCCCCGCTGAAGGGAGGCCGGGTCCGTTCCACGCGGGATGAGATCGCCGCTGTTGCGGCCGTGAGCGCCGAGATTGCCGCGGCGGCTCTGGAACTCATTGAAGTCGAGTATGAGGAGTTGCCGGGGATTTTTGACCCTCTGGAAGCCATGAAGGAGGGGGCGCCGCTCGTTCACGAGGAGATGAAGTCCAATATCCTGAAGATGCCCTGGAAACTCGTCTGCGGCGATGTGGAGGCGGCGAAAAAAGAGTCCGCTTATGTCGTTTCCGATACCTTCCGCACCCAGTGGGTAACGCACTGCTGCCTCGGGACAAGCGGCTGCATTGCCGTTTTCGACACGGGCAACAACCTCACGATGTACAGCAATACCCAGATCCCTTCCCTGGCCCAGAACGACTACATCGAAGCGCTCGCCGCCTTCGGGCTCAAAGGCAGACGGGTACGGATCATTCAATGCACCATAGGCGGTGGTTTCGGCAGCAAGCTTGATACCTACGCCTATGAATATATTGCTATCCTGCTCGCCATGAAAACGAGAAAGCCGGTCAAGTTCATTTTCTCCCGGGAGGAGGAATTTTTCGCCACCTCACCCCGGCAGTGTTCGATAACCAAGATTTCCCAGGGATGCGACAAGGACGGTCGGCTAACCTTCCGTGAAGTGGAGATGGTTCTCGATAACGGCGCCTACACGTCCTGGGGGGCGACGACGCCCTCCGTCATGATGATGCCCATCTCATCGCTTTACAAGGTGCCGAACATCAAGTACGTTGCCCAATGCGTCTATACTAACAACACCTACAGCCAGGCCATGCGGGGCTACGGAAATCCCCAGGCCACCTTTGCCATTGAATCATCGCTCGACCAATTAGCCGAGAAGGCGGGCCTTGACCCCTATGAGCTTCGTTTCCGAAATGCCAATGAACCCGGAGAGCTTACGCCTCAGAATTTCCAGATCACCTCCTGCGGGATGAAGGAGTGTATGGCTGAGGTCGTCAAGAGGCTCGACTGGAAGGGCAAAAAAGGGAACGGCAATGGCCGCGGCGTCGGGATGGCGTCGCTTATCCATGTGGGCGGCGGCGCCAGGGTATACAAGTCCGACGGCTGCGGTACGATCATAAAAATGGATGACCGGGGGAAGGTCGATGTCATGACCGGGGCGACGGAAATAGGTCAGGGATCGGAGACGGTGATTGCGCAGATCGTGGCGGAGGTGCTCGGCGTGAACATTGATGATATCAACGTCATCAATAACGATACGGACGTCTGTCCCTGGGACGTGGGCGCCCATGCGAGCAGGACTACCTTTGTGGCCGGGAATTCGGCTTTGGGAGCGGCGCAGAAAATCAGGGAGAAGATGCTGGCGGTGGCGGCGCAGAATATGGGCGAAGCCCCGGCATCTATGGACATAAAAAACGGCGTCGTCTTCTCCATGCAGGATAAGGAAAAGAGTATGCCCCTGTCCAAGGTGCTGAGGAAGGTTCATTACTCTCCCGGCGGGAAGATGTTCACGGCGGAACATTTCTACGATCCGCCCAACGAGAATTTTAACAAGGAATTTAAAGGCAACCTTTCCGTCTCCTACGCTTACGGCGTCCACGGGGTGGAGGTAGAGGTGGACCGGGAGACGGGACAGGTAAAGATCCTCAATTACATCGCGGCCCACGATGTAGGCAAGGCCATTAACCCCATGCTGCTGGAAGGCCAGATATACGGCGGCGGGCTGATGGGGATCGGCTACGCCCTCGGCGAGACCATGATTTACGAAAAGGGCCATCTGAAAAACGGCAACTTCTTAGACTACAAGATGCCCACCGCCAAAGACGTGCCGCCGGTCCAGGCCGTCATCGTGGAGACGGACGAGCAGGCCGGGCCCTTCGGGGCCAAGGGCATCGGGGAACCGGGGCTGGTGCCCACGGCGCCGGCCATCGCCAATGCCATCTATGATGCCGTAGGCGTCCGGATCAGGGACCTGCCGATTACCCCGGAGAAGGTGCTCCGGGCCTTGCAGGAAAAAGCGCAGGCCGACACAGGAAGGAGTGGTGCATGAAACTTCCCCCTTTTCAGTACCTGGAACCGTCAACCGTTCTGGAAGCCTTATCGATGCTGGATACTTACCGGGACACGGTGCAAATAATCGCCGGCGGGACGGAGGTTGTCAATCGCCTGAAGTTGAGACTTATCAGTCCCGACTATCTAATGGACATCAAAAAATTGCCGGATTTGGGAGGCATCGCCGAGCATGAACAGTCAATCGTCATCGGCGCCAATGTTTCCTTGAATGAAATACGAGACTCCTCCCTGCTGCAGGATAAATATAAGGCTATTGCGGAAGCCGCCTTTCAGGTGGCCGCTCCGCCGCTGGCTAATATGGGGACGATCGGGGGCAATATCCTGCAGAATACGCGGTGCCTGTTCTACAACCAGTCCGAGATAGTGCTGAAGGGGCTTGGGGTGTGCCATAAAAGGGGCGGCGCAAGCTGTCTGGCCGTAAAGGGCGGCAAACGCTGCTTCAGTGTTTATCTGGGCGATATCGCGCCGGCGCTCATTGCCTTTGATGCTAAATGCGTCCTTGAAAAGAGCGGCTCCCGGCGCACCATTCCCATTATTGATCTTTTTACCGGGATGGGCACACAACCTTTATCCATAGAAAACAATGAGCTGCTCACGGGGATCATCATCCCGAAACAAAACGGCGCCTATGGTTCTGCTTACCGGAAACTCAGGATCAGGGGCAGCATTGATTACCCGCTGGCGTCTGCGGCGGCGTTTCTGGCGCTCAGTGCCGACGGGAAGCTTGCCGCCAGCCGTCTCGTCATCGGCGCCGCCGGTTGCGCGCCCAAGGTTGTCGCCCGGGCCTCTGCGGCGCTTTCAGGGAAATTACCGGAGGATGCAGATTTTGCAGCGGCCGCCGACATGGCCTATGAGCTGTCGGAAGGCGTGGACAATCTTGCCCTGCCCGGGGATTACCGGAGAAAAATGGTGCGGGTGCTCGCGCAAAGGGCCCTCCAGGGAGCCCGGGCCGATATAAAAAGGGGGATGTGAAATGAAAGAGATGAAGCGATATTCCCTTACCCTGACGGTGAATAATGAAACCCATGCTTTGGTGACGCCGCCGAACCGCACCCTGCTTGAGGTGTTGCGCGATGACCTCCAGCTCACCGGTACAAAAGAGGGCTGTGGTGAAGGCGCCTGCGGGTACTGTACGGTGCTTGTCGACGGTCAGCCGGTGCGATCCTGCCTGACGCTGGCCGTGGCTATGGAAGGCAGAAAGATTACCACCATAGAAGGGCTGGCCCAGGGAGGCAAGCTACACCCTATCCAGGCAGCCTTTGTAGAGCACCACGCAATCCAGTGCGGATTCTGCAGCCCGGGAATGATACTCACCTCCTATGCGCTCCTGAACAATAACCCGACCCCCACGGAAGCAGAGATACGCCGCGCCATAGCGGGCAATGTCTGCCGATGCACAGGCTACGCCAAGATCGTGAAAGCGGTCCAGTCGCTGGCCGGGGAGGAGAGATAGACGACATGGAAAAATTCACCCTGATTGGCAAAAATATGAAACGGATTGATACGGCAGCCAAGGCTACCGGAGAGGCCATTTTCTCGGCTGATCTGACCCTGCCACGGATGCTTATCGGCAAGGCACTCCGCTCGCCCTATCCTCATGCGCGGATAGTGGCAATTGACACCTCAAAGGCGGAAAGGCTCCCGGGGGTCAAGGCCGTTATCACCGCGCAGGATATGTGCGGCGATAAATGGGGGGTGTTCAGATACACCCAGGACCAGCAGTTTCTCCCCACCGAGAAGGTCCGCTATATGGGCGAAGAAGTAGCGGCGGTCGCCGCCATCGACGAAGATACGGCGCTGCAAGCACTTAAGCTCATTGACGTTCAATACGAAGCGCTCCCGTCCGTCTTCACCATTGACGATGCCATAGCCGCCGGGGCGCCGCAGCTCCACGATGCCTATCCGAACAATATCAATGTCCATGTAAAGATTGATGTAGGAGACATTGAAAAAGGCTTTAACGAATCCTACCTCGTCAGGGAAGACACATTCAGCGCCCCGGAGGACGCCTATTTTCAGGGCGAACCATATGCCGTCGTGGCCCAGTTCGACCAGGCGGGCAACCTCGAGATATGGATGCCCAACGCCGGCCCCCATATGAAGGCCAAGCCGCTTTCGAACGTTCTAAAAATTCCCCTTAACAAGGTGAGAGTACGAAAAATCACCATCGGCGGGGCCTTCGGGGGCCGTTCGGAAATATCGCCCGCCGATGTGATCTGCGCCTTCCTGGCGCGGAAAGCCCACCGGCCCGTCAAGATTGTCTACACGCGGGAAGAAAATACCGTGGCCACGCGGCAGGCCCACGCCCTGGTGACCAAAATTAAAACCGGCGTGGACAGGGAAGGGAAGGTCCTGGCGCGGGACATCACCTGTCATATGGATGGCGGCGCATACAGCTCTACCGGCCCCATCGCCACCTCCGTTCCCTTCCTCTGCATGGAACAGGCCTACCGGATGGACAACGTCCGCTACAACGGCTATCGGATCCTTACCAACAAACCGATCCGGGGCATGTACCGCGTCCACGGCAGGGCCTTTGCCTGCGGTATCGATATTCAACTGGATATGATAGGCGCCGCGCTGGGTATCGACCCGCTGACGATGCGTCTCAGGAACGCCCGTCAAACCGGGGACTATACGCCGACCAAGTCTTACGTGGCCAGTTGCGGCATGACGGAGTCGATCGTAAAAGCCGGGGAAAAGTCGGGATGGAAGGAGAAGTTCGGCAAGCTTCCCCCCTATCACGGCATCGGCATCGGCTGCAACTCGGTACAGACGGGCTTCCCCATGGGGATCAGGGGGGGCTCCCAGGCCTTCATCAAATTGAACGAAGATGGCGGCATTACGGTCATTACCGGGATCGTCGACAACGGTCAGGGCAACGACAACATGGTGGTTCAGATTGCCGCCGAGGAGCTCGGGCTTACCCCTGATGATGTTCAGCTCATCAGCGCCGATACGGAAGTGACACCCAGTGACCCCGGCTCCTATGCCATGTGTGAGACCTTCATCGGCGGCAATGCGGTGCGTCTTGCGGCGCAGGATGTGAAAAAGAAGCTCTTCCGGATTGTGGCGGGTGAGTTTGGCATAGGCGTTGACAATCTCACTGCCCGGGACAGGAAAATCTTCGTGACGGAAAACCCCGAAAAATCGATGAGCATCGCCAAAGCGGTCCGGATTGCGCTGAGCCGCAACGAATCGATCAGCGGTGAAGGTTCCTACTGGCCCAATGTTGACCCAAAACGCGAATGGGTAAAGAACCCCTACGGTCAGCTTTCGGAGACTTTCTCCTTCGGGACAGTTATTGCGGAGGTTAAAGTAGACCCTGAAACAGGGCAGGTGGAGGTGCTGGAGGTAACGGCAGCTCAGGATGTGGGCTTCGCCCTCAACCCGCAGGTCATCGAGGGGCAGTTCGAAGGCGGTGTCGCCATGGGCGGTCAGGGAGGGATGTTGAGCGAATTCCTTCAGTGGCACGAGGGTCGGGTGCTCAACCCCACCCAGTTCGGTTACTTGGTGCCGCTGGCCATCGATATGCCGAAGATCAACAACATCATTGTGGAAACCATCGATCCGAATGGTCCCTATGGGGCGAAGGAAGCGGGCATGTCCGTTGCCATGAGCGCGGCGCAGGCATACTGCGGCGCCATCAGTAATGCGGTGGGAGTCTATTTCCACGATTACCCCATCACGCCGGACAAGATCGTGAAGGCCATCGAGGAGAAAAAGCAGAAGGAAAATGCAGAGGTGCCGGGATGAAAATCGAGAAGGTCGACCACATTAGCTTTGCCGTGAAGGATCTGGAAGCGACAAAAAAAGTCTACAAGGAAGATCTGGGTCTGGAACCGGCTTATGAGTATATCGCTCCTTTGGAAAAGATAAAAGTGGCGCGGTACTTCATCGGCGAGGTGGCAGTGGAACTGATGGAATCAACGGCGCCGGATGGAGAAGTTGCTAAATTCATTGCCGGCAAAGGAGAGGGAGTCTTCCTGATATCATATAGAGTAGATGATCTTGCCCAGGCCATGCAGGAGCTCCAGGAGAAACATGTCCAACTGATCGATAGCAAACCAAGAGAGATCTTCGGGACCAAGTATGCCTTCATACACCATCCCGATAAGCTCAGCGGGGTGCTGACCGAACTTATTGAAGGGGATTTCGATATAAATAAGTAATAATAAGCAGACTATAAGGAGGGGCTAAGAATGCGAGTGTTAGTAATAGGAGGGATGGGCGGAATGGGTCAGGGAGTCTCCCGTGACCTGATAAAGCAAGATAAGATCGAGAAAGTCATTCTCGGTGATATAAATACAGATCCGGGTAGAATGCAGGATAAGTTGCGCGCCAGTGAAAAGGTATCGCTCATCAAAATCGATGTCAACGATCACCACGGCATGGTCAGCGCCATCAAGGAGGCCGACGTGGTCATCAACTGCGCGGGGCCGTTCTACAAGACGGCGGTGGCAGTAGCCAGGGCCGCTGTGGAAGCAAAGGTCAATTACATAGATATTTGCGATGACTATGAGGCGGCGGAGATTCTTTTTGCCTCGGATATTGACAACGCTGCCCGGGCGGCCGGGATCACCGTACTGACCGGCATGGGATCGGACCCGGGGACAAACAACGTCATAGTGAAGTGGTTCGCGAACAAACTGGATCGTGTGGACGAGATCTCCTTATTCTGGGTCGTAAGCATCGCCGAGCTCGCCGGCGCCGCCTGGGATCATAGTCTCCACATGACGATAGGTAAAATCCCCCAGTATTTGGATGGTAAGTTAGTATATGTAGAAGGCGGCACGGGTGTGGAGACGGCTACCTTTCTCGAGCCCCTCGGCGCCTGTCAGGTTTGCTATGTGGGTCATCCGCAGCCGCTCACAATTCCCCGCTATATAAAAGGGGTGAAACGGGTGGTGATCAAAGGCGCGCTCATCCCCGGCTGGGTGGACCAGCTCATTAAAGAGCAGAAAGATACCGGCTTTCTCAGTAAAGAGCCGCTGGATGTCAAGGGGACAAAAGTAACCCCCTATGATCTGACGTTGAAGCTTTGGGAGGCCATTCCCAATAATAGAGATAGGGGACCCCAGTCTTCCGGCTTGAAAGTGATCGTCAAGGGGGAGAGAGATGGAAAACAGGTGACCTACACAGCCGACATGGCGGGCCGGATGGCCCCGGGAACAGGACTTCCCGCCTCTATCGCCGCTCTCATGCTTGCTGCCGGCGACGTGACGGTAAAGGGAGTGGTCGCCCCGGAAGGCTGCATCGATCCGGAAAAGTTCCTGACGGCATTACTGCAACGAGGCGCCAGAATACATCAAACGGAAACGATCACATCGATGCTGACAATTTAGCCCGTGCCAGGCATATAGAAAGGGAAAGCTCATGCAAACCATAGAGAAACTGAACATAACGAAGAGTCGGGAGCTTTTTGAAGAGGCAATAAAATTAGTTCCCGGCGGCGTCCTGGGCGCCAGAAAACCCAGCGATTTTATCGAAGGAGAATATCCGATCTTTCTTGAATCCGGCAAGGGCAGCAGATTAACGGACGTTGATGGTAATGGATATATTGACTTCCTCTGCGGCTATGGGCCAATTATCCTGGGCTATAGAGAAGAAGAAGTTGATGAAGCTGTTATCAGGCAAATAACCGATAAAGGCTTCTGCTTCACGCTCACCCAGAGGTATCAGAATCAGCTCGCGAAAAAACTAAGCGAAATCGTCCCCTGTTCAGAAATGAGCATTTTTTTAAAGACCGGTTCAGATGCCACTACGGCAAGCATCCGTATTGCGAGGGCATACACAAACCGGATCAAGGTTATGCGCTGTGGCTACCACGGCTGGCATGACTGGTGCGTGGAGATGAAAGGGGGCGTTCCGGAAAAGCTCTACGAGGATGTCCATGAATTCCGCTACAACAATCTTGCTCAGCTCGAGGACTTGATGGCCAGATATGGCGATCAGACAGCGGCCATCATGATGACTCCTTTCGGGCATCCCAACCATCAAAAGATGGCAGAACCTCAGCCCGGGTTCCTGGAAGGTGTGAGAGAGCTCGCCAACAGGTATGGCGCAGTATTGGTCTTTGATGAGGTCCGCACCGGGTTCAGGCTCGCCATGGGTGGAGCGCAAGAACTTTATGGAGTCACCCCCGACCTGGTGGTCCTGGGCAAAGGAATGGCCAACGGATATGCAATAAGTGTTGTTACCGGGAAAGCCGATGTGATGATGGCCGCGGCACAGAAGCTTTTTATATCTTCCACCTTCTTCCCGAACAGCGACGGTTTTATTGCCGCTCTAAAAACCATTGAAATTTTAGAACGTGACAACGTCCTGGCCAACATATGGGAAAAGGGCGGCCGTTTAATGAAAAAAATCCGGGACATCATTAACAAGTACGACGTCGGCGCCGAATTAACCGGTGTGGCGCCAATGTTTTATATAACCTTCAAGAAGGATGAAACGGATACCCACCGGGCCAAACGCGATGATTTTTACACCCAGCTTATCCGCAGAGGCATCTTTTTACATCCGCACCATCATGGCTATATTTCTTACCGACACACGGAGGAAGACCTGGACACCACGGCCAAGGCAATAGATGAGGCGATGGCCTACGTAAAGGACAAATATCAAAACAAGCTTTAGACCAAAAGGAGGCTTTGGGAGTATACGAAGGTTTTTTAAAAGCTACAGGAGAATACCCCGTCCTGTGGACGGGGATGAATGCGTTCTATGGTTCCAGCGGTAGATAACGAACCGCCAGTACGCCGGGTATGGCGGCGATCAAATCAACGACCTGTTGCGGCACTTGACTGTCGACGTCGACCAGCGTGTAGGCCACCTCGCCCTTGGACTTGTTGATCATGTTGTGAATATTGAGGCCGGCTTTCGCCATCACTGTCGATATCTGGCCGAGCATGTTGGGTACGTTGGCATTAGCTATGGCAAGGCGGTAATTCGACTCGCGCGGCAAAATCACCGCCGGGAAATTCACTGCATTCAGTACGTTGCCATGCTCGAGGTAATCATGTAGTTGGTCAGCCACCATGACCGCACAATTCTCCTCCGCTTCGCCGGTCGAAGCGCCGAGATGCGGCAAGGCAATAACCTGCGGATGGCGATTGACCTTCGGGCTGGGAAAATCGCAGACGTAGCAGCTTAGTTTCTTTGCCTCCAACGCAGCGAGCACTGCTTCCACATTGACTACCCCATCACGCGAGAAGTTGAGCAGTATGGCCTCGGGCCTCATCTGCCCTATGTTGCCGACGTTGATGAGGTCACGTGTGGCATCCAGGAGCGGCACGTGGATCGAGACAAAATCGCAATTTTTCAGCACCTCGGCTACACTGCTGGCTTTCTTCACTTGCGCCGGCAAACTCCAGGCGGCATCGACAGAAATTTCCGGATCATGGCCGAGCACGTTCATGCCGAGCTTGATTGCTGCATCGGCGACCAGGCAACCGATCTTGCCCAAGCCAATCATTCCCAGAGAGTGCCCGGCCAGTTCGAATCCGGCGTAGGTTTTTTTGCCGTCCTCGACCCTCTTCTCCATGCTGGGATCAGCCGGATCGAGTGCAGAAACAAATTCCATTGCGCCGCGCAAATTTCTGGCCGCCAGCAACATTCCGGCAATCACCAGTTCCTTGACCGCATTGGCGTTGGCCCCAGGGGCATTGAACACCGGCACACCGCGAGCGGACATCGCCTTCACCGGGATATTATTAGTGCCAGTGCCGGCGCGGCCAATGGCCTTGACACTGGCGGGAATGTCGAGTTTATGCATGTCGGCGGAACGCACCAGCACCGCATCAGGTGTTGTCACATCCTTGCCGATGATGTAGCGCTCGGCGGGCAGCCGCTTCAGACCAACCGGCGAAATCTGGTTGAGGATCAGAACCTTGAATTGATTAGCCATGATATTTCCCGGACTCCCTTATGTATTCGACCAGCGCCTTGAAACAAAATAGCGACCCACGCCCCGGGGGCGCTTTATCGCTGAGTAACTTTTTTGAAGTTACTCAGAAGGCGGAGCCGATGCCGGTTATCGGCAATATCTATCCCTCAATACGCGATGTAATATTTTCCCTGTTGGCGTTCGCGGCATTTCTTCGGCTTTGATAAAGATTATCTGCTTGGGCCGCTTGAAGGCAGCGAGTTTGTCCTTGCAATGTTCGAGAAGCGTTTTTTCATCGACATCGGCCTTGGGGATAACCACCGCGACCACTCTTTCACCCCATTTCTCATCGGGTATGCCGATGACAGCGGTGTCGAAGACGGCGGGGTGGCTACCGATAACCTCTTCGACTTCGCTTGGATAGGCATGCTCACCCCCGGTGATGATCATGTTGTCCTTGCGGTCCACGATCTGATAATACCCGTCCTCATCCCTTCTGCCCAGATCCCCCGCCGAGAACCATTCTCCCCGAAAAGAGGAGGCGGTCTTTTCCGGCATTTTGTAGTACTCGTCAAAAAGCATCGGGCTGCGGGAATAGAGTTCCCCAACCTCTCCAATGTCGGCCTCGTTTCCTTCTCCGTCGATGATTTTCACAAAATCGGTGCCGACCGCCTCGTATCCGATCGAACCGAGCTTTCTCATCTGATCTTCCGGTTTCAATATCGTGACGATGCCGGCCTCCGTAGATCCGTATGCCTCATACAGCTCGACGCCGGGGAAGAAATCCAGGATCGCAAGCTTCATGTTTTTGCGGACCGGGGCAGAGGAGCAGAGCAGCTTCCGGATGGAGCCGACATTCCGGCGCCGCGCCTCGGGAGGCGTGTTCAATATGAGGTTGTAATGGGTAGGGATGAGGGAGATGAAGGTGATCTTTTCCCTTTCGATGATCTCCAGGATCTCTTCGGCCTTGAACGACCGGGCCGGATGAATATAGGCTGTGCCGCCGACATAGAGGAAAGTGAAGGTGTAAAAGGTCGAGTTGATATGGCACAGCGGCATGACATTGAGGCAAATGTCATGGTTGGTGAATCCGGAGTCGGCCACATTCAGCAGATAGAAAGCAATGTGTGACTCGTGGGAACGTACGACCCCCTTGGGCTTGCCGGTGGTTCCGGAGGTGTAGATCAAAATCCACGGGTCCTTCGGGAGAACCTCAACTTCCGGTTCCTTGTCTGCCGAACCTTCGATCAACCGTTCATAGTCAACGTAACCCTCTCTCTTCCCGCCCACCACCACATATCCGCCCCCGGCAATGTTGCCGAGCCCCGGCCGTATCTCCTCGATCAGCGGGACGAATTCACTGTCGACCATCAGCATTTTTGCGTCGGAATTGTTGACGATATATTCGATATCTTTCCCGACAAGCCGAAAGTTTATCGGCACGATGACGATGCCTGTTTTGGCCGTAGCTAAATAAACCTCAATGATTTCAGGACAATTTTCGAGGAGGACGGCAATCTTGTCTCCCTTTTTCAGCCCCAGGGAAAGAAGGCTCCCTGCAAGCCGGTTTACACGTCCGTTTGTTTCCGGATAGGTGAAGCTTCTTTCCTTATCCTTTATCGCAGTTTTTGCGGGGAACTTCTTTGCGTTTACTTTCAGCATTTGACCGAGATTCATCCAGTGAGCCATATTACACCTCCCGTTGAATTGTGGATATCCTGTTCATGATGCTAATCCAGAAGGCGTCGCAAAAAGCCCTCTCCCTACTCCCGGACGGGAACGCGAGGTCCCGCATTACGGTTTCATGCGGCCATGCCTGCTTCAATGGCGTAGAGTGCGGCGCCGATCGCGCCTGTCAATTGGGGATGCTCGGGAACGAGCAGCTTCCTTCCAAGCATCTCTTCGGACATGGTGACGAGAAACGGATTGTGGGCCACGACGCCTCCCGTCATCACAATATATTCCGTCAGGGACTCCATTTCCAGAACCCTCTTGATGACGGAGAGAAAAAGGCCTTTGACGATGTCCGGAACTTTTTTCCCCTGTCGGATTTTTTCCAATACTTCCGTTGCCGAGAAGACGGTGCAGAAACTTCCCAGTTCCACCAGATTCCGGGATTGCCTGGCCAGGCCGTCCATCTTTTCGAGGGGGATATCAAGGCGGACGGACATTTCTTCGAGAAAGGCCCCCGTCCCGGCGGCGCATTTTCGATTCATTTTAAAACCGGTGCGACGGCCCTCACCGTCAAGCTTGATAATTTTATTGTCCTGGCCTCCTATATCGATAATGCTTATTTTGAAAGGGAAATAGTGAAAACACCCCTTGCCGTGGCAACTGATTTCTGTCTTTTCAGCCGTGGCGAAGGTAATGTTTCTTCTTCCGTATCCGGTTGAAATGGATGCGAATATCTTTTCCCTGGACGCGTTCGCCATCGCGAGTGAAACCGCCAGGCAGTTTTCCGCGGCGGCGCTGAAATCGTTCCCTGACTTGGAAACGGCATACCCTATCAGCCTTTTTGCCGAATCGAGTACGGCAACCTTGGTTCTGGAGGCGCCGATGTCCACTCCGACAAACACGGGTCGAGAAGTCATATCGGCCTTTCCTGCGGGAATGATGCAGATTTTCCATCCCTCTGAAATGGCGTAGTTTCCTCCTATTCCACCAGCTCCAGCAGGTGGTGCACCTTCTGCGGCATCTTGCTGCGCGCCACGTTGTCGATCAGGTTGATCATGCACCCGGGGCACGCCGTCACCACGATGTCTGCGTTAGTGGCCTTGATGCCGGCCATCTTCTTGTCCGCGATCTTCTTCGTCAGGTCATAGTGGTACACGCTGAACGACCCGCCCATGCCGCAGCACAGGTCCGCGTTCGGCATCTCGGCGAACTTCAGCCCCTTTAGTGCCCTCAGGATGGCCCTCGGCTGCTCCTTGATGTTCTGGTAGCGGATCAGGTGGCACGGGTCATGCCAGGTTGCGGTCTTGCCCTCGAACTCCTTCTTCAGCTTCAGCTCGTCCAGGTTCACTTTCATCACATCGACGACGAACTCCGTCGCGTCCTTGATCTTCTTCCCGAATTCCTCATACGCCTTTTGCTGGTCCTCATTGTCCGGCAGGTAGACCTTGTAGTCCTTCAACGTCGAGCTACAGGTTCCGCACGCTGTCACGATGTAGTCCACGTCCTTGAAGGCGTCGATATTATCCTTCGCCAGCTTCCTGCCTGTCTCGAAGTCGCCGCTGAAATAGATGGCGGCGCCGCAGCAGTTCTGCTCCTTGGGCACCACGACCTCGATCCCACGCTTGGTGAGGAAATCGATGATCTTCTTCCCAAGCTCGGGGTAGATGAAGTCGGTGGCACAGCCCATGAAGTAGCCAACACGCATTTTCGGTTCTTTGCCGTCCTGCGGCTTGTTGACTTCCTCGACCTGGTCGCGGAGAAAAGTCTTCGCGATCGCAGGGATGTGGCGCCCCTGACCCAAGGCCTTGAGGAAATCCGGCAGGTGTCGGATGTTGCCCTCACCCTTGGGGAAAATCCACTGGAACTTCGAGGCCAGCTTCACATAGCGGCCGAAGGCCTTGCGGTTGGACATGACCTTGCGGAAGGCGAAATCCTTTATGAATCCCAGCCCCTTATCCTTGACCATCTGAGCGCGAGCACCCACCACTACCCGGTCGATCTGTGTCTTGGAGGGACAGTTGGCCACGCAGCGCTTGCAGAGCAGGCACTTGCCGATGATCTCGCCCATCTCCGGGGTGAACTCCTGGTTGCCCTTCAGAATCTCTTTGACGAGGAAGTTCTTACCCCGCGCCACCGAGGTTTCCGTGTGCTCCTCCTGGTACACCGGGCAGAAGAAGCTGCAAAAACCGCACTTCATGCACTGGTCGGCATCCTTCTCTATCTTCTTGAGTTCCTTCAGATCACTGCTCAAGGTACCTCCGTTCTTACCAGATCTTGCCTGGGTTCATGATGTTGTTCGGATCGACCAGCGCCTTGATGCCCTTCATGATGTCGATGACCTTCGGATTCTCGATCTTCCTGAAGAACTTCTGCTTCTCGAGGCCGATCCCGTGCTCGCCGGATATCACGCCACCCAGTTCCACGGCGCCTTCGATGATCTCATCCATCGCCTTCACGGCACGGTCGTAATGATCCTTGTTCTTGATGTCCGTGAGGATGGACGGGTGGAGGTTGCCGTCACCCGCGTGACCGAGCACCACGATCTCCACAGCGTATTTTTTAGCAAGCTCCTTGCACTTTCGGATAAGATCCGGAATCCTGCCCCGCGGCACCGTAACGTCTTCCGCGAAAACGGTGGGCGCCTTGCCGAACACTGCCGCGAATCCGGCGCGGCGGGCCAGCCAGTACTTGTCGGCCTCGGCCTGGTCCTTGGCGACCCGGACGTCCGTGGCCCCGTACTTTTTGGCAATCTCCACGATCTTCTCCGTCTCTTTCTCCACGGCCTCGGGAATGCCGTCGGTCTCGAAAAGCAGCACCGCGTCCGCATCCTTCGGCAGGCCCATAGGCATCATCTCTTCGATCCTGTTGATGACCCAGTTGTCCAGAAGCTCGATCTTGTTGGGAATGACGCCGTTTTCCAGAACCCGGAACACGTTTTCGCCCGCCTTGGCCACATCGTCATACACGGCCATGATGGTCTTCCTTGCAGGGGGCATCGGGTTGAGCTTCAGCTCAGCCTTCGTGACGACACCGAGGGTGCCCTCGGAGCTTACGAACAACATGGTGAGGTCGTAGCCGACCACATTCTTCAAGGTCCGGCCGCCCACATTGATCACGTCACCGGTCGGCAGCACCACTTCGAGCCCGAGGATGTACTGTTTGGTCACCCCGTACTTGACGCAGGCCGGGCCGCCCGCGTTCTCGGCGATGATGCCGCCGAGTGTCGCGCCCAGGAAGCTCTGAGGGTCCGGCGGGAAAAAAAGGCCTTCTCGCGCCAGCGCCATGTTGAGGTCCATGAGGACGACCCCGGGTTCAACGGTAGCGGTCATGTTTTCCTTGTCAATCCGGATGATCTTGTTAAACTTCGCCAGGGCGAGTACGATGCCGCCCTGGATCGGAACAGACCCGCCGCTGACGTTCGTGCCGCCGCCTCTCGGGGTAACGGGTACCTTCTCCGCGTTGGCGATCTTCATTATTGCGGCGATTTCTGCGGTCGATGTCGGAAACAGAACCACGTCGGGCTCGTGTATCCAACTGCTTGTCCCGTCGTAGGAATACGCTTTCAGAGATTCCTTCGACGTAAGGACGTTCTCCTTGCCCACGATCTTTTCAAATTCTCCGATTAAGGATTCCTTGATCATTTATGCCCCCTGTATCTCGCGTATTTTGAAAAACAGTCCCTTTTATGCCTTTTGTCTTCTATCGTTTCTTACGCGCTTTGTCAAGATAATATAAGCGCTTGAGCGCAGCACAATCCTGCCGGAGTGGATACAGCCGGAACGGCGGAAAAAGAGTGTAACCAATATTCCCTTGACACACAAGTCCGTTCTGCTTATACTCCCCCCGTCAAGAAGCAATGCCTTATCAAAGGTGTCTTATCGCACATAGTTCAGCAGGACTTCACAACCAATTTCATGAGTGTAAACGGTGAAATCAACCAGCCATGCAGCTCTTCATCAAGTAACAAAGCTTAAGGTCTCGCAGAAAATCGAGTTTTTCATAATAACGGCAAACTTTAACAAAGGAGGGAAAAAATGAGACACTTTAAGTTGGTACCGTTCACTCTCGCAGTAGTTATGGCAGGCATTTTATTTTCCACGACGGCCTTTGGAGCAACAAAGCTCAATTACTCAATATTCTTCCCTGCACCCCATAAGAACAGCGTACTGGCTACCGAATGGGGTAAAGAGATTGAGAAAAGAACCAAGGGAGAGGTTCAGGTCACAATGTTTTACGGCGGCACGCTGACCCCGGCACCCGCGTGCTACGATGGCGTAGTCAAAGGGATCTCGGACGTCGGCATGTCGGTACTTTCTTATACGATGGGTAAGTTTCCTCTGACGGAGGTTATCGACCTGCCGCTGGGATCCAGGACGGCCGCCACGGCCACCCGCCTGATTAATGATTATTATAATAAATTCAAGCCGAAAGAGATGGATGAGGTGCAGATAATGTACCTGCACGCCCATGGCCCCGCGTTCGTACATAACAAATCCAAAGCCATCGCCACACTTGAGGACCTCAAAGGCATGAAGATCCGGGGCACCGGCACCACGGGCAAGATTGTGAGTTACCTCGGCGCCACAGCCGTGGGTATGCCCATGCCTGAAACCTACGATGCCATCAGCAGAGGTGTGGCCGAAGGCGTGGTGTGTCCCGTGGAGGCGCTGCAGGGATGGAAACTCGGCGAAGTTGTTAAACAGACGACTCAGAACTTCGGCACGGCTTATAGCCTCGGCTTCTTTGTGGCGATGAATAAGACCAAGTGGAATTCGCTTTCTCCCGATGTCCGGAAAATCATCGAGCAGGTCAATGAAGAGTGGATTGTCAAGACCGGACAGGCCTGGGATGAGATAGACAAGGCCGGGTATGATTTTTACCAGAAGCAGGGCGGCAAAATTACCACGCTTTCCAAAGCAGAAGATGCCAGATGGGTAAAGGCGGTACAGCCCATATTTGACGAATATGTAAAGGAAAAGACGGCCAAGGGTCTGCCGGCACGGGAAGCTTTGAAATTCTGTCAGGATCGTTTGCAGCAACTGCAGAAATAGGATTGGGAAATCGAGGATGATTATAAAAAACACAGAATCAGGAACGCCTCATGACTGAGGTTCGGTTCACCGGAATATTTCTCGCTGATGTTGATGGGCCTGGTCGCAGCGGCGGTGCTCGCCCAAGGGGATATGCTCAAGTCGCTCGCGATGGTGGTGCTGGGCCTGCTGCTGGGGATCGTGGGCTCCGACGTCGATTCCGGCGTCAAGCGTTTCTGCTTAGGTTTCTACGAGCTGGCGGACGGGATCGGCTTTGTGATCATTGCCGTTGGGTTTTTTGCGGTGGGCGAAATCATCAGCAACCTCAGCGAGCCGGAGGATAGAGTGATCTTCACCTCCAGGGTAGGGAGCCTCTACCCGACGCTCCAGGATCTGAAGCAGTCCGTCGCCCCGATCATTCGAGGGACCGTGCTCGGGGCATTCTTCGGCGTTCTGCCCGGCACCGGACCGTCAATTGCCTCTTTCGGGTCTTACATGGTCGAGAAGAAGGTCTCCAGGGATCCGTCGGTATTCGTCACGAACCCGATCAGCCTTGCGTTTATCATCGTTACGGTCCTGATCCTGATTGTAATGGTGTTGCCCGCCGTACGCAACAGGCGGGGCGATCTTACCGGCTGACTTCTGCCGCGACCAACCGGGCCGTGCGATGCGGGTCAAAGAGCCGCCGTGTGTCGATCAGGCCACGCCGGCAATCGATGCGGAAGACGGCCCTGAACCGCATTGCGGACGAGGATGGCGTTGTCTGTGTTCCGGCCGATGCCCTCTCGGCGACCATCGAAAAGTTGCAGGTCATCTTCGAAGTCGAGGAAGCGATGGATAATGCGATCCAGGGAGGGGCTCCTGTGGATGAAATCAAGGCCATCATCGCCCGGAAGAAACCCAAGAAGTAATGGATCGCGGGAGTTCAAACAACCAATCAACGATAAAGGAGTGATGCCATGGATTTTGGATTATCAGAAGAGCTGGTGATGTTGCGGGACATGGTGCGTGGATTTGCGGCCGGGAAGATTGCGCCGTTTGCCGATGAGTGGGATGCAAACCACTATTTTCCGTATGAGGAAGTCGTGAAGCCGATGGGAGAGCTGGGCCTATTCGGAACGGTGATTCCGGAGGAGTACGGCGGCAACAACATGGGATGGCTGGCGGCGGCGATCATTACCGAGGAGATCGCCCGCGCCTCGAGTTCGCTGCGGGTGCAGGTGAACATGCAGGAGATCGGTTGCGCCTATACGATTTACCGTTATGGGTCGGAAGAGCTGAAGAAGAAGTACATCGCGAAGCTGGTGAACGCCGAGATCCTGGGGGCCTTTGCGATTACGGAGCCGCAGGCCGGCTCGGATGTGATGGCGATCAAATCCATGGCGGTGGACAAGGGGGACCACTGGCTGCTCAACGGGACGAAGACCTGGATATCGAACGCGACGGTGGGGGGGATCAACATCTACTACGCCTATACGGAGAAGGAGGGAGGGGGAAAGAGCCTCTCGGCCTTCATCCTGGAGCTGGACAAGTTCAACGGGATCACCGTAACCGATCTGGACAAGATGGGCTCCCGTTCTTCGCCGACGGGGGAGATCATCCTGGAGGATACCCGTGTGCCGAAGGAGAACATCCTGGGGAAGCCGGGAGACGGGACGAAGATCGTCTTCGGATCTCTTGCCCAGACGAGGCTGTCGGCGGCGGCGGGCGGCGTCGGACTGGCCCAGGCCTGTCTGGATGCGGTGACGAAATACGCGATGGAGCGGGAGCAGTTCGGTCAGCCCATCGGGCAGTTCCAGATGAACCAGGACCTGATCGCGCAGATGGTGTGCGAAATCGAGGCGGCGCGGCTGATGGTCTACAAGGCGGCCTGGCAGAAGGACCAGGGGAACCTGGTGAACAATACGGAGGTGGCGCAGGCGAAATACCTGGCGGGCGAGTTGGCCTACAAATGCTCCCAGTACGCGATGCGGATCCTGGGCGCCTACGGGTATTCGACGGAATACCCGGTGGCACGGTACTATCGGGATGCCCCGACCTACGCGATGGTGGAGGGGTCGGCGAACATCTGCAAGTTCATCATCGCCCAGGATCAACTGGGTATCCGTAAGGCGAACCGGTAGGTTGCGCCCATTTATCGATTGAGGAAGGAATAGAAGAGATGAGACCTTATTTTGCCAGGATGGACGATATCGGGAAACCGTTGCGCCCGGCGCAACGGGAACGGATGACTGAAAATGCGGTTCAGGCCGAGGCGGTCATGAAAAAGATCGATGCGGAGGTGGAGCGGATCAAAAACGTCGGCATCCCGGCCGAGAAAATCCGCGAGCGGGGAGAGATGACCGTCTGGGACCGGATCGAATACGTTGTCGATCCGGGAACCTTCTGCCCGCTCCATACCATCTTCGACCCGGAAAACGAGGAGTCGGGCAGCACCGGCGTGGTGGACGGTCTCGCGCGGATTGCCGGAAGGTGGTGCGTGCTGATCGGGTTCAACAACAAATGGATTGCCGGGGCGTGGATCGCCGGCCAGGCGGAGAACAACTTGCGGGTGACCGATCTGGCGAAGCTGATGAACCTGCCGCTGGTCTGGCTCGTGAACTGTTCGGGCGTGAAGCTGCCGGAGCAGGAGAAGGTGTATGCGAACCGGCGGGGGCAGGGAACCTGCTTTTTCCGCCACGCGGAGTTAGAGCAGATGGGGATTCCGGTCCTGGCGGGTATTTACGGAACCAACCCGGCCGGCGGCGGTTACCAGGGGATCAGTCCGACGATCCTGCTCGCGCACAAGAACTGCAACATCGCGGTGGGCGGCGGCGGGATCGTCAGCGGGATGAGCCCCAAAGGCTCCTTCGATGAGGAGGGCGCCGAGGAGCTGATCAAGGCGACCCGTCATTTCAAGGCGGTCCCTCCGGGAAGCGTGAAGGTCCATTACGATTCAACGGGGTTCTTCCGGGCGGTCTTTGAGACGGAGACGCAGGTCCTGGATGCCCTGAAGGAGTGCATGACGGATATCCCGGCGTACAACCCGCGTTTTTTCAGGGTTGCGGAACCTGCGGCGCCGAAGTATTCGCCGGCGGAGATCGCCTCGATCGTCCCGCTGAACCAGAAGGCGGGATACGATTTCGACAACGTCCTGGCCCGGCTCGTGGACAATTCCGAGCAGATGGAATTCCACCCGCAATACGGCCCGGAGGTTTATACGGGGCTGGTGAAGGTGGACGGTTTTCTGCTTGGGGTGATCGGCAACCGCCAGGGTCTGCTTCCGAACTATCCGGAGTACACGAATGAGTACATCGGCGTCGGGGGCAAGCTCTACCGCCAGGGGCTCGTCAAGATGAATGAGTTCGTGACGCTCTGCGGCCGGGACCGCGTTCCGATCCTCTGGTTCCAGGACACGTCGGGGATCGATGTCGGGGACACGGCGGAGAAGGCCGAGCTGCTGGGATTGGGGCAGTCCCTGATCTATTCGATCGAGCAGACGCATCTGCCGATGATGCTGGTGGTCCTTAGGAAGGGGACGGCGGCGGCCCATTACGTGATGGGCGGGCCGACGGCGAACAACAACAACGCCTTCACGCTGGGGACGCCGGCGACGGAGATCTACGTCATGCACGGCGAGACGGCTGCGGCGGCGAGTTACGCCCGCCGGCTGGTCAAGGAGAAGGATGCGGGCCATCCGCTCGGGCCGGTCATCGACAAGATGAACGAGATGGTGAAGCACTACGAGGAGACCTCTGAACCCCTCTACTGCGCGAAGAAGGGGTTCGTCGATGAGGTCGTCCGCTTCGAGGAGATCCGCCGGTACATGGTGGCCTTCGCAAACGGGGTGTACCAGAATCCGCGTTCCATCTGCCCCCACCACCACATGCTTCTGCCGCGGATGATCCGGTCGCAGGTCGTGACGGGGCTGGATCGGCCGGCATGAGGATCCAAAAAAGATCGATGGTCGCCAGGGAGGAGGGAAGATGGGATACCGGTTGCTGATTGAAAGAACGGACAGGATTTGCACCGTCAGTATCAATCGACCCGAGAAAAGGAATGCCTTGTCGCCTCTGGTCCTGTCACCAGTATTTCACCAGTATTTCCTTGACTCACAAGTCCGTTCTGCTTATACTTCCCCCGTCAAAAAGCAATGCCTTATCAAAGGTGTCTTATCGCACATAGTTCAGCAGGACTTCACAACCAATTTCATGAGTGTAAACGGTGAAATCAACCAGCCATGTAGCTCTTCATCAAGTAACAAAGCTTGAGGTCTCGCAGAAAATCGAGTTTTTCATAATATGGGCAAAAATAGGATTGGGAAATCGGGGAGGATTATAAAAAACACGGAATCAGGAGCGCCTCATGAAAGGATTTCTCAACGTTATTAAGGGGGTATGTATTTTCCTGAATATTATTGCCGGGATCAGTCTGACATTCCTCATGCTCTTGACCATCTCTGACGTTGCCTTAAGGTTTTTCAAGATGCCTATTCGCGGCACTTATGAAATGGTGGCTTATTCCGGCGCCATCGTCATCGGCTTCTCCCTGCCTCTCACCTCCTGGTTAAGAGGACATATCTTCGTCGACTTTCTGGTTTTGAGATTTTCCAAAAAAGTCCAGAATATCTTTAACCTGACCACAAGATGCCTCGTCCTCGCGTTATTCCTTCTGATCGGTTGGAACCTCATGAAGTATGGCATGGATCTTTATCAATCGGGCGAAGTCACGCCCACCCTGCGGCTTCCCTTTTACCCGATCGCCTATGGAGTGGGCGTGTGCTGCTTCATGGAGTGCCTCGTCATGGTCGGCGATATCTTCAAGATACTGGGAGGCGAATATGAATGATGTGACCATAGGCATGGTGGGTCTGGCGGCAATATTGCTGCTTTTCCTTACGGGCATCGAGTTGGGATTTGCCATGGCCATCATCGGTTTCCTGGGATTCGGGTATATCGTTTCTTTCAGCGCCGCCTCGAATCTTTTGGCCAAGGATATTTTCGATGTCTTTTCCTCTTACGGATTTACAGTCATCCCCCTCTTTGTGCTTATGGGCCAAGTCGCTTTTAACGCCGGCATTGCCCGCCGGTTGTTCAACGCCTCCTACAAATTCGTTGGGCATATTCCTGGTGGGCTGGCTATGGCGACAGTGGCAGGCGCCACAGCCTTTAAGGCCATTTGCGGATCTTCCCCGGCTACGGCAGCCACATTTGCCGTGGTTGCCGTGCCGGAGATGGATCGCTACGGGTACAGCAAGAAGCTCTCGACGGGCATTGTTGCCTCCGTGGGAACATTGGGAATTCTTATCCCTCCCAGTGTAACCCTGATTGTTTTCGGTATTATTACCGAGCAATCCATCGGCAAGCTCTTTCTGGCGGGATTGGTGCCGGGTCTGATGATTGCCTTCTTCTTCATCTGCATCATCTATGTCTGGTGCAGGATCGATCCGGCCCTCGGTCCGAAAGGCGAAAAATCCACTTGGAAAGAGCGCCTCATCGCCCTGCCGGAGGTTGTCTGGGTGGTGGCCATTTTCCTGTTTATGGTTGGGGGTCTGATGCAAGGATTATTCACCCCCACCGAAGCGGGCAGCGTGGGAACCTTTTTTGTGCTCATATTATCGTTTGTCAAACGGGACATCAAATTGAAAGGCTACATCACATCGGTTGCGGAATCTTTGCGCACCGCGTGCATGGTCTTGATGCTTATAGCGGGTTCAGCCGTTCTGGGACACTTTCTTGCCGTGACCAGGATCCCCATGATCGCCGCGGACTGGGTGGGGGCGCTGACCATGAATAGATACATAATCATGATTATAATCAGCATGATCTATCTATTCGGCGGTTCCTTCATCGATGATCTGGCTTTCATGATTCTCGCCACCCCGATTTTCTATCCGTGCATCATCAAGCTCGGCTTTGATCCCATCTGGTTCGGCATGATTATCGCCATCACGGTCATGGTCGGGGTAGTTATCCCTCCCGTCGCCATTAACGTCTTTGTGGTCAATAAGATCACCAAGGTCCCTTTTGGCGTGATTTACGGCGGGGTCTATCCATTTTTGATCAGTCTCGTCCTTTGCGCGGCCCTGCTTTTCATCTTCCCGCAACTGGCGCTCTGGCTCCCCAATCTGCTTATGAGGTAAGGGGATTTGTGAGGGGTAAGGGGTGAGGGGTAAAGAGTAAGTGGGCGCCGGAGAAATTACCGGCGCCCTTTTTTGTTTAGATTTTGAAGGCCTCGGAAATACCGGCATACTGCTTGCGCAGCTTCGGCTTTTCAATTTTGCCGGTGGGGTTCCTGGGTATTGGCCCGAAGAATACTTTCCTCGGTCTCTTGTATTTTGGCAGAGGCGCACCGAATTTCACAACTTCATCCTCTGTAAGGCTTGCTCCCGTTTTTGTTTCAATAACAACGGCGACAATTTCCCCGAGACGTTCGTCGGCCAGACCGATGGCGGCCACGTCCTTGATTTTAGGGTGGGCATGGAAGAAATCTTCAATCTCGACAGGAAAGACATTCTCTCCTCCCGTGATGATGATGTCCTTTTTGCGGTCCACGAGCCAGATGAAGCCGTCCTCGTCGGCACGCGCCATATCGCCCGTAAAAAGCCAGCCGTCAATAAGCGCCTTTTTTGTTGCCTCAGGGTTGCGGTAGTATTCTCTCATGACACCTGGCCCGCGTACGCAAAGTTCTCCCAAATCCCCCTGCTTCAATGTCTGGCCAAACTCGTCCACAACCTTGAATTCCCAGTTGAAACCAGGTATCCCGATGGCGCCGATCTTGTGTTCGTTGCCCATACCGAGATGGACACACCCCGGACCAGTGGACTCGCTGAGACCGTAATTTGTATCGTAATCCATGGCGGGGAAGCGCTCTTTCCATTTTCTGATCAAGGATGGTGGAACCGGCTGCGCGCCGATGTGCATGAGCCTCCATTGATCCAATTTGTAGTCGGACGGCTTCAGTTCGCCGTTCTCGAATTTCATGAGTATATCCTGGGCCCATGGTACCAGCAACCAAACGATGGTCCCCCCTTCTTCACTTACTGCTTCGAGGGTCCATTTGGGTGATACGCCTTTGAGAATTACCGCCTTGCCTGCAACGATAAAACTTCCGAACCAGTGCATCTTGGCGCCGGTGTGGTAAAGCGGCGGAATAAGGATAAAACAGTCCTGCTTTGTTTGTCTATGGTGGACATTTTCGGTGATGCAGGCCCAGAGCATGTTGTCGTGGGTGAGAAGGATTGGCTTGGGCTGCCCGGTTGTACCGGAGGTAAAGTAGAGCCCGCATTCGTCCTGGGGACCTATTGCTACGCTCAATGCCGCCGCAGACGCTCCTGCAAAGAGTTTTGCGTACGGCTGTGCATAACCGGGCGTTTTATTTCCGACACAGATATATTCTTCCACGGTCGGAAGCTGACCATTTATGGCCGTTATTCTGTCTGTGAATTCTTCATCGAAGACAATGATCTTCGGCTCTGCCACGTCACAGCAGTACTTCACGTCTTCCGCCGTAAAACGGAAATTGAGCGGTACAACCCAAGCCCCCGTTCTTACAATACCGAAATATGCCACCAGCCAATTAATGGAGTTCATCATGAAATGAACTACTTTATCGCCTTTCTTAATGCCTTTTTTCAAAAGAACATTGGCAAACTGATTTGCCTGGTCGTCGAATTGCTTCCAGGTAATTTCCGATCTTTTCTTCTCAGCGGGTATACGTTCGATAAGCGCTACATCGTCAGGGTACATTCTGGCATTTCTTGCTAAGATATCACCTATGTGTGTATATGTATCGCCCATATTAATCCCTCCTGAGTTACTTGTTAAGAAACGCAGAAAACAATTTCTAACTTACTAACTGCTTGTTAAATATAGGCTAAGGTGCTCCCGTATGTCAAGATTTAATTGACAACATTGAATTTTAATGTTTCTTTACACAGAGTTCATTTTTTGCTATAAAGTAGCTATTGAAAAGCGAGCTCTTCGCGCTCCGGGAGGGTGACAGAAAGAAGTATCCGTCACTCGCTGACCCGACACCCTGTACGTTAGATATCTGGAATCGTCTATGCCTAAGCTTCAACGAGTCTGTCCCTTTTCAAGAAAAGCCTGCAGGGAGTGCGGTATCTTCCGCGGCAGACACCTCAGTCTCTGTAAGTACCCGCAATATCAGGAACATCGTTGGAACAGGGAAGACTTGATCGCATGCAGGCAGACGATTGAGAAACCAATATCCACAAATGGCAGCATCAGGTTTGAGTTTCCCGATCTTCCAGAGAAACCTGCCTGGCTGGCAAACCTTGAAGACTGCACCGAAAGGAGAAATGGATGATACACGACTTTACCTACCTGAGACCGGGAAATGTGAAAGAGGCTCTCGCGATGCTGGCGCAACACCGTGACGGCGCCAAGATCATCTGCGGAGGGCAGTCTCTATTGATCATCATGCGGCAGGGCCTCGTCGTAACGGAGTATCTTGTTGACATCAAAGGGCTCGACGAACTGAACTGCCTCATCTATGATTCCCGGGCCGGCCTGAAGATCGGCGCCACGACCACCCACCGCACCATCGAAAAATCGCGCCTCGTCAAAGAAAAATACCCCGTCCTGGTCGCCATGGAAGAGAAGCTCGCCTCCATCCAGGTGCGCAACTGGGGGACAATCGGCGGCAATCTGGCGCACGCCGATGCGGCTGGCGATCCGGCTCCGGTCCTTATCGCCCTTAATGCAACGGTAACGATTGCATCGAGCGCCGGTGGGCGGTCCGTGCCCCTTGAGGAATTCTATCCGGGACTCTTTGAGACGGTTCTCTCGCCGGACGAATTGGTAACGGAGGTGCTCGTTCCTCCTCCTCCCGCGCATACCGCAACGGTCTATCAGAAATTCAACCTGCTGGAGAGCGATCAGGGCATCGTTGCCGTGGCTGTCTCGCTGAGCGTCAGCGACGCAGGCATCTGCCAGGATGCGCGGATTGTGCTGGGCAATGCGGCTCCTATCCCGATCAGGGCAAAGAATACGGAAAAGTTATTAATCGGGAACAAACTGAACGAAGAAATCTTTACGAAAGCTGGCGAGACGGCGGGGGAGGAAGCGGATCCGGTTGCCGACATCCATGCCTCGGAAGACTACCGGCGCCACCTGATTGCTGTGTTGACCAGGCGGATGACCAAGGAGGCCTGGGAGCAGGCCTGTCAAGTGTAGAAGGGGGTATTGCACTATGGAAAAACAACTGCTTCGCTTTTTGGTAAACGATCAGGAATATGAACTCTTCATCAATCCCAAGACCCTCCTCGTAGAGGCGCTCCGGGATCATCTGGGCTTCGCGGGAGCGAAGCGGGGTTGCGACACGGCATCGTGCGGTGTCTGTACGGTCATGGTCAATGGAATGGCGGTAAAGGGCTGTTCAGTGCTTGCCGTGCAGGTGAATGGCATGAATATCACAACCGTCGAGGGTCTGGAAAAAGACGGGAAGCTCGATCCGGTCCAGGCTGCGTTTCTGGATGAGGGGGCCTTCCAGTGCGGCTTCTGCACCTCGGGGATGATCATGTCGGCAAGGGCATTTCTGAACGAGACTCCGGCTCCGAAGGATACCATGGAGATCCGCCGCGGCATCGAGGGAAACCTCTGCCGCTGTACGGGATACAACAGTATCGTACGGGCAATTGATGCCGTGGCCAAAGGCAAGTACAGGGAGGGCGCGTGATGACAGCGAATAAATATTCCGTCCTGAATACACGAGTTCATAATGTAGACGGTTATGCCAAGGTGACGGGCAGGGCAACCTATACCTTTGACGTGAAGCTGCCCGGCATGCTTTATGGAAAGATCCTGAGAAGCCCCCATCCCCATGCCAGGATCATCTCTATTGATCCGACCGAAGCGTTGAAACTTCCCGGGGTAAGGGCGGTGGTGACCGGCAAGGATACCCTGGGGGTGAAACAGGGGATCTGGAGGCGTTATCCCGAGCTGTGCGACGAGCAGATCCTGACCATCGAGAAGGTTCGTTACATCGGGGAGCCGGTGGCGGCAGTGGCAGCCATCACCGAAGAAATCGCCGAACAAGCGCTCGACTTGATTGATGTGCAGTACGAAGTGCTTCCCTTCGTTGACGATCCCATGGAAGCAATCAAGAAGGAAGCCCCCATGATCCACGAGGGTGTGGAGAGGAATGTGAATGTTACGCGCCACATCGAGTGGGGCGATGTGGAAGAGGCATTTGAGGAAGCGGAGTATGTCCGGGAAGACTGGTTCAAGTTGGGCGGCCAGGCGCACATGTGCATGGAGACGCGCGCGACCGTGGCCAGCTACACCTCCGATAAGAAGCTGACCGTCTACACCTCCACCCAGTCGCCGTATTACCACCAGGCGCTGCTGGCCGGCGTGCTGGGGCTGCGGGAAAGCGATATCCGGGTCATCGCCCACTACGTGGGCGGCGGTTTCGGCGGCAAGTTCGAACTGGACGCCTCACAGTTCTGCGCCTCGGTCCTTTCCATGAAATTGTCCAAACCCGTGAAGATCGTCTTCACGAGAGAGGAGGATTTTATCGCCACCAAACGGCGTACCCCCATGTACTACTATGTGCGCACCGGAGTGAAGAAAGATGGCACCTTCTGTGCGCGGGAAACCCGGGTATTTACGAATGGCGGGGCTTACACGGGGATGGGCGCAACGGCCCTCTACCTGACCGGCTTCTTTCACTCCTTCCCGTACAAGTGGAAGGCCTACCGCTACGACGGCTACCGGGTATACACCAATAGCCTCCCCTCCTCGTCCATGCGCGGTTTCGGCGCTCCGCAGGCCATGTTTTGTTCCGAGCAGCAGATAGACTGGATTGCCGCCGACCTGGGGTTGGACATTATCGAAATCAGACGAAAGAATGCGCATACCACGGGATACGAGGTCCCGGGTCAGGCCACCATCGGGAGCTGCGGCCTCAACCAGTGCCTCGACCGAATAGAACAGTGGATCAAGGCCAAGGGTACGCTTCCGAAAAACCGGGCGATCGGCATCTCCGCAGCAGGCTTTATGACCGGCGGCATCTTCAACTGGTTCGACTCGCCCTATTCCTTCTCCTCTGCCGTCGTGACCATAAACTACGACGGCGTTGTGGAGCTCCATGTGGGCGCCCAGGACATCGGTCAGGGTTCCAATACCACCTTGGCCATGATCTGTGCAGAGGCGCTGGGAGTCAAATTAGAGAACATCAAGGTGCATTCCGGCGATACGGACCACTGTCCGGCAGACCTCGGGGCATGGGGATCCCGGCAGACGCTGATGGCCGGCAATGCCACCAAGATGGCCGCGGAAGATGCCAAGAAGCAGCTCCTCGAATTCGCGAGCGCAAAATTCGGCTACAATATCATTTACGACCTCGATATCAAGGACAACTGGGTGCATAATGTCGCCCGGCCCGAGAGGGGCATGAACTACGTTGATCTGGTAAAGGAAGCGCTCCGGGGCAAAGACGGTCAGCGGATTATCGGCAGGGGCCACTACACCCCTCACCGCAAGGGCATGATCTCTCCGGCATACAGCTACATGGTGCAGGCGGTGGAGGCGGAAATTGATGTGGAAACGGGAAAATTGTCCATCATTAATTGCACAACGGCCCATGATTGCGGTCAGCCGATCAACACGCTCGGCCTGATCGGTCAACTCGAGGGCGCTGCCTCCATGGCTGCCGGTTACGGCTACCTCGAGAATATGCCCGTTGAGGATGGCAAGGTCATGAACCCGAATCTGGTTGATTACAAGATCATTCGAGCGCCCGATATGCCCGAGTGCGAGATCATCGAGATCGACACCTATGAACCGGAGGGGCCCTACGGAGCGAAAGAGGCCGGTGAGGGCCTTACGAACCCGACTGCGGCAGCCCTCGGCAATGCGATCTTCCACGCCACGGGCCTCCAGATGAAACAGGCGCCTATCATGTCCGAAATGATCGTAAATGCCTTCAAGGAAAAGAAGAAAGAGGGAGGAACACGATGAGCTTAAAATGTCCCGTTTGTGGAAAGCTAAAAAAAGACCCCGTTGACTGTGCAAGACATATGTTTGGAACGGGTGACAAGCCACACAAGGCGTGGTTCGAAGCCCAGGGATTGTCTTACATAGACCTGCTCCTTTCGCAGGCCACCGAGCCCGGCAACAAGGCATACATCGAGGTGGGCGAGCTGATCGCCAAGGCACAGCAGGGATAATCTTCAGCCGCCTTTTTTCATGATGAGAGGAAGACAATGATTATCGAAGGAAAGTTGACGGTCAAGGCGCCGATCCAGAAACTATGGGACATGCTGCTCGATCCCGCAACGCTTGGCTCGTGCCTCCCCGGCGCTGAAAAGATCGAAAAGATCGACGAGAAAACGTACGATGCCGTGGTAAAGCAGAAGGTAGGCCCCATCAAGGTTACGCTCAAATTCAGGAATGTCCTCACTGAATTGCAACCGCCGTACCGCCTCGTGCTGGAAGGCGAGGGAGAAGATATCACCAAACTCGGCCACATGAAACAGAAAACAATCGTTGAGCTCAGCGAGATCGGCGACGGTAATGTGGACGTGTCATACAAGTCCGATGTGGCTATCGTCGGCAAGCTTGCCATGTTCGGTGACCGGGTCATGAGGAGCAAGGCCAAGGAGGTGGAAAAGGAGTTTACGCAGAACCTTCAGGAGAAACTGAAAGGGAAGGCGTAAGAGGACCGGTATGTCATTGCCGCAGCCCGGGAGGGGTACAGGATCATGTCGGCCGACCACGGGCGGCTGGCGCCGACGGAGCTGCTCCGTTGCTACGATCTGACCGGAAGCGCTGGGCTTCCGGTCAGATCGTATTGCAACGGTTAAAGGGGCGTGACGATGATTGCTCAGAATAATGAGCGGGGTTACACGGCCCTATTTAACAAAACTGGGCAGGAAAAGGGCAACCTGGGGGAAAAACAGCAGGACGAGACAACAGACCCACAGGGCAATCAGGTAAGGCCACACCCCCCTGAAAATCGTCATTACCGGTACATCCTTGGCAATGGCGAACACAACGTAAACATTGGCGCCCACAGGTGGTGTCAGCACCCCCATCCCGAGGGCCAGCGTCATAATAACCCCGAACCATGTCCCGTCGAAGCCCAGTTTCATTGCCGCCGGGTAAAAAATGGGGATTGTCAGCAAAATCATAGCCAAAGCGTCGACAAAGCAGCCCATTATCATGAGGATGATAAGAATGCCGATCATGATAATAAGGGGATGCAGAGGAAGTGCCACCACCCAGTTTGCCACAAGCATGGGGAGGCGTGTCAGACCAAGAAACTCCCCGTAGACAGCTGCTCCAGCCACCAGCAACATGACCATGGTCGATGTCCGGACTGTGTCTTTCAGCGAGTCCACAAAGCCCTTCCAGGTGAGCGCCCGCCTGGCCAGCACCACCATCAGCGTGGCGAAACAGCCCACCGAGCCGGCCTCCGTTCCCGTGAATAACCCGAACAGCAGCCCACCGATCACAGCCGCAAAGATGATGATGACCTCGATCCCCCCTTTAGCCAACGCCCACATCCTTTCTTTCCAGGGAAAAGACGGACCGGGCGGCGCTTTTTCCGGGTGGCGGGCTACCACAATGTAAGTGGCGGCCATGAAAAGCGCCGCCAGAAGAATGCCGGGTAAAATGCCGGCTACGAATAGCTTAGCCACGCTCTCTGCCGTGATACTGGCATAGACAATGAAGATGACGCTGGGCGGAATCAGCACCCCCAGGATACCCGAGGCCGCGACATTAGCTGTGGCCAGAGAGACATCGTAACCCCGTTTCCTCATCTCGGGTAATGCCAGGGTCGCGAAGGTCGCCGAAGTAGCCGTCGTGGAACCGCAGATAGCGCCGAAAGCGGCGCATGCCAGGGTGGTAGCCATGGCCAGGCCACCCTTCAGCCGGCCCACCAGTTTGTATGCGGCGTCGTACAGATGCTCGCTGATGCCGGAGTGGAAGCCGATGAAGCCCATCCAGGTGAAAAGGGGAACAACCACCAGTGCATAGTTGGCAAATGTCCCGTATATAGTCGAGGCCGCCATGCCCTCCGCGGCCTCCGGGCCCTTAATGTAGGCGATACCGCCCATGCCCAGCGCCAGCATCACGAAAGACACCGGCAGGCGGATAGCAAGAAGCACAATCATGATGATGATGGATATAACACCTACCAACTCACGCTCCATGTCCGACTCCTTTCCGAAGTTCAATCACGGCCCTGATCGCGTACATGACAAGGACCAGGCATGTCAGTCCCAGCGATGCGCCAATCAAGAACATAAAAGGAGCCCTGGGAATTTCAAGAACCCCCGTCACCCAGCCGTAGCCGAGATTACGCATGGCCATTATGAACATTCCCACGGTGAGCCAGGCCGTAAAGGCGAGAGAAATAATACTGTTAACAAGGTCAAAGAAGGCCTGCGTCCGGGGCCGAAAGCGGTCCACCAGGATATCCACCGAGACATGTCCTTTCACAAACGTAACGTAAGCGATTGACGTGCTCAGTATCACCGACGCTATCAGCTCCACAAGCTCGTGGGTGCCGGGAACCGGCTCGTGCATAAGGTTATACCTGATAACATCAGTCATCACGAGGGCCACACACCCCACAACGGCTACCATGGAAACCCAGGCCATCTTCTCTGTGATAAACTGCACTACCTTTTCGAAAGCATTCATACGCTCTCCCGTGTCTTTTGTCGTAAGCGATCAATCCGGTTTTTTCGCAAAAGAGTTGGGGTACCAGGACGGGGAGAACCCCGGCGGTACCCCAACTTCCCTACCGTGCTTTGACCGATATCAAGCCAAATCCACGTTGATTGCCCTATTTTTTTCCGGTGGGCGGCACCGGCTGAGTCGGCCAGTTGTGTTTCCAGTTAGAATACTGGGGTGTCGTGTTATAGTATTTATCCAGTTCGAGGAACTTATTCCACACTGCCTTTTTCTTGGCGTCATTGCCAATCCATTTGTCGATGAGACCAGATGTTGCGCCAACCCATTTAGTATATTCAGCCGGATTCTCTGCGCGCGGGTCGAAGTAGGAGTACCCCTGAAGCTTTTTCATGTACTCTAACCCATCTGCCTCACCCCATGTCCTCAACTGACCGTAGTATGCAGGCCAGACAGCGTTGACCTCATCAAAGATCTTTTTCACGCTTGCCGGCAAGCGATCATAAGCAGCCCGGTTCATTACCTTAAAGAACACGAAGTGGTAGCTGAACGGAGCGGAAATAACATGCCGCACGTATGCACCCAGACCGAAGCCCTTGGGCGTGTCAGTGGGACAGAGGATGCCATCGATCAGTTTGGCCTCAAACCTCTCAAGTGCCACGCTCATGGGGGCGAACAGAGGTTTTGCTCCCAGAGCCTCTACAGTCGCGACTGATGCGGGGTTGGCCGCTCTGATTGTCTTGCCTGAAAAGCCGGCCTGTGTTCGAACGTCTTTACCCGGTACCATAAGGAAGTAACCCGGGCCAGTGGACCAGAAATGCATCAGCTTCATTTTCGTGGGGGCGAATTGCGCCTGAAGCTCGGGCATCTGATCATGAAGGGCCTGTATGGTCAATGACATCGTGTAAGCGTTCCTTCTGTAAGCTTCGCCTGGGTATTCGGGACCAGCCCACAGGGGGAATACGCCGGGACTATAGCCCGGACCGCTTGTCCCAACACTGTAGGTTCCGGCCTCAACGCCGTCCAATAGCTTCGCCGGATGCACGCCATAGAACTCGGTCCAGGCGATCTCATAATCGGTGGTCTCGGCCATAACGCGGTCCGATATGGTCTTCATCCAGGTCTTGTGCCCAACTGCGGCCTGGAAGTCGCCAGCCGGCCAGAAAGTAGCGAACTCGAGCTGAATCTTTGTTCGAGCACTGGCGGGCTCTGCCCAGCCGAAAACAACCATGCTCGCAACCACCACCGCTGCCAACGCGATTAGATATATTCTCTTCACTTTTACCCTCCTTTTGTTGTTTTCGTGTTTGAGAGCTGTCTGAAATTACCTTCGCACGAGGCTTCCACCGATTCGCGCTGTTTCTGTTCTTTTCCCTCGAAGCTCACCCCCTTTCGGCCAACAGGTAATTTATGTATCTTAAGTTTACGCAGAACCTTCAGGAGAAACTGAAAGGGAAGGCGTAAAGCAACCCCATGTCCCTTCTTATCACCTGCAAACTCCGGATTAATCCAGCTTCTTAAAAGCCTCTTTGCGGCCCGTGAACTTTTCCCGCATCTGAGGCTTCATCAGCTTGCCCGTGGGATTGCGCATGACTTTGTCGAAAACGATCTTGCGCGGCCACTTGTACTTGGCAAGACTGACCTTCTTGCAGAAATCCAGGACCTCTTCCTCGGTCATGCTCTGCCCCTGTTTGACCTGGATGATCGCCATGACGATCTCGACCAGCCTGTCATCCGGATGCCCGATGCAAGCCGCGTCGTCGACCTTCGGGCTCTGCATGAGAGCGGCCTCGATCTCCACCGGGAAGATGTTCTCTCCGCCGCTGGTGATCATGTCCTTTTTGCGGTCCACAATGTAGAAATACCCTTCATCGTCGGTCTGCAGCAAATCCCCGGTGTAGAGCCAGCCCTTCTTGAGCGTGTCCACCGTCATCTCGGGGTTCTTGTAGTACTCCTTCATCATTCGGTTGGTTGTGAAAATCAACTCGCCCACCTGGCCTGGGGGCACGTCCTTCCCGTCGAAATCAACAATCTTGCCTTCCACTCCAAAGGTGGGTTTGCCGATCGAACCCGGTTTCCTGATTACATCCTCGGAATAGAGGTTAAAGGTCCCGCCCCCGCCTCCTTCCGTGATTCCATAGATGTTGGAGACCGCGCAGGGGAAGTTGTCCACGAGCCCTTTCATGATCTCGAAAGGAACAGGCTGGGCGCCTATTTCCAGGTACTTCCAAGAGGAAAGGTCATAGTCGGAAAGCTTGAGTTGGCCGCTCTTGATGGCATTGAGGATCATCACGGCAATCGGCACGACAAAGAGGATGTCCGTCCCCTTCTCCTGCTCAATCGCTTCCATGATCCATTTGGGTTCCGTTAACTCCCTCAGAATCGTTCCTGTAGCTCCGGTGGCATAAAAAGGCGCCCACAGGAACAGGGTGCCGCTGTGATACAGGGGGAGGAAGAAGACATAATTGTCGTTCTTCTCCACAAAGTAGCTCATGCCGTTGCCGATGGCCGTGTTATTGAGGGAGTAGTGTGTGTGCATCACGGCTTTTGGCGTGCCCGTTGTCCCCGAGGTGAACATCATGGCCAGGTCATGCTGATCCTCAACGTCCACAATGGCCTCTTGGGTGTCTTTGTAGGCGGCGATGGTCTTGAAGTCGATCATGTCCTTGGGGACACTATCGCCCACGCAGATGTATTTCTTGACCGTCTTCAGGTCCTTCTGGACCGGTTGAACCACAGGCACAAACTCCGACCCCAGCATGAAGACCTTGGGATTGCACACCTCCGCAGCATAAAGGATATCCGGCCCTACGAACCTGAAGTTAAGAGGCACAATCACCGCTCCGGTCTTGATGATCCCGTAATAGGTGATGAGCCACTCCAGGCTGTTGTTCTGGAGATGCATCACGAAGTCGCCGTCTTTCACCCCCAGTTCCTTGGTGAGGTAGTTGGCCACCCTGTTGATTTCGTCGTTGAACTGCTTCCAGGTGAGCGTCCTTCTCTGGTTTTTGGAAGGAGTCCTTTCAATCAGGCAGACCTTGTTCGGCAGGTGCCGGGCATTGATCACGGCATATCTTGCGTAGTTCATCGAGCACAACCTCCTGGTACATAATCAGCATTTCCACTCCGGCGCGTTGCTTCGGAGTCGTCGACTAAGATTGCAAGCGCCTCACCGGCGGCGGCAGGGAAGTCGGGTTGTATCTCTCACTGTTCCCTGATTGCCTCTTTTAAGGCGATCATCCCAAGCGCTCCCGAGTCTGTATATTGAAGTTTCATGGCCAAGTCAAGGGAAGATTGCATCTCCAACAAAGATCAGTCTTTGCTCTCTGCACTCCTCTGCCTTGTCTCTATAATACCCCCCCTCGAGACTGAATCGTTACATCTCCAAAATCCCTACAGACCCTGGCCGCCGCGTTTAGGCTAACGGACCTTAATGACCAGCGCCGCCCCTGTATCTCCCGCCGCGCAGCCGGCCCACAGCAGATATCCTCCTCCCAGCTTCACCGTCTCTTCAATGCCCTCCATGATGTTTCGCGCGGCGGTGGGGGCCTGGGGATGTCCATAAACGATGGTGCTGCCGTAATTGTTCATCGCGTTGATATCCAGCCCCAGCTCCTTGGCCAGATAGAGGTCGTTTGCGGCAAACGGGTTGTGGGTTTTCACCGTTTTCACCTGGTCTGCGGCGATCCCGGCCCGATCAAGCGCCATCCGGGCTGCGGGGGCGGTTGCCATCGCCATAAAGCCTTTTTTTGCCCGGCCGTACCCATAGGAGAGGATCTGAATCTCCACCTCCGGATCGGCGCTCAACTCCTTTGCCTTTTCCCTGGTTGTGACGATGACCGCGGCGTTGCCGTCCGCCGGATGGGTCTGCGAACCAAAGGTATGGACCCCCTCCGGAATAACGGGTTTCAGGCCGGCCAGCCCCGCGGCCGTAGTTTCCATGATGCCCTCGTCCTTTTCCACCCGTAAGGTCTTGTTTTTCCCGGCCTTCACCTCAACCGGAAAGAGGTAGCCCCGCTGAAAGGCCCGGTCGTCGGCAAGGGCATCCAGGTATTGTTCATAACGCCTCAGGCTCACCCGGTCGCACTCTTCCCGGGTGATGCCCGTCTCCTTGGCCACATTTTCCGCGGTCTGGATCATGGAGCCCCTCGCCCAGGGGTCTCGCGAGAAATTGTCCATCAGCCAGTTTTCCGAGATGACCTGGCCGCCCGGCCCCTGGGGATTGGGCCAGACGGTATGGGGGCCGTTGGAACAGCGATCCGTCATCAGGGCATAGACATTCTGGTAAAGGCCCGTTTCCACGCCGACGCCGGCCTGAAAAATGCAGGTTGCCGAAGTGTTACAGGCCTGGCTGATGAGCATACCCGGGATCGAGACGGCGCCGATCATGGCCGCTGCCCAGGGACTTCCGTAAAACCATTGCGGCTGGCCGATGGTCATCCCCAGGATGAGATAGTCAAACATGCCCGCATCCCATTTCCTTTCCATCAGGAACCGTTTTGAGGTCTCGGCAGCCAGCACAATGGCATGCTCATTGGCCATCGCCCCCTGCCATCGTGAGAAAGGGGTGCTGTAATAACCGCGATAGGGGATGAACGCCTTGGTCAACATATAAGCTCCTCCTCAAGAAAAAATGGTCGATTCGGCTGAACGTTTTATGCGGAAGCCCCGGCGGATTCAGGTCGCTTCCTCAAGCTGCTCCATAAAAGCTTCGATATTGGTCCTGGCCTGCTCTTCGGAGTAACACCGCAAATCGTTAAGATCGCCGTTGATGGTCAATGTGGGAATGCCCAACCGCTTCATCAGCCGTTCCGGCATTCCGTAACGGTTATTCGAATTATTGGGACAGGTTTTGGCATCATGAAAGAGGATGCCGTCGAATTTATAGAAATCGCGAGAACGGCTGATGTACTGTTCCTTGTAAGCTTCATCCCGGACGATAAACAGTTCCGTATAAGCCCTGGCCATGCTTGTGAAAGGGTCTGCCGGATCGAGCTGATCGAAAATCCAGCTGTTGCAATATGTGGATGCCACCACGGATGCGTTCAGCGCGCTGAATTGCTCCGAGAGAGGCCTCAGTTTCCCCCAGATGGGCATGCCATCCCAGTATAATCGGTGCTTTTCGCCCGCTACCGTGGCAATGCCGGCGGCGGCCCTCTCCCGGAGTTCCTCTAAAAGCGCTTCATAATACCCGACGCTTTCCCCGGTCCCGCGGGCGACCACGGCAGGGCCCATGTGGATCGTTGCATCGAAGAATGTCCACGGCGCGGGGAAGGAGGCGTTCATTTCCAGGCAGGCCTTCCACAGCAGGGAAGTCTCTCTCGACAGCGAAACCGCTTCCTCGAGGCGATCCCGGCGCAATTTCTCTCCCGTCACCTCCTCCAGTGCGGGAACCATCTCCTCCATCTGCCGGGCGATGTCGCTGACCTGATACTCCCGGATTTCACCCAGCTCTCGATGGGTATGGATACCCAATAAAGGCGCCTGGAATTCACGGGCATACCAGGCAAACCAGTCTTTCACATCCCGGCATTGGTTCGTGTTAAATACGAGCACATCCGGCCTCGGCACGGAAGCAATCTGGTAGGCTGCTGTGAGCGGCGTCTTTTTTCGCAGAAAAGAACCGATGTCCGAAGTCAGGTAAGAGCAGATATCGGGTGAATAACCTATGGCGTTGGCGTGGGGGATCAACTCGGTGGCCATCCGGGTAGCCCCTAACATGGCTGCGTGATTCTCAGGGAAATAGACCAGAAAACCCATGCCCCGAAGCAGCTCGGCGGGTCCCACACTGGTACACCAGGCAATCTTCCGGGCGCCGGTCATTGAAGCATCGGCCAGCTCATGAAAATGGCCCGCCATGAGCTGCTTCAGTTTCCCCGTTGAGCGAAAACCGGTCTGCTGTCTCTCTTTTTCCTCGGGCATATCTTGCCTCTTCCCCTCCCCTTGATCCCCTCCCGCCAGGGGAGGGGAAAATTCACTGGTTATGAGAGCGACCACCTTGGCCGCGTTCCGGTGCGCCTCCCTCCCCTTGCTCCCCTCCCCCTTGACGGGGGAGGGTTAGAGCCTGCCCCGTACTTGATACGGGGGTGGGGGTGAAAAGCGGCTATCCCAGGCCGGCGCCGCTGCCCGCGAGAAAGGCCTTCTGGTTCATTTCCACGAATCGCGCCGGGACCAGGCGCTTTATCACCTGCAGCCAGATCTCCTGGCCGCCGCCCACCAGGTTGGACAGGGCGCCGAGCAAGACCACGCCCGCCATGGCCGGGTTGCCCGCATCCTTGGCCATGTCGTCGGCGCTCAGCCATTTAACCTTACCGCCTCTCGATTGCAGCAGATTCTCGATCTCTTTTTCCGAAGGGTACCGCGCTTTCCCCAGAGTGACAAGGAGCGGCGGAATACGAAAACGGTTGATGAACGTTACCGAGTTTTTATTCAGATAAGTGAGCCAGCGGGCGGTCTCGACCATTTCAAAACCGATGAGGTAATCCGCCATGCCATGCTCCACCAGCGGTGAATAGACCTTTTCCCCCCAGCGTACATGGCTCTCCACGCTGCCGCCGCGCTGCGCCATGCCGTGAACCTCGGCGGTCTTGACATCATAACCCAGTTCCAGGCCGGCGCTTGCCAGGATTCTACTCGCCAGAATGGTTCCCTGGCCGCCAACCCCGGCCAGCAAATAGTCTATTTTTTTCACATTCACTCTCCTATGGGACGGATTATTTTGCTTCCTGACTGATTACCTCGGCGGGACAGACCTGCACACAGAGGCCGCAGCCGGTGCACATCGCTTCGTTGATGCTCACGCAATCCTCCTGCTGAACGAGGGGCGGGCAGCCAATTTCAAGGCATGTCCCGCAATTCGTGCAAAGATCCGGATCGATCCGGGGGGGCGTTCTTCTCTCCCTGGACTGCAGAACGCAAGGCCGCCTTGCAATGATCACCGAGGCCTCGTCGCTTTTCAGGTGGTCTTCCAGTATTTTTCTGAAATCATCCATCTCATTGGGGTCGCATACGTCAACCTTATTGAAGCCAAGGCCTCGAACCATTCTCTCTAAGTCAACCTTCACGGTCGGTTGCTTCTGCAGGGTACGCCCGGTTCCCGGATGATCTTGATGCCCCGTCATGCTGGTGGTGCCGTTGTCCGCGATGATCGTCGTTGTTTTCCCCTGGTTGTAAAGGGTGTTGATCAATGGATGTATGCCGGAGTGGAAGAACGTGGAATCGCCAATGACCGCCACAAGACGATCCGGAATGCCCCCCTTGTCCATCCCGTGGGCTACGCCGATGCTCGCGCCCATGCAACCGCAGAAATGGAGCGCCTCGAGCGGCGAGGCCGCCCCCAGCGTGTAACAACCGATGTCGCCCATGACCACCACGCCGGCTTCCTTCAGGACGGTAAACATGCCGCGGTGGCCGCAGCCGGGACAAAGGATCGGAGGCCGGACAGGGATATCAAGCGCCGGCGCAGCGGAGAATCCGGAAACCGCCGCCGGAAGAATGCCGGCCTTGCTGGCGGCCTGGCGGATCAGTGAGGGGCTGAATTCGCCAACGATCGGGAAAACGTCCTTGCCGGAAACCGGAATGCCCAACAAGCGGAACTGCTCTTCAAAGAAAGGATCAAGCTCTTCAATGACCAGGATTTTTTTCACCCGGCCGGCAAACTCCCGGATCAGTTTCTCCGGCAGAGGGTATACCATGCCCAGACGGAGAAAAGTCGCCTCGGGGAACACCTCCCGTGCATACTGATAGACCGCACCGGAGGCCACGATTCCCCAATCGTCATTCCCCGGTTCGATCCGGTTCAGCGGGGTGGTCTCGGCGTATTCCCGCAACTTTCCAATCCGTTCCTCCACCACCGGATGACGACGTCTGGCATTTCCCGGCACCATCACAAATTTCCCGATTTCCCGCTTGTAGGGTTTGTGTTCCGTCGTGGGAGGGGGAACCGCGGCAGGATCGACTTCCACCACCGAAGAGGAATGGGAGGTTCGGGTTACGAAGCGGACGATTACCGGTGTGTCAAAGGTCTCACTTATTTCCAGGGCCGTGGCGGCAAATTGTTTGGCCTCTTCGCTGTCGGAGGGCTCCAGCATGGGCGCACGGGCGAATTTTGCGTAGTTCCGGTTGTCCTGTTCATTCTGGGAACTGTGCATGCCCGGATCATCCGCGCAGGCAATCAAAAGCCCCGCGTTCAAGCCGGTATAAACGGCATAGAAGAGCGAATCGGCTGCCACATTGAGCCCCACATGTTTCATGGAAACCAGGGCCCTCGTTCCCGCGAAGGCCGCCCCGATGCCTACATCCAGGGCCACCTTTTCATTCGGCGCCCATTCGGCGCGCACGCCGGGGAAAGACGCAAATTTTTCCATGATCTGCGTGCCGGGCGTTCCCGGGTAGCCCGCCCCCACCCGCACGCCGCTGAGATAGGCGCCGTAGGCCAGCGCTTCATTTCCTGTCATGAGTTCTTTCAACGTGACTCCTCCCTATTAAAAATCTCCTTTATAGTCCCTTGTATTCGGGCTTTTTTCGACCCAGCGAAGAGAGGCCTTCCAAGGCATCTGCGGTGGCAAAGATCGCCCCCAAGTGGTCAAGCTCGATCTCGATTCCCTCGTCTCGAGAGGTTTTCGCCTGCCGGTCAATGATCTGGTTGATCAATTTCAAGGCCAGCGGCGCCTTGTTGCCTATGGTTTTCAAAATTCTCGACGCAACCGCTTCATCAACGCCCGGCGGGATTTTCGCCGCCAGGAGGATTGCCGTGTTTTCTGCGCCAAACAGGGTTTGCCAGAGGGTAAATCTGTTCGGAATCGGCCGCGGGCGATACTTGTCTGGCCTGTCTTCTCCGATCAGGTTCCGGATCGCCTCCTCCACGGCGGAGGGGTCGACAAGGCGGGTAACCATACCGAGCTCTTGCGCATCAGAGGCGGTGATTGCGGCGCCGGTGAAGGTGTAATACTTGGCAAGTTCCGGCCCCAGGTGGCGCCCCAGCCGCAACATGCCGCCGAGGCCCGGGTAGATTCCGATGCCCGTTTCCGGGAAGGAGAGAGAGCCTGCCGGCGTGGCCACAATGGCTTGGCAGGCCAGGGCGAGTTCACTTCCGCCGCCCATGGAAAGGCCGTCCAGAAGTGCGATGGTCAGCTTATTTGAATCTTCAATCCGCCTGAAGAGCTGATGACCCTTTCGGGTAAAAGCCACGATGTCGTCAATTTTTCCGGCCTTTATCTTTTCAACAAAGTAGCGGATATCCGCCCCGGCCACGAAGGCCTTTCCGGCGCCCTGAAAAACAATGGCCGACACGCCGGGATTCTGATCCGCTTCAGAGAACCGTTCGGCCAACTGTTCCACTACGGCTTCATTCAATGCGTTCATCGCCTCCGGGCGGTTGATGGTAATGGTGGCAATGTCCTCATGGATGGCCAGGTTGACAAGAGTAAAGGCAAAGGGTCGGCCTGCCTGACGTTGCCTTGTTAGCAGCCCCGGCATCTTGAAGCCGGGATATTTTTCGACCACTTTCTCGACCAGCGCGAAGGTTTTTTCAATGCCCAATCGGTTCATGATCTCAAAGGGCCCAAGCGCCCATCGGAGGCCGACCTTCGCTCCCCGGTCGGTATCCTCCATCGTGGCCACCCCTTCATCTACCAGGGCGGCGGCTACGCCGAGACAGACACCGTAAAAGCGATCCATCACGGCGGTGATCTTCTCTTCCTGCACTTCGCCTGAAAGATCCCAGTCGGTGGCCTTTTTCCCCATTTGCGATTTCATGATCCCGGCGGTCGCGTAAAATGAGCCCAGTTCGTTGCCCAGGGTGACCGTAGAATGGAACGTGATCGGGAGGCGTGTCACATTCATCAGCTCAAAAGGCCCCATGCCGATCCGGAAAGCCCGCTTCGCTGCCTCCTCGATGGTGGGGATGCCGGCCAGCCCTTCCTCCAGCATCCGGGCTGCTTCGTTTAGGAAAGGGACAAAGAAACGATTGACCGCAAAACCGGGCGTATCCTTCACCAGGATGGCGGTCTTTCCATGCAGCTTGGCCGCCAGCAGCGCGCGGTCGATGGTCTCTGCTGATGTTTTTTCCTGGGGGATAACCTCTAACAGACGGTTTTTGGCGGGATGATAAAAATAATGGAGCCCGATGACCCGGTCCGGCCTCGAGGTTGCCTCGGCAAATTCACGGACATAGAAACTCGATGTATTGGTGGCAAGAATGGTTTTATCCATGCAGATGCTGTCCAGCCGTTTAAAGAGCTCGGTCTTGACTCCCTTGTCCTCAAAGACCGCTTCGATCACCAAATCGGCATCCGCCAGCGCCTGAAGGTCAGTGGTTCCGGTGATGCGAGACATGATGCGGCCTATGTCGTCCGGATGGAAGATCTTCCTTTCCACCCCTTCCCGGAGCAGCTGTTTGATATTGTCCATGCCCCGCTTGACCAATTCATCCCCGGTATCCACCATGACGACATCGAGGCCTTCCTGGGCGATCTTCTGAGCAATGCCGCTGCCCATATTGCCGGCGCCCACAACACCAATCTTACTGATTTTACTCATCTGGCCTCCTTCGATGCTTACGCGATATGCAAGTAAGGACGATATGGTAAAGACCCTCATGCCCGACAAGCCGCCATGAGGGAGAAATATCGCATCCCGGCCATCCTTTCATAAACGGGGTATTATGGTGGACCTATCTGTTTTTCCAGTCCGGTTTGCGTTTTTCACAAAAGCTGTTTATTCCCTCCGTCGTATCCTCTGTTTTCATGAGTCTGTTGAGGAACAGGTCCGTTACCCCCGCCAGGGCTTGGGGAAAGGCCATGCCGATATGCCTTTTCACGGCGCTTTTGCTGAGCCGGATAATGAGCGGGCTGCTCAGAAGCAGACTGGCCGCGACGCTCTCCACGGCCTCGCCAAACTCTTCCTCTCCGGCTACTTGGCTGATCATACCCATGGCCCTGGCCTCATCGGCGGAATATATCCTGCCTGTTGCGCAAATCTCGATGGTCCTGGCAGGCCCTACAAGCTCGGGAAGGCGTATGGCCGCGTAAGGAGGGAAAAATCCAAGGCGTATTTCCGGCTGGCCAAAAGTGGCTTTGGATGAGGCAACGATGATATCGCAGGCAATGGCCAGTTCCATGCCGCCTCCCAGGCAGGGGCCATGCACCGCGGCGATCAGCGGCACATCCGTTTTTTCCATGGTTTCAAAGATGCCGTTGAAGGCGTTCATCATCTCCGCAACCACTTCGGGACGATGTTCTCCCACATCGACACCGGCGCACCAGCTTGGCCCCTCTCCGGAGAGGACCACGCACTTCAGATCTGCATCCGTTGCGAGGGATGAAAGGGCCGCGTTCAGCTCCTTCATCATTTCGATGTTGAGTACATTGTGCTTGGGACGGGCAAGGGTAATCCGCGCCAGCCCGTTTGCATGGTCCGTCTTGATGTGTCGAAACGACATGCTCATCCCTCCTCAAGTTTTGCGTTTGAATCTCTTCGGGTCCATTCCCCGAGGTTTGCCTCGCTAACGCCATTCCCGTGAAAACAGGCAGACTGCCTGAAACAGTCTGCCTGTAGATACAAGTCTGACAAAAGAACTACTTCGGCAGCGGGGTGCCGAGAACGTCAGCGAACATCCCCTCGTCAACCAGCCCGCCTTCGGCAATGAGCTGACGGTTCTTAATGAAATCAATGGTATCCTTGCCGGTGATCTTCTTCGTGTTGAAGGCGCCGAAGCCGAGGAAGGCCTCGCCCATCATGTTGGTGGCCAGCCAGTACCGGTGATCGTTCTTCATGGCATCCCAGAAGGATTTCTTTTTCTGCCTGATGCCGTCAATAGACTTCATGAGGCAGCCCGGGAAGAGGTTCGCGAAGGTCCACACGACCTTGTCCACTTCGGCATCGAGGCGGGAAAAGTCAAAGTCGTTTTTCTTCAGTTTCTCGTTTACCCACGCCCTCGCCTGTTTAGCCTCTTCACCGGCCTTGTTTTCGCCGTAGACGATCTCCCCGTCTTTTACGTAGGTGTCGGTGATAATCTGCGGGTTCCGTACCCAGTTGCCCTGGTCGTCTTTAAGGACCGGCACAACCTTGCTGATCAGGTTCTTCGCCTTCATTTTGTAGGCGGACCACATTTCGCAGGAAACGCAGTTCCACATGGCATCTTCAGCGGTCAGGAACCAGGGGAGAAAATCGGAGGCGCCGCCCACGGGGGCTGAACCGTGTCTCGGACCTGCCTGGCCGTAAATCGCCAGATCCGAGGAGATGGCGATGTCACAGGCAAGGCCGATTTCCTGCCCGCCGGCAACCCTCATGCCGTTGACCCGGCAAATTACGGGTTTCTTGCACATAAGAATGGCGTCCACCATGTTGTTGAAAAGCTCCATGTAGGAACCGTATTCTTCGGGCCTCATGCTGTAATATTCGGAGTACTCCTTGGTATTCCCGCCGGTGCAGAAAGCATAGGGTCCCGTGCCGGTGAAGATCGTGGCGACCACCTCGCGGTCCGTCGAGGAGTTCTCGAAACCGGCGATGACACCCTTCACCATCTCGGTGGTGTAGGAGTTGTACTGGGCCGGGTTGTTCAGCCGGATCCATGCCACAAAAAGCCCCGGAACGACATTGCCCTTGGGGTCTTTAAGGGGTTTCTTCTCATAAACCACGCAGGGCGCCTCTGTCCCCCAGTGATCAGACCCGTGCCTGCTGTGATCCTTTTTCCCATGTTCTCTGGGCATCCATTCTAAAGCCATAATTTTTCCTCCTAATAGGTTTATTTGTACGTAAATTACCGTCATTCCTTACTAGACACGGAATCCAGCGAGAGAAAAGAGCTGGATTCCGGCCTGCGCCGGAATGGCGACAGTGATCAAAAATCGGGCGTCAGGACGATCCGCTTGGCAGGCGAACCGGCCTTGTGGACTTCCGCAAAGGTCTGGGCAATCGTACTCATGGGCCTCGTCTCCACGAAGGGTCCCATATCGATTTTCTTCGCCAGGATCATGTCCAGCACAATGGGATAGTACTCGGGCAAACATCCCCAGCTGCCCATAACCTCGGCGTCAAAGGCCATCAGCCGGCCGATGGCGTACTCCGTCTTGGCCATCCCGAAACCGATCACCATCAGCTTGCCGGTGAAGCCTAAGAGCGCCAGCGCAATCTCCTGGCCGCCTTTGGCGCCTGTCACTTCAAAGATCTTCCAGCCGAAGTTCGGCAGAGCCTTGCCTTTGCAAAGTTCACGAAATTCTTTGGAAACGGCGTTTGCATCCTTGTCCGTAGAGTTGATAACAAAATCCGCCCCGTATTGCAGCGACCGCTCCAATTTCTCCTTGTTGCGCGCGATCCCGATGACGGTCTTTGCCCCCAGGGCCTTCACCACCTGCCCCATGTACTGACCAACGCCACCGGTAATGCCGATGACGATCACGTTGTCGCCGGGTTGCAGATCGGCCTTCTTCGCCGCCTGGTAAGGAGTGGTGGCGGCATCGGCTACGACAGCCAGATTGGAGAGGGGAATGCTGCCCCTATTCTTAACTTCGCAAAGATCGACGCTGGGCACCGGGATATGACTGGCAAAGCCGCCGTAAATGCCAAGGCTGTTGCCCGGCATCTTCTGAGCCAGACACCTGTTGCCCCGGCCTGTTTTACAGAGCAGACATTGGCGGCAGGGCATCACTGCGGGAATGATAACCTCTTTACCGATCCACTTTTCGTCACCCGCCACGACAGTGCCCGATATCTCATGGCCCAGTGTCAGCGGAGGTTTCGATACGGTGGGGACGCCGTCGTAAAAGTAGCCCAGATCCGTATGACACACGCCACAGCCTGCAACTTCCACCAACACCTCTCCGGCCTTCAACGCCGGCACAGGTAACTCCGCTTTTTCGATTTTGCCTGGTATGACTTCCCCCGTCTCCTTGTTACGCGTGGTTGGTTGGACCATCTGCCAGGTCAAGATTTTGTCCGGTACAGTTGCCATATTGTTCCTCCTCTCAATCTAAATTAACTGATGAGCATTTAACTTAAACACGGCACACCTGACCAGCTCCCGTTGACACGGGGTCTCAACAGAGGCGCCACTTGATCAGTCTGCAGATGCCTATCTCCATACAACGCTATGTGTGATTCAGCAAAACGTTTCAGAGGGATTGGGTTATGCTGCTCCCAAGCCTGCTTTCACGGTGGCATACGGATAGACTGAATATGAAAGCTTAATTTGCAAAAAGAACCCCCAATTACACCGGGAAGTAAATCATTATCTGGCTATAATATAACTACAAAAGAAATGGCTTGTCAATATCTTTTTAGGAAGCGGACCCTATGCCAACTCGCAACATTCCTCCCCATCTGGTAATACAATATCTAACAAGAATACCCAATCGGCGGAGCTATAATACAGCTATGCCACCTTTTGTCAAGAAAAAACTCCCGGCAGAAAAAACCCTTACGATTCTGTCAGAACCCCCCTTTTCTCCGTTATGGCGTACATCATAGCTTCCCCTGCGGTAAGTATCTCCTGCCGGTAAAATCTCCTTGACATGCTCGATTGCATCTCTTATATCCTCATATCGGTTAAAACAAATGCATAGGACGCCAGTCTTATATTCTACAACCCGGAACCGAAACGCGATGATTTCTCAGAAAAAAGAAAAAATTTCCCGAGAGCCGGCTTCCACGGAAGGGAAGGGTTATAAGCCTTTCAGTGTCAAATTCGAGGTCTTTGGTGAGGAGATGATCGAAAAAGAGGTCAAACAAAGCGGAAACAGCGGTCGGGTCTATCTGCCCCCGGAATGGGTGGGCAAGCAGGTTAAAATTATCAGGATCGATTAGTCATGGAAAACAAGGATCAGGAATTATTCAAGATCAGGAAATTGACGGCAAGAGATCTGCCCCAGGTGGTCGCCATCCAGGGAATTATCACCCGCCAGAAAGTCACCGCTGAAAAAATCGCCATCCTGAAGGAACATATAAAAAAAGAGGGGAACATCAGCCTGGTGGCGGTAGCGGATAAGCGGGTAGTCGGTTTTTTGATCAGCGAGCTGATGACTAACAGCTTCGGACTCGATCAGGGGGGCTGGATAAAGAATGTAGGGGTGCTGCCCAAGTACATGGGAAAAGGGATCGGCCAATCTCTGGCGAATCAGCTTTTTGACGCCTACCGACGGAAGGGAATCAACGAGATTTTTACGGCCTCCCGGTGGGATTGGGGAGATCTGCTTTCTTTCTTCAAGTCTCTCGGCTTTGATCGAAGCAATTTTATCAATCTATATAAAAAGTTAGATGAATAACAGGCGCCGCAGATGTCTAAAATAATGACAATGTGCGACGCCGTTGCGCGGTTTGTGCCGCACGGTTCCAGCGTGGTCATGGGCGCCGCACTGGAGTCGCTGATCCCGTTTGCCGCGGGGCACGAAATCATTCGCCGGCGGGTGTGTGATTTGACCCTGATCGGTCCTATTTCCGACATCCTCTTCGACCAACTGATCGGCGCGGGTTGCGTCCGGAAAGTTATCGCGGCGTGGGTTGGCAACGTGAGCGCGGGACTGGGACATAACTATCGCCGGGCGTGCGAACAGGGCATTCCGCATCGGCTTGAGGTGATCGACCACAGCAATTTCACCATTTCGCTTTCGCTGCTCGCGGGCGGGCTCGGGGCGCCCTTCATCCCGACCTATTCGTTGCTTGGAACAGATATCCCGAGGACGAATCCGGCATTCAGGCAATCCATATCGCCTATCGGGGGCGAAAAAATCCTGTTGGTCCTGTCGCTGCAACCCGACGTGGCCATCCTGCACGTTCAGCGTTCGGATGAGAACGGGAATGCGCATGCGTGGGGAAGCCTGGGCATCAGTGAAGAGGCCGCGCTCGCAAGCCAACGCATCATCATCGTCGCGGAAGAAGTTGTCCCGCATCAAATCATCGTCAGCGATCCCAATCGCGTGCTTGCGCCCAGTTTCAAGGTATGCGCGGTCGTCCACGAACCGGGCGGCGCGCATCCATCGCCGGTGCAGGGGTATTACAATCGCGATCATGAATATTACCACGAGTATCATCGCGCAACGCGAACGGTGGAAGGAAATGCCGAATGGATGGGCAAATGGGTGGCCGAGGTGAAGGACCGTTCAGGGTATTTGCAGAAACTGGGTCAAGAGCGCCGGCAAGGCTTGCAGTTGAAAGAGCATCGCTATGCCGCGCCTGTGGATTATGGGTACTGAGATGGATTACACACCCCAGGAGATCATGGTTGCCGCCGCTGCGCGCGAGATCCGGGACGGTGAAATCGTTTTCACCGGAATGCGCCTGCCGTTGATTGCCTTTGCGCTCGCCAAACAGATGCATGCGCCGAACGCGGTCGGTCTGTTCGAATGTGGCCTGGTGCGTGATACGCCGGCGCCCGAACTGCTTTACACGATGGCGGATCCGCCGAACATTGCCGGTGCGCTCTGGGCGACGCGGATGATCAACATGATGGGATTGCTCCAGCGGGGCGCAGTTGATCTGGGATTTATCGGCGGCGCGGAACTGGATCGCTTCGGTAACTTGAATACATCGTACCTGGGCAACCCGGAATCACCGAAGACGAAACTGCCCGGGAGCGGGGGCGCGGCGGACATTGCCAGCCTGTCGAGGCGGTTTGTTGTGATCATGGCTCATGAAAAGCGCCGCCTGGTCGAGCGCGTGGATTATATTACTTCGCCGGGCTTCGGTGACGGACAGGGGTGGCGCGAACGCGTCGGTCTGAGGCATGGCGGCCCCAGCGCCATCATCACAACGCTGTGTGTTCTCGGTTTCGAAGCGGCTATGGGTGAGGCTGTGCTGCGATCGTATCATCCGGGACAATCCGTCGCGTCGGTTCGCGCGGAGACGGGCTGGGATTTGCGCGTTGCGGAGGACGTGCGCGAAACAGCATCACCGACGGCAGAAGAACTGACGATCATCCGTCGCTACGACCCGCAGGGATTTTGGACTCGCTAAATTCAGTACAGCAATATGGGCATCCGATCTCTTATTTGCCGTAAATCACGGCGACCTATCCAACACCTGAAAAATGCTGTCTGGAAAGGATGGCGGCCATCCGCCTAAAGCCCTGAAAATAAAGCGGACGGCATGGATAATTTTTCTTGACAATATTTATAAAAATAGTTTTAATAGCTACAACATAGTTGTTTTATAACTATACCGATGACGCCTTTCCCTCGCCTGTAAAGGGCTGAACGGCAAGAAGTGAAGGGAAAATTAACACGGATTCAAGTAATATAGAAGGGGAAAAAAATGAGGTACGCAGAGACAGGGTTTAATTTGGAAATTGATCTATCCCGGGGAAACATTGAGCGGGTAGAAACGGACCCAAAATTAACCGAACTTCATCTGGGGGGGCTCGGCACGAACGCCAAGATATTATGGGATAGGGTCCCCCCGGAAACGGAGCCCTTTTCTCCTGATAATCTCCTGATATTCGGCACCGGCCTTTTATGCGGCACACCTGCTCCCGGCGCCAATCGTACCATTGTTACCACCTATTCTCCTCAGACGTTGTTAATGGCATATTCAATGATGGGAGGATTTTGGGCGCCGGAATTGAAGTATGCCGGTTATGATAAAGTGATCATTCGCGGCAAGTCCGCCAAGCTGGTTTATTTGTGGATAAACAATGACAAAGTAGAAATACGTGATGCCGCTCATTTGCAGGGTAAAGGCGCTGTTGAAACGCAAGAACTTATTCGGCAGGAGTTGAATGAGCCGAACGCCCAGGTGGCTGCGATCGGCCTGGCCGGTGAAAACAGGGTCTATACGGCTTCCATCGAGCATGGCAGATCCAGTGCCAGCCGGCTCGGAATAGGCGCCGTTATGGGAGACAAAGGGATAAAGGCGATCGCTGTTCGGGGAACAAAGGACATCTATCTTTCCCGACCGGATGAATATTTGAAGCTTTGCAACGAAGTGCTGAAATATATCAAAGCCCGGGAAGAAAAGCCGGTTCCGGGGGTAATGCCCATTTTAGCGGGGCTTGGGTCGCCGCAAGAGATGAAACACATTGATGAGAAGTGGCACACCGAAAATTTCTCCTGGGGAAACTCTCGCACGCGGAGAAAGGAATTTTGGACCAAGGAGGTGGAAGAGAAGTGGCGGGAGACTCAGTTAAATGCGCGGACGCGGTTAATAAGCTGCTATAACTGTCCGATGAAGTGCGGGGCAATAATTTCCCTCCCGGGAATGTCAACCTACATGATGAAGTGCTTCTCGAAGCTTACCTATGCAATGGCGGCCTTTTCAGACCTGGATTTTGGTTTTAGAATCGCTCAACGTGCTGCAGAGTATGGAGTGGACGGATTCTCAACCCCGCAAATTATGGCCTTCGGCTTTGAGCTTAAAGAAGCCGGTATTTTGACTGACCAGGACTTTGCAGGGTGCCCGTCCGATAACGAGGGGAAATTTTACTGGTTATTAGACAGAATCGTTCGGCGCGAAGGGATAGGAGATGTTTTGGCTAATGGCACTCATTGGGCGGCCCAACAGATCGGTAAAGGCGCGGAAGCATATGCTCATAATAACATTAAGAAGCATGAACAGCTTCCTCTCAAGCTGGGAATGCTGAATCCCATTTATTTCCTCATGTATTGTACCGGCGAGAAGATAAACATTACCCAGATTGAAGGGCAGTTCCCCCAGGCGCCTTTTCCTACGATGGAGGAGAGAGAAGACTTTGTCAAGGATTGGATCCATGTTCCTGATGAAAAGTTTAAGCAATATCTCCTGGACTGGGAAATGCGCGGAGAACACTCAAACCCCTATTACCCAACGGTTGACATGTCCGTTGACATTGTGGACTGGCAAGAGAGGATGCACTACATTGATGACGCCCTCGGGATATGCGCCGGGTTGTCGTCATTCCCACTGAAGCCTCCCTATCATATACACAATTACCCGCATTTTATCTCATCAGGGGTTGGAATTGATATGGATGAAGCCAAACTAACGAAAGCAGCCAAGAGGAACCGGACTTTAATAAGGGCCGTTAATGTAAGAAGAGGCTTGCGGAGAGCTGATGAGAAGCCGCCAGAGGACCATTGGAGGAAAAGATTTCCCGAGCTTGAAGAAAAACTCTTGGATGCGTACTACAAATTTAAGGGGTGGAATAATGATGGTATTCCTACAAAAGAGACCCTGCACGAATTAGATTTGGATTACGTCGCCGAAGACTTAGAGCAGAGAGGGATCATGAAAAATGAGTAAAGTTAAGAAGAAAATCAAGTCAATCAAGATCGACCTTGATAAATGCAATGGTTGTCGGGCATGTGAGGTAGTCTGCTCTGCCTTTCACGCTAACCCGAAATATAGCAGCAATAATCCGGCGAGGTCTCGTATCCGGCTGATTCGTGATCCAATAAGAGACGTATATCTTCCTGTTTACGCGGGTGAGTATGCTAAAGCCGAATGTATGGGCCGGGACAAATATGTGATTGACGGGAAGGAATACGGCGAGTGCAGTTTCTGCAGGGCTTCCTGCCCCTCCAGGGATGCTTTCAAAGAACCCGATTCCGGGCTGCCTCTGAAATGCGATATGTGTGAAGACCTTCCGACGGGAGAAAAGCCCTTGTGTGTTCAGTGGTGCATTAATGATGCCCTGATTTGCGAAGAAAGGGAAGAGGAAGTAGAAGAAGAAGTGAAGCTGGAGGACGTGGAGACAGGATTGGAATCAATGGTAGATAAATATGGATTGCAGAAGATCATGGATACCGTTGCCCGAATGTCAATGTCAAAGAAGGGCTAAAACGGTAAGGCAAAAGGCGAGGATAAGAAAATAGTGGAGACTGTAGCCCCCTACAAAGAGATCATTGATGCCATAAAAGCGAGCGGCGGAGACGCCTTCAAACGATGCTTTCAATGCGGATTATGCGATGTTGTTTGTCCGTGGAATAGGGTTAGAGCCTTCAGTATGCGCAAGCTAATCCGAGAGGCTACGTTCGGTTTGACCGATATTGAAAGTGAAGAGATGTGGCGCTGCACCACCTGCGGAAGATGTCCTCAGCAGTGCCCCAGGGACGTACAACAGATAGAATCCGGGGTATCCTTACGCAGGATTGCCACGGAATATGGGGTTTTCCCTGCTTCTGTCAAGCCTATCCGCACCATCAGCGGAAGCCTCGTTGGCGAAGGCAACCCATTGAATGAAGAGCGGAAAAAGAGGGCAGATTGGGCAGATGGTCTTTCTGTAAAAGCATTCACCGAGGGGATGGAAATTTTATATTTCCCCTGCTGCTACCTCTGCTATGACCCAAGATTAAAAAAGGTAGCCAGAGCCACAGCCAATATCCTTAACATGGCTGGGGTGGATTTCGGGATACTGGGCGCCAAGGAGAATTGCTGCGGGGAAAGCATCCGCAAGACGGGCGATGAGGACGTATTCAAGCGCCTGGCCAAGGAAAATATCAAAACTTTTATCGATCATGGGGTGAAGAAAATCCTTGTTTCTTCCCCTCATTGCTACCATACCTTTAAAAACGAGTATCCCGAATTTATGGTGAACTTTGAGGTGGTTCATATCTCCCAATATCTATTCCAGCTTATTCATGAGGGAAGGCTTGAGCTTAACAATGAGTATGGGAAGAAAGTTACCTGGCATGACCCTTGTTACCTGGGCAGACACAATGGCATATATGACGAGCCCCGGGAGGTCTTGAAGAGGGTACCTGGTTTAGCGTTGATTGAGATGCCTGAGTCGCGGGTAGATAGTCTCTGTTGCGGAGGAGGGGGAGGCAGGATCTGGATGGAAACTCCCAAGGGGGAAAGATTCTCCGACCTCCGCTTGGAACAAGCTGTCGGGGTTGGCGCTGAAGTGCTGGTTACTTCCTGCCCCTATTGCATCACCAATTTTGAGGACAGCCGGTTGAACCGGGAGAATAGTGAAGCCATCGAGATCAAAGACATAACAGAAATTATTGGTGAAGTGATTTAGGAAAACGAAAAACCCGATGAGGTAAGAGAACGTGGAAAAAGAACTGGAAAAAATTGAAGACCAGGTTCGTAAAAGTCTCGCCGACAATCTTCGCAAAGGTTTCGCGGACCGTAATTTTGGAGATGTTCTGGTTGTCGGTGGAGGGATCAGCGGTATTCAGGCCGCACTTGATCTTGGCGCTGCGGGTTTTAAGGTTTACCTGGTTGAAAAAGCGCCGTCCATTGGCGGCCATATGGCCCAGTTGGACAAGACCTTTCCCACCAATGACTGTTCCATGTGAATACTCTCACCCAAACTGGTCCAGGTGGGCCGGCATCCCAACATAGAGGTCCTGACCTATACTGAAGTTGACAGTGTAGAAGGGGAAGCAGGAGACTTCAAGGTAACCCTGATTAAAAAGCCAAGATATATAATAGAGAGCAAATGCACGGGTTGTACTACCTGTGTAGAATACTGCCCGGTCAAATACCCTGATCAATATAATCAGGAAATATCGGATAATAAAGCAGTACATGTATATTTCGCTCAGGCAATTCCCTTAATCACGTATATAGATGAAAGCTGTCTTTACCTAAAAGAGAAGAAATGTCGGATTTGCGAAGCAGTATGTAAGAACAACGCCATTGATTTCAATCAAAAGCTGGAGAAGGTCGAAGTAAATGTTGGGGCCATAATTCTCTCTTCCGGCCTCGAGCCATTTGATCCTAAGGTGAAGGAGGAATATAGATACGGACAATTTGTAAACGTGGTAACCAGTATGGACTATGAACGGCTGTTATGCGCCACCGGGCCATACCAGGGCGAGATATTGCGTGCTTCCGACATGAAGCATCCCCATAAAGTAGCCTGGCTTCAATGCGTCGGTTCCAGGCGGGTTACTCCGGGTGAAAACAGCTATTGCTCAGCCGTATGCTGTACCTATACCCAGAAACAGGTGATTTTGACAAAAGAACATGACGCAGAGGCTGAGTGTACGGTATTCCATAACGATATTCGTTCCTATGGCAAGGATTTTGAGCGATTCTACGAAAGAGCAGAGAACCTTCCCGGTGTTCGATTTTTCAGAAGCTACGTATCCATAGTAAAAGAGAACCCGGAAACCCAGAGTGTCACCATACGGTATTCTACACCCGACGAGGGAGTAAAAGAGGAAGAATTCGATATGGTGGTACTATCCGTTGGATTGAACCCACCTGCTGATGTGCAGGGCCTGGCAAACAAGTTCGGCATAGAACTCAATGCTCACGGATTCTGTAAAGCAATTCCTTCCAATCCTATGGAGACCACCAGGCCTGGGATCTTTGTAAGCGGAGCCTTCCAGGGTCCTACAGATATTCCCGAGTCGGTTTTTACCGCCAGCGCAGCCGGCTCCCAATGTGGGGAACTCCTCGACTACCGGCGAGGGGAGCTGTCCAAAGAAAGGATCTATCCGCCGGAGAGGGATGTCTCCCAAGAAGAGCCAAGGATAGGGGTCTTTGTGTGCCATTGCGGGGCTAATATCGGCAGGATCGTGGGCGTTCCTTCCACCGTTGAATATGCCTTAACCTTGCCCAATGTTGTCTACGCTCAGGAACAGCTATTTTCCTGTGCTACGAATTCTGCCCAACAAATATCAGACCTGACAAAGGAAAAAGGGCTCAATCGCGTGGTTATTGCCGCCTGCTCCCCCAGGACCCTTGAACCGCTATTCCGGGACACCCTGCGGGAGGCGGGAATTAATCAATATTACTTAGACATGGCGAATATTAGAGAACATTGTTCATGGGTCCACGCTAAGGAAAAGGAAGAGGCCACCCAAAAGGCAAAGGATATAATCCGGATGTCGGTAGCACGAGTTTGCCGTTTGAAGCCCTTGCAGGAATTTGATCTGCCTGTTAACAAGACGGCGTTAGTGGTTGGTGGAGGTATAGCCGGCATGACTTGTGCCCTCTCCATAGCGAAGCAGGGGCATGAGGTTTACCTGGTGGAAAAGGATGCCGATCTGGGGGGAACGGCGCGAAGAATTCATTCCACGCTGGACGGGATGGATGTTCAAGCCTATTTGCGTGATCTTGTGCGCAAGATTTACCAGCACCCCCTCATCCATGTTTATACGGATGCCACGATCCCGGAGGCTACCGGTTACGTGGGGAATTTCGTAACCAAAGTAAAGTCGGACCGGGGAGTCACGGAGATAAAACATGGGGCAGCCGTCATCGCCATCGGTGCCGATGAATATAAACCCACCGAATACCTTTATGGAAAAGATGATAGGGTAATGACCAATCTGGAGTTGGAGGAGCAGATCGCCCAAGGAGAAGAAAGGGTGATGAACGCCCAGAGTCTGGTCATGATCCAATGCGTAGGCTGCAGAAATGAGGACAGAAATTACTGCGCCCGGATATGTTGCAGCAACTCTGTAAAGAACGCCTTGAAACTGAAAGAGATAAACCCCCGGATGGATATAACCATTCTCTTCCGGGATATGCGAACGTATGGGTTTAGTGAGGATTATTACCGGGAAGCGTCCAATAAGGATGTCAAGTTTATCCGCTATGAACCGCAGGATAAACCTCAGGTGGAAGCTGTTGAGGAAGAGGGGCGGCGCATACTCAGGGTTACGGTGACCGATTATATTTTAGGCAAGAAGCTGGCAATCGATGCTGATTTACTTTCTTTGGCTGCCGCCGTTATTCCCTCGGCCGGAAACAAGGAAATGTCCTTGTTGTTCAAGGTTTCTTTGGGACCCGATGATTGGTTCAAAGAAGCCCATGTCAAATTAAGACCGGTGGAGTTTGGTACCGATGGCGTTTACCTCTGCGGCATAGCCCACTATCCCAAGCATATACCGGAAGCGATTAACCAGGCTTATGGAGCGGCCGGTCGGGTTTTGACCCTTCTTTCCCATGACACAGTCACCGCCTCCGGCTCTGTTTGTGAGGTGGATGAGGATAAGTGCATTTCCTGCGGGGCATGTATCACCGTTTGTACGTATGGCGCTATAGAGTTTTATGATACACCACAGGGCAGAAAGGCTACGGTTAATCCTGTCCTCTGTAAAGGAGACGGTCTCTGCAACTCAGTGTGTCCAACCGCGGCTATTTCCCTGAAGCACTTTGCCGATGAAGAGCTCTTGAGCCAAATTGATGCGGCGGTTGGAGATTTTTAGAAGTATACGAATGAAAAAACCGGGATTTTTTACAAAGGAGGCTCGAACGAATGAGTTCAGCATTTACATTTAAACCAAGAATCGTGGGTTTTGTATGCCAGTGGTGAGGATACGGCGCTGCTGACCTGGCTGGAGTTTCCAGACTGCAATATACCACTGAAATAAGGCTTATACGCGTCATGTGTACAGGCAGAGTCGACCTGTCATTTGTACTCCGGGCTTTCTCAAAAGGGGCAGACGGGGTGTTCATCATCGGTTGTCGTCTTAATGAATGCAATTATATTACTCATGGTAATTTCCATGCATTAAGCATGGTTCATCTATGTAAAAAATTAATGGAGCACATCGGATTGAACCCAGCAAGGTTAATGATTGAATTTATGTCCGGCGGTGAAGGAATCCTTTTTGCCGAAGTTATGGATGATATTGGCAAGAAGGTGAATGAGTTAGGGCCTCTCGGCAAAGCCGAAGGGATAGACGAAAAGGCACTGAGGGCCAAACTTGAAGCAGTTACACAGTTGGTTCCCTACATCAGGTTGGTGGAAAGGGAGAGGCTGAGAATACCTTTTAAATCGGAAGATGAGTTTGATACATTTTTCACCAGTGACGAATTCAACAGGTTATTTAATGAATTAATTGTTGATAAATTGGCAATAAGCCAAATTATGCTACTCTTGCGGGAAAGGCCCCTTTCGACCGTTAAAATCTCTGAGATTTTAGGCTTAACCCCGTCTGAAGTATCAAGACACATGAATAGTTCATCAAGGCAAGGACTGGTTAGGTACGATGAAAGCCGGAAGTGCTTTGCTCTCGCCTAAGGTGAAACAGCAGGCAGTGGATTAGGGGAAACAAGTAGATTAGGAAAGCGACTATGGAAAACGAGAGAATCGATCAGATTATCGATAAACATCAGAGTGAAGCCAGTTCACTCATTCAAGTATTACTGGAGATTCAGAGTGAAAATCATTGGCTTCCTAAGGAAGCATTAGAGAGGGTCAGCGAAAAATTACAGGTTCCTTTAACCCGGGTACAGCATATAGTCACCTTTTATAAAGCCTTTAGTTTGGTTCCTAAAGGACGTCATGAAATTCATATTTGTGTGGGTACCGCCTGTCATGTTCGTGGTGCGACGCGTGTCCTCGACAATGTGCAGGACCTACTTGGGATTAAATCTGGCGAAACGGACCTGGATTTGAAGTTCAGCCTGGAGACCGTTAACTGCGTAGGCTGCTGTGCTTTAGGACCGGTGATGGATGTCGATGGAAAGATTTACGGTAATATGGCGCCATCCAAGACAGCAGACGTGATAAAAAACTATGAATAAGGGAAAATTATGCCAAGGATAAACTCCCCTGAGGAGTTAGAGAAAGTCAGACAAGAAATATTATCCCGGAGAGACCCAAGCAAGCCCTGCATTTCAATATGCGCCGGCGCTGGTTGTCTTGCCTCCGGTGCAGGTGAAGTCATAGCCGCCTTTAAAGCAGAGATTGAAAAACAAGGCTTGACGACCGAGGTGAATACCAAAGGAACCGGGTGCCCCGGATTTTGTGAGCGAGGACCCGTTTTAGTTATTTATCCTGAAGAGATATGCTATCTCCAGGTAAAGCCTGAAGACGTTCCCGAGATTGTCTCACAGACCATCAAGGAAAAAAAGGTTGTCGATCGTCTGTTATATGCCGACCCAACCACGGGCGAAAAAGCAACCCATGAATCCGATATCCCCTTTTATAAGAATCAAGAACGAAACATCCTCGGCAGTAACATCAAGATTGATCCGAAGAGCATTGAGGACTATTTGGCGATCGATGGTTATTCCGCCTTATCGAAAGTTCTTTTCCGGATGACCTCCGAGCAGGTATTGGAGGAAGTCAAAAAATCCAACCTGAGAGGAAGAGGAGGAGGCGGCTTTCCCGCAGGGAGAAAGTGGGAAGGATCCCGCAATGCCCCTGACCCGATAAAATATGTGATCGTCAACGCCGACGAGGGTGACCCGGGGGCATTTATGGATAGGGCTCTCCTGGAAGGAAACCCCCATTCAATCCTCGAGGGGTTGATTATCGGGGCCTATACTATCGGCTCCCACGAGGGCTATGTTTACGTTCGACAGGAATACCCCTTAGCGGTAGAGAATGTGAACATCGCTATCAGACAGGCGGAGGAGTATGGTTTTCTGGGGAGAAACATCCTTGGCTCAGGCTTTGATTTCACTGTTAAAGTGCACCAGGGAGCCGGCGCTTTCGTCTGTGGTGAATCAACTGCTCTGATGACGGCATTGGAAGGCAGGGCAGGAGAGCCCAGACCGAAGTATGTCCGCTCCAACATCGTGGGCCTTTGGGGCAAACCCACCGTTTTGAATAATGTTGAGACCTGGGCTAATGTGCCGCTTATCATCAATAAAGGCGCTGACTGGTTCACTCAATTTGGAACGGAAGGAAGCAAGGGCACAAAGATTTTCTCATTGGTAGGTAAGATAACCAATACGGGCCTTGTGGAAGTATCCATGGGCATAACCCTGAAAGATATTATCTACAAGATAGGCGGTGGAATCCCCGGAGGCAAGAGGTTCAAAGCAGTGCAGACCGGGGGACCGTCCGGAGGATGCATTCCTGAGAAACTGTTGGATTTAAAAGTTGGTTATGATGAACTCACCAAGGCCGGTTCAATGATGGGGTCAGGTGGGATGATCGTAATGGATGAAGATACCTGTATGGTTGATGTAGCCAGGTACTTCCTAAACTTCCTCATCGATGAATCGTGCGGCAAATGCACCCCATGCCGTGAAGGCATGAGGCAGATGCTTAAGATTCTCAATAATATCACCGAAGGAAAGGGAAGAGAGGGCGACATCGAGCTTTTGGAGGAGTTAGGCGAGGTAGCCGTCGATGCCTCCCTTTGTGCTTTAGGCAAGAGTGCCCCTAACCCGCTTCTAAGCACGTTACGATACTTTAGAGATGAGTATGAGGCGCACATCAAGGAGAAGAGGTGCCCGGCTTTGTCCTGCAAGGAGCTGATCGCGTACCATATTGATCCGGATAAGTGCCAGGCCTGTATGATTTGCCTTAAGCAATGTCCTGCGGAGGCGATTGCAGGCGGCAAAAACCGGATCCATGTAATCGACCAGGAGAAATGCACAAAGTGCGGAACCTGCTTTGAAGTTTGCCCCCCTCGCTTTGGTGCGGTGCAGAAGATTTCCGGCGAGCCTGTTCCGGCTCCTATCCCTGAAGACGCAAGAACTATAGTCAGAAAGAGTAAAGAAAAATGAGAGAAATCCTTTTACAGATAGATGGAAAAGAAGTCAAAGCAAGGGAAGGGATGACCGTCTTGGAGGCAGCCCGAAGTGCAGGGATATCTATTCCGACACTGTGTCACCACGAGAAGTTGGAACCCTATGGGGGTTGCCGAATTTGCATCGTAGAAGTAGAAGTTCGCGGAGGGACACAGATCGTTGTTTCCTGCGTTTACCCGGTAGAACAAAATTTGGTAGTAAGAACCAGGTCTGAGAAGATAGATAGAATCCGCAAAATGATCCTGGAGCTGTTGCTGGCTCATGCTCCGGATGCTTTCGCGTTGCAGGATTTGGCTAAAGAGTATGGAGCAGACAAAGACCGTTTTGAAAAAGAGGCCTCGTTTTGCATTCATTGTGGTCTATGTGTAAGATACTGTGCTGAGGTCAAGAAGAAGAACGCTGTTGGATTTGTTGACAGAGGAACAAGGCGAGAGATAAGTTTCATTCCAGAGATAGCATCCAAGGAGTGCTGGAACTGCAAAGAATGTTTTCCGCTTTGCCCTACAGAGGCACTGCAAGCAGCTTTCGTTTTAACCAAAGCGCTATATTCTCCCCCACACCCAGGCCCAGAGCCGCGAGGATGAGTTCGAACGGGGCGCGGGGATCTGATTTCCCCGCCGGCAGCCGTCAACCCGGCACGACCTCCTTCACGGCAGGCAACTGTTGTAACTGACCGAGGACGACGGTGACAATAAAAGGCTTTTTCAGCAGCTTGATAGTGAGAAAGGAATAAGACATGCCTGTCAAGGTACATATTCATGCCACTCACCGACGATTTACCGGCGGCCTGGAGGTGGTAGCCGTAGAGGGCAGTACCGTGGGTGAATGTCTGAATCAGCTTATCAAACAGTTCCCTGGAATGGAGAAAGCGCTGTTTGTCAAAAAAGATAAACTGCTCAACATCGTTGAAGTTTATGTCAATCATGCCACCGCCTACCCCAATGAACTCGTTAAACCCGTCAAGGATGGCGACGAAATTCACCTTATCTTTATGCTTGCTGGAGGATAAGAGGAGAAGATAAATAAACCTGACAGTTGCATAAAAAGTTACCAATAAGCGGTCAGGTGTGCTGAAAAAACCTTTACATCGGTGCCTTTGAACGTTTAACCACAGAGTTCCCAAACATTTTACAAAGGCCACATGAGGTGACATGGATTGTTACCCATAAAATTTATTCTTCCTTTGAAACGGATTCAGGACAGGCATCGGCTCTGATTGCAGCATTTCAGAAAGTAAGTGCGCCACGAGGCTGCCGGGTGCAGATCGAACCTGCCGATCGAAGAAATCGGCAAGAAAATGATAACAAACGCTACCCAAAATCGAGAGATTTATCTGCCCAGAATAAAAAGGGGAAGCGCTATTGAGATGGCAACATCCGGGGCTGTTGGTGGGACTGCCTGAGCAATTACCTCTGGAGGCGGTGATCTTTCAGAGACGATTATTCGGGTCAAGCAGTTGCGCGAGGCTGATCGCGGGCCAAAAACTAACAGCACCGGAGCTGGGGAGCTGGCGCCAGTTGCTCCGGAGACGGTCCATATCGTCCTTGCGCCACATGGCGCCGATCAGCAACCCCGCGGCATCGGCATATCTACCGATGGCCTGTCCCCCGATCACCCGGCCATTCAGCAGGACTACACGCAGGTAATCTTTCCCGTTTTCCCGTTCGATCAGCTCGGATTTTCCCAAAAGGCACTCGGTCGCCCGCATGGTCTTTCCGAAGGTGACGGCATGGGTCGCAAAAAAATGCGTCCTGGCAAACGCATAGGCGCCGAGATAACTGGCATTTTCTCCCAGGATATTTCTGGCAACGATCTCGGCCTGTTCGATGGCGTTGTGTTTCAACTGAAACATGGCCGTCTCATCGGTGCAGGCATCGAATGTCTCCACACAGTCGCCGCAGGCATAGATATCCGGGACACTGGTTTCCATCTTTTTGTTGACCTTGATGCCGCGTCCCGTCTCGATGCCGGCGGTTTTGGCCAGCCCCGTTCCGGGGACCACCCCTGTTGCAACCACGACCGTATCGCAGGGAATCTCGCGTCTATCGGTCAGAACCGCGGTCACCTTCGGATCCCCCTGAATCCGCAGGACCTTTTCGCCGGTAAAGACTTGAATCCCGTAACCATCCAGCGCCGCTTCCAACCGTCTGGCCGTCGTTTCATCAAACAGCGTCGGCAGAATCCAGCCGAGCAGCTCGACGATAAAAACCTCATATCCCATTTTCTTCAACGCCTCGGCCACCTCGATCCCGATGGCGCCGGAGCCGATGACGACGGCCCGCCGCCCTTTGTGCGCCTTGAGCTTCTCGGTTTCCGACAACTGCTTGCAGTTGAACACCCCCTCGCTGCGGATCCCTTCGATCGGGGGGAAGAAAAGGTCTCCCCCGTGGGCCAACACCAGTTTGTCATAACCGATTTCCGCACCCTGCCCGGTCGTCACCTTTTTTGCGTCGGGATCAATGGAAACCGCCTTGTTACTGGGAAGAAGCTCGATCCCATGCTGCTGATAATCTACGCTTTTCTTTCTAAAGAGATCTTTTCTTGCGACCTCTCCGCCCAGAAAATACGGCAGTGAACAGGGGTCGTATTCCGGATATGCCTCCGCGGAAAGAATGCAGATGTCGCTTTGTTTATCCCTTTCCCGAAGAGAAAAGGCGACTTTATTGCCGGCAATCCCATTTCCGATAATAACGATTTTCATGGCAGCAGCTTCCCATAAATTTTAAACGGGTTTCGTGTCCAGTCTTGCCAGCCGCGCCCGCGCCCTTGTTTTGTCACTGGTCAACCGGTCGCTTTTACTGATCGTCAATGCCCCCTCGTCACAGGCGGTGACACACCAGAGCCCCGCCGGATCGCCTTCACACAGATCGCAGGTCATCGTCTGACAGGTATAAGGGATGATTGCCGGGGCGCCGACGGGGCAGATATAAACGCATGCCCGGCAGCCGATACAGACATCGGCATTAGTCACCACCGTTTTGTTTGCCTGACGCAGCCTTGCATTCATCGGACATACCTTTATGCAAGGCGCATCCTCGCAGGCCATGCAGATCACGGGGACATGGATCTCATGGCTGGGCAAAGGAAGGATCTTGATTCTGGCAAGGCTGGGATTGACGCTGCCGCAGTGTTGCATCGCACAGGCCATCAGGCAGCGCCCACACCCGGTGCATTTTTCGGGGTCTATCAGTAACTGTTCACGCCTGATTTCCATAAACACTGCCCCTTGGAATTGAAGAGGAACGTCTCTTTGTGTTTTCGCGGCTCTACCGCCTTGAGGCCGAAAGGGATTAGCGATAAAGTTCACTATAATGAACTTATTTCGCAAAGGACCTATAGTATAATTTTGGGATCGTGTCAAATCAAAAATCGTCTCAGACATATAATTTTTCAAGATATTTCCCCCAAAAAAACGGCTTGACATCGAAAAACACCCTTAATATACTCAATACGCTATAATGAACTGGCAGCGTAAATCAACCCGAGGAAAGGAGTTTGTATATGGCCATCGAAAGCACGAAGGTATCCGCATCAGAGACACTGACCAAGACCAGATCCTTTGGCAAGATCAGGTGCCACAACCCCAGTTGTATGAAACGGATGGAACCCACCCCCGGCAGTAAGGAGATCACCTGCCCGACCTGCGGGATGGCCTACCGGATATATTGGCTGGGGCCAAACTTGCCGAGAATTCGCGGGCCGGTCTGGGATGTCAACCGTAAATTGATCGAAAAATCAGGGTCGTCCAAAAACAATCCGCAATAGAATGAAGGAGGGAACTAAAATGGCATTGGATAGGAAAATTGCGTATATCAATCTCTCCACCGGCCAAACCGAGATCAAGCCCATCCCGTTGGAACTCCGGAAGAAGTTCATCGGTGGCCGTGGTCTGGATGCCTATCTGCTCTACAACCACACACCGCAGGGTTGTGATCCGCTCAGTCCGGAAAACCCCTTGATCATCAGCGGCGGCCTGCTGACCGCTACCTGCGCCTCCGCTACCGCACGGGCCCATTTCATGGCCAAGTCCCCACTGACCGGACTTTTGGGAAGCGCCAACATGGGTGGTTTTTTCGCCCCCGAGTTGGCCTGGGCCGGGTTCCACCATCTGGTGATTACCGGCAAGGCAGAAAAACCGGTTTATCTGTGGATTCACAACGGTGAAATTGAAATTCGCGACGCGGCAGGCCTGTGGGGGAAGACGTCTGCGGATACCCAATGGGCGATCCGCGAAGAGCTCGGAGATGAAGAGATCAAAAGCGCCGTCATCGGCCCGGCCGGGGAAAACCTTGTTCGGTATGCCTGCGTGATGACCGGGATCAAAAATGCCGCCGGACGCACGGGAATGGGGTGCGTGATGGGATCGAAAAACCTCAAGGCCGTCGCGGTCCGGGGGACGATGGACATCAAGATTTCTTACCCCCTCGAGGCGCTCGAATTCAACAAAAAGTTCATCGAGCAGATCACCAGCGCCAAGGTCAACAAAACCCAGGGCGCACTGGGGACACCCTTTATCTGGGGGGCGACGAATTGCTGGGGCGGCATTCGAACCCGCAACTTCCAGTACAACCAGATGGAGAACGCCGATGACATCGAACCGGAAGCCATAGATGAAATTGCCAACAAAACCATAGGTCCGCATCACATGGCCGGATGTTTCGGCTGCCAGGTCCACTGCCGCACGCAGTACAGAATTCCGTCAGGGCCTTATGCCGGAAAGTACGACGAAGGTCCGGAATACACATCCCTTGGCGCCTTTGGCGCTGAGCCAGACTGCAAGAGTGCGGAGACGCTTCTGACCGCGAACTACCTGGTGAATCAGTACGGCGTGGACAACCTCGAAATCGGCAGCATCATCTCCTGGGCCATGGAACTCTACGAATTGGGGATCATCGGCAGCAAGGAAACCGACGGCCTTGATCTTTCTTTCGGCAATGAAAAGGCACTGTTGGAGATGATCCACCGGATTTGCACCCGCAAAGGCTGGCTCGGCAATGTTCTGGCCGACGGGGGCGTACCGGCGGCGGCAAGCATCGGCAAAAACTCGTTTGACTATCTCATCCAGGTCAAGGGGATGAACAACCTCCATTCCGACGAACGGGCCACCCCGGCGTTGGCCCTCGGCATCGCCACGGCCTCCCGCGGGTCTGACCATTTGCGGAGCCGACCGGCCATTGATTTGTATCATCTGCCGGTGGATGTCCTCCGGAAGATTTACAGCAGCCCAATTGCCTATAGCGGCCCCCTCTCTTCAGAGCAGACGGAGTATGTGGGCAAGGCATGGGAGGTTTTCTGGCAGGAGAACTGCTATATGGCCGTGGATTGTCTGGGGATCTGCAAATACCATACGGTCTTTCTGGGGGCGACGTTGCCCAATTTCGAGGATTGGCCGAAGGCAATCTACTACAACACGGGGCTCGAGTTTACCCCCGAAGATATCTGGGCGGTGGCCGATCGGTGCAACAACATCGAGAGGCTTTTCAATTTACGGGAAGGGCTTACCCGCAACGACCTGAGCAAAGGGGACACGCTCAACCATCGCTACTTCGACGAACCCTTGCGCAGGGGCGCCCCGGACGTGATCGGGCTTTCGATCGATCGCGACAAGTTCAATGGCATGGTTGATGAGTTCTATGGACATCACGGCTGGGATCAAAACGGACTTCCGACGGCTGAGACCTTGAAACGTCTTGGCCTGGACCAGGAACCAACCCATTTGCTTTAGACGCTATCAAAGGAGAAGATGATGGATAAATTTCTGACGGTCAACTATGAAAAATGCACCGGCTGTCGCCTCTGTGAACTCGTTTGCTCCGTCGTGCACGAGGGGGTGTCAAACCCGGCGAAAAGCAGTATTCAGATTGTGAAGTGGGAGGACGAAGGGCGCTATATTCCGATGATCTGTCAGAGTTGCGAGGACGCCCCCTGCCAGAAGGTCTGCCCGGTCGGGGCTATCACCAGAGACAAGACATTCGGCTTCATGTCGGTCAACTATGACGCCTGTATCGGCTGCCGGATGTGCGTCGAGGTCTGCCCGTTTGGCGCGATGAATTACAACCGGACGACGCACAAGGTGTTCAAATGCGATCTGTGCGGCGGAGATCCCCAGTGTGTAAAGTTTTGCGAAGTCAAGGCAATCGAATTTGTCCCCGCGGAGGTCATCAGTTCCCAGCAGAAAAGGGAAGGCGCCGCCCGCCAGTATGCCGCGGCACAAAAACAGGCGTCCTCCATTGCGGAGGCCGCGGCATGAAGCGGCTGCCGGAGAATTGTTATCATATAGCGCCCCACACCCCGTGGGGCGCTATATGAGCATATCAACGGTTTTCTGTTTTCAGGGAAGACGGTCGGCGCCTGCGGGGGCCACCGTCTTTTTAACCGCCCCGGCCTGATCCTGATTGAAGACGATCATAAAGGGGATTTCGCCGTTTTGCGCGATCCGCTCGTTGGCTACGTCACTGCCCTGGGGAATTGACAGCTCCCGCTGAATCTCCGCCTCCGTCATTGCCCCGAGTTCCGCATCTGTCAGGATGTTCCCTCCGAAGACGACCTTCTCGCCAAGAACGACGTCATAGGCATCGGCGATGGTCAGTCGGACCCTGATTTTGGAGAGCGGATACGGGGCCTGATTGACGGCCACCCCCTCGATCACGCGGAGATTTCCCGAAAGAAGATTCGCGATAAAAACCGCAGCGATCGGCGTCGCCACCCACGCCATGCTGATCTCACCGAGCACCCGCCAGCGGATGCCCCTCCCTCCTTTGATCAGACCGATCCCGATGACCGAACCCATGATCGCTTGGGAACTGGAGACGGGGACGAGAGGAAAGGCCAGAAACGGCTGATGACTTCTTATTTTCCGAAGGGGCATAGCGGATAGCGGCAGCCATCGCAATTGCAGCATAGGCCGCCGTGCGCCATTGATGCGAGGTCTTTTCTTGTAATGGTTTCTCCCGCCAGCACTCTGGGCAGAAGGAGATCAAGAACTGTTACTTTGTAAAAAAGAATGCAGGCAGGCAACCCCAGAACAGGCACATTACCAAAACGTCCATATAAAAACATGGCCCCAGGGAGAACAGGTGTGCCATATACCACATCACTTGCCCCGGCCTCGGTTATGGCCATGCGAGTTATATCGTCCGGATCAACACTCATTCCCCCAGTCACCATAATGAGCTCGACCCCGTTTTGAAGCAATTCTTTAATCTCCATTATGACCTTTATCTTATCATCAGGCGCAAATGAAATATATTTGACTTCACAATCGAACCGTTGAAGTTTTTTTCTAATGATAGGTGCAAATTTGTCTTCGATGAGCCCAGTGTGAACTTCATTTCCGGTGATAATAAGACCGACTTGGGGTTGTGAAAGTGGTTTGATAGAAAAAAGTCCCCCGGCATCCTCAGCAATCTTTGCTGCGGCATTAAGAGTTTTTTCGTCAATGATCAAAGGAATTGCCCTGGCAGTTGCTACAATGTCCCCTTTTTCCAAAACGGTATTGTTGTGCCTTGAGGAACAGCTGATATCAGGCACAAGGTTGACCTCAGTCAGGGCATCCACATTTACTTTCAGAAGGCCCCGACAGGCGGCCTTTAATGAAATTTTGCCTTCCGAAGGTTTTGGGTCAAAAACGACGCCGGGTCCGGCCAATGCCATACAAAGCTTAATGGCTGCATCGTCTTCATGGATTTCTCCAGGCTCTAAATGCAGCACAAACAGATGCTCCTTTCCAATACGCCTCAGATGTGGCAGGTCTTCTTCGGTTATGATACGTCCCTTCTTAAAAGCTGCTCCCTTGAACTGGCCGGGCCTGATTTCCGTGATATCATGTGCCAGAACCGTTCCCACGGCCTGGTCGATGGGTATGGGTATCGCTGAAGACTTGTATTTATTTGACATTTAATGGCTCCTTAAGTTCATTGGCTATTCTTACCTTCAAAGGTTCTTATCCTTCTAAGCTTTAATATCAAGAAGGCTTCTTTCCCCACCGTTAAATCCATATCTTCAAAAATATCACGGGGCATTTCTGTCTGCAGAGTGTTTCCGCTCACCCTTACCTCGATCCTTGCTGTGGCGCCGGAGGATTTAATATTGGTGATAGTCCCCTTAAATCGGTTCACCTGCGGTCCTGGGGGCTGAACGTCGGAAATATAAATATCTCGGGGAAATAGAGCGATTTTTTGAATTCTGCCTCCATCATGGGGCAGAATTATGCACATCCCATCGCAAGTAACCTCAGCTATTCCGTGACCTATAGTACGGCAAGAGTCACAGTTCAGGATGTTTGGCGCCCCGATAAAATCGGAGACTATTTCATTTTCAGGATGAAAAAATACCTCATCAGGCTTACCTACCTGTTCCAATTTACCCATATTAAGGATGCCTATTCTGTCAGCGACCTCTTCCGCCTCCATCTGGTTATGGGTTATATGCAGGGTGGCAACCCCCAGCTCCTTGTGAATCCGGCGTAGTTCCATCCTTAAGTATTTAGAGGTTTGCAAGTCCAGACTGCTCAATGGTTCATCCAGAAGCAGAACCTTAGGGGAGAGGGCCAGGGCTCTGGCCAAAGCCACCCGCTGCTTCTCACCGCCGCTCAGGGAACGAGTATCCCGATTTAACAAATGGGAGATGCCCATTAGATTAGATAGAGACTTGACCTTTTCCACAGTTTGAGTTTTGGGATATTTAGCCTGCCTTAAGCCAAAGGCTATATTGTCGGCTACATTCAGGAAAGGGAACAGCACATAGTCTTGGGGCACATAACCTGTGCACCTCTCTTCAGGCGCCAGGCGCGTGGCATTATTTCCATCTATCCATATCTCCCCCTGTTTGATACGATGGAGCCCGGCGATACACTCGATAATAATCGTCTTTCCTGCCCCGGTCGGTCCCAGGATAACAAAGTATTCCCTGTCGCCAATAGTCAGGTTTATATTTTTCAGGGAGAACTCACCTAAATCTATGGAAAGATTTCTAATTTCAATCATATTGGATACCTCCGGCCAGTGATTCTCCTGATAGCAAGCAAAGCAACTGCGGCGATTATTATCAGCACGAAAATCACAGCTACTGCCTTTTCCACATTAGCGGTGGCCAGACTTAAAAAAATGGCGATAGGTAAAGTCTCGGTCTTAAATGGGGTGGCTCCAACTAAGGTTACGGTTGCGCCAAATTCTCCCATTGCTTTGGCCCAGGTCAGGATGCAGGAGGCAATCACCCCATTTCTGGCCAAGGGCAAGGTCACCCGGAAAAACACCCTTAGTTTACTGCACCCTAATGTCCTCCCTACCTGCTCATATCTGGTGTCAATGCCATCAAAGGTGGATTTCAGCAGTCTAACCGCCAGGGCGCTGATTACAGTGAATTGGGCAAGGACGATACCGGGAACCTCAAAGACAAATCTCATGATATGATTTTCTATCCCCCTCCCCGGGGGGGTGTTGAAGAAAACCAGAAGGGCCGCCCCCAGGGCTATGGGCGAAATGACTATGGGGAGATCAAGGAGGGTATCTACGATGTCCTTTCCTGGGAATTCGGTCTTGGAGATGGCATAGGCCACCGGAATGGCAACGACAATGGAGATTATGGTGGCTATGGTTGCGGTGATCAGACTTAACTTGATGGCAAAAAGGACCTCCTCCGAGATAAGGGTGGAAATCATGGTATCCCCATCAGTATAAGCCACCATCGCCAGTAAGATAGTGATAAAGAAAAGGGTTAAGAAGGCAAGGGCGCTCATGGTAGCCATCTTGAACACCCTTTCCTTCCTGACTCCTTTTGACACTTGAAATACGCTCATTTTTAATGCACTCCTTCTTGTTGTGAACCCCGGATCAACTTTCACAATTTATTTTTCCCGCCTGATTATGCTGAAATACCTCTCGGGAAGTTTATACTCACCTCCGATTGCAGCCTTTGGGGCGTACCTTTTTGCTTCCCCTTCCTCAAAAATATAACCCCATTTCTTAAAAATTGACCTTCCTTTTTCCGACAGCACATAGTTGATAAAATCTTGAGCCAATACCCTATCTTTTACAAACACCGGTAGCGCAATCGCTATATAAGAAATTCTTGGAATCTTATCAGGTTCTATTTTTATCCATTCCACTTTATCGGGATTCCACGATTGAAAAACATCCCATCCCAGGATTGCATCCACCTTCCTCAAAACCGCAAGTGTGGCGGTGTCTTCGCAACTCTTAGCAAAGACCGCTACATTAGGCAAAACCGTTTCCAGAAGACCATTTTTATCCAGAAGTTCAAATCCGTATAGTCCCAGACACACCGTTTCCGGATTTCCCATGCCTATTTTTACCCCCTTTTTAGCCAGGTCTTCTAAGGAATGAATGCCCTGAGGGTTACCCTTGGGCACTATTATGGCGGGCACAAGGTAAGCCACCAATTTATCCGTCCCTTTGATAAGAAGTCCTTTCTCCTCCCCTATGGTGACATAGTCAGGTGAGCCGCAGAGGTAAACATCGCCTCTTTTCGATAGCTTCATCTGGGAGAGGAGCCCGCCTGAACCACTGTAAATAACGTTCACTCTTACGCTTTTGTCTTTTTGATAGCTCTTAATAATCTCCTGCATAGGCACTGTTACTGCAGCGCCGCAAAAGAAATCGAGTTCATCCTCCTTAGCGATTGCAGAGGAACCCAATACAAGCAGCGCTATTACTGCAAAAAGAACCACCTTATAGATTTCTTTAAGTTTCATATTACCTTTACTGCCACTTTTACCTTTTCCAACTTTAATCATTTCCGTTCTCATTATTTTATTTGGCTTCGCCATTGAAGCGACAACAAGCTACCGCTACACTATCTATTTTCGTATATCCTCCTAAATGGTTAATATTGAGCCGCCTGGTTATATTGTTATCGATATAGCGCTTCCTAAAAAATTTTAACCGACCTGCTTCAGAAATTCCTCCAATTTAGCCCGCATTATCTTGTATTGGTCAACAATCTTTCGCCCCTCCTCTGTTAATCTGGTACGTCCTCCACCGGCCCCGCCGACAGTTTTCTCAATCAGGGGGGCGGGCGCAAGACGATTCGCTGCCTCTATCCATAACCAAGCATTGCGGTAACCAAGTCGCATAGAACGGGCCGCCGCCGCTATTGAGCCATATTTATCAATGCGCTCCAACAGTATTGCCCTTCCCCCTCCAATATACAACTCGCCGTCCTTCGCTACCCATATCCTGCCTTTAATAACGTAGCCCGGCTCTGGGTGGTTGGAGAAACGTGATGGTTTCTTAGTTCTAAAGCTTGGTATCTTAGTCACTTTTCATTTGTCCGACTGTAGTGGTCTGCGTTATATTACGAGCGATATAGCGCTTTTGTCAAGAAAAATTTAGTTTTCTGATATTATTCAGAGTGCCATATCAAAAATAATTTGACAACAAGATGGTCTAAGTTTTTATGAGATTCGTTGGAAATGGAATATTTGTTTTCAGGTAAGGGGTGCTGATTAATTGTGAGTGAAAGCATAAATTAAAGGAAAATTGGCTGTGGCGTCGCCGCTGTCCGACACCGAAGGGTTGAGAAGAGACCGGTCGTTTATCGTCGTTCGCCGGCAGCCATCAACCCGGCACGACCTCCTTCACGGCAGGCAACTGCTGCAACTGACCGAGGACGACCCTCCGGATTCGGGTCGGGTCAGCAGAAAGTAAATACCGGGCCAACTTTTGGGCTTTTTCCAGGCCGCCGGGGATATCGACTTTGTTGATCAAGGGGACAATACGCGCGCCGGCGGGGCAGCTTTTAATCCATTCCATCACCAGGCGGACGATCGCATCTTCCGTGACCGTGCTTCCAATAGGCAGATTGAGGAGACGGGAGGCGATGGCCGAACGAAAGACCCTTTCCTCATCGAGGGGGCAGCCCATTCCATCGATTCCGATGAGCGGCACGAGCAGGGTCGTATTTTTCGGTATCACCGGCTCTCCGGCACGCGGGGCCTTCAACGGCCGGCCGGCGGAACCGTCGGCTTCATTGACGATTGTGGAGACCCCGTCCATGGAGAAGATCTCTTCCGCCCATTCGGGAAAGATCCCCTCGAGTTTGCCGTTGGGCAGCCTTTCCCTGGCAATCAGAAGAGATTGATGACGATTCAGATTTTCCGCCAACCATTTTTTGATGTCGTCCAGTTCATTGGAAAGGAATTGAAGAAGGAAAGAGGAGGGCGCCGGTTCCAGAATTTTCGTGGTTGTGGTCAGGATGACCCCGCATCCAAGCGCCGAGAGTTCCCTGCCCAAAGCGTATAGAAGGGTGGTCTTCCCGCCCCCGCCCACAAGACTGATCGATTCCCGGTCTCCGATGGAAAGGGCCTGTCTCAGGGTCATAATCCACCCGGCCCCGCCCGGTTTATATATTTCTGATACTCTTCCGGCGTATCGATATCCTTCAGGACCACATCCTGGTCCACTTCAATTTCTATAATATCCTCGGGGTGATTCATCAGGATCTGGCGGGCGCCCACATCACCCTGCAGTTGCAGGGCTTCCTGCAGATACTGTACGCCGATGAGGACCGGATGCCCCCGCAGGCCCTGATAAACAGGCCTGACGATGCCTCGCCTTGGATCGGCCCGCTGAAAATCCCGGATCATCCGGTTCATGATCTCCGGGCCGATGCCGGGCTGGTCCGCCAGCAGAACCAGAAAGGCCTCGCTTGTCGGATGCATCGCCAGCAAACCTTGCCGCAGCGAAGAGGCCATCCCTTGTTTATAATCCGGGTTGATCACGATCTTGATTTGGAATTCAGTCAAACTCTTTCTGATCGCTTCCGCTTCATGCCCCAGCACCAGAATGATCTCGTCCGCATTGGAGTGGATGAGATTTTCCAGAACGTGCCGCAGCAGGGTCTTCCCCTGCCATGCCAGCATCTGCTTGGGCCGGCCCATGCGTTTGGATTCACCTGCGGCAAGTACGATTGCTGAGATCATGACCACACTGTTACCTGGGAGAAAGCGCGGTCGGAGCATCGCCCAGGCTCCGCGATGCTCACGAACAGGAACCGGGCGCTTTCCCCTTTTGGGTCTCCCGCCGCACCTGGATCATCTGGCCGACGATGCTCACCGCGATCTCCTCCGGCGTCAGCGCCCCGATCTCCAGGCCGATCGGCGCAAAGACGCGCTGCAGCCGTTCCGGGGCGATGCCCTTCTTCTCCAGGTTCTGATACAGGGTCCGGATCTTCTTCCCGCTGCCGATCATGCCGATGTACCTGGCCTCCGTTGTGATCGCCCACTCCAGAACCTCCTGGTCGCCGGCATGTCCCCGCGTAACGATTACCAGATAACTGGAGCGGTTCACCTTCAGTTGGGGAAAAGTTAGGGAGAACTTCTCGGCGATCACCTGCTCCGCTTCCGGGAAGCGCTCCGTGCTTGCGAACTGGGCCCGGTCATCGATTACCGCAACCTGGAAACCCGCCATGGCGCTGATCTTCGACACGAAAAGAGAGATATGGCCGCCGCCGAAGATGAAGACCGTGGGGGTGGGAATGATCGGCTCGATATAGATATCCAAAACCCCTCCGCAGATCATCCCGGCCCCGGCCGCTTCCCTTCCCGTAAGGTCATAGTGGAGTGTGCGCGGTTTTTCTTCCCGAATGACCTTGATGGCCTCTTCGATGACCTGTCCTTCCAGGCAGCCTCCTCCAATGGTCCCAAAGATGGTTCCATCCTCGCGGACGAGCATTTTGGCGCCCGTTTCCCGAGGGGTGGAGCCCTCTTTACCGATGATGGTAGCCAGCGCTGCGCTCCCGCCCTCGGCTTTGATTTTCAAGATCTCCTCGTAAAGATCCGCCATTGTTTCCGCCCCCGATTAACAGGAATGAGTTCTTGTCCTGTGTCCAAAGCTTTAATGATTGTACTTCATCAGGATCGCCTCCAGCACGCCACCGGCGATGGCGCGGGCCTTGTCGGAGACTGTCAGGCAACTTTCCCGGGCGGCACGCGGATCCACGTCCCCCACCTTCATGTTCAGCTCCGCGGTAAGGCCGTCGTGCAGGATCCCCCGCAAAACACCGGAGATCGTCGTTTCCAGGGGGACGCCGCCCACCTCCGCCACGACCTCCCCTTTCGTGACCCGGTCTCCGATTTTCTTCATTCCCCGAAACCGTCCGCCGACCGGGGCCCGCAGAACCCTTTCCCAAGTGTAGCCGCTGATATCGCCGGGGATGCCCGTATCCGGCTGTGCCTCGCCTTCTTCAATCACCCTACCCAGGTGATGCCCGCGGTTTGTCTCGATGACAAAGTGCACATCCCTTCCGGCACGAAACCCGGGGCCCAGGCCGATGACCAGGGGGGCATCGCTGAGGGCCGTGCCGGTGTTTCTCTTGGCCAGGATCGCATCCACCAATACATCAGGCGACAGAACTTTCCGGATGGTGCACTCCGGGTCGATGAGTACCGGCGCCTCCCCGTTTTCCCAGGAGAGCAGAATCTCTTCCTGGCCGGACACCCGCTTGCCGACCAAGCCTTCGATCTCTTTTCGTCCTTCAAAGACGGCTTCGCAGAAGGAGACCCCCCGGCGCACAGCCAGAGGTTCGGGGATTTCCGTGATGCAGACCCGAAAGCCCGAGCGGACCAACCGTTGAACAACGCCCGATGCCATTTCGCCGCCGCCTTTGATCAGGATGATCAGGTCCTTCAACCGCTTCTCTGTCAAGGTCATCCGCCTTTCCGCGGCGCAGCCAGTTTCAGCCCCACCGCGTTTTCCACCTTGATTTTTTTCAGCATGGACTTTTACTCGAGGAAGCACTCGTAGGCCATCGGATCCCAGACGTCCTCGCCGTTGGCCTTGCGCTTCTCGCGCAGGGCGGCCCACACTTTCTTTGGCGTGAGGGGCAGGCTGTTTACCGAGACACCCATGGCGTCGAAGATGGCGTTACGGAAGCAGCCCATCGTGGGGAGGGTCGCGCCCTCGCCCACTTCCTTCACGCCCCATGGGCCGGCCGGCTCGTAGCTCGGCACGAGTGACGAGTGCACCCGAGGCATGTCGAGAGCGGTGGGCAGGCGATACTCGCCCAGGGTCGGGTTCTGGATCTTGCCCTTGGCGTCGAAGCGGACTTCTTCCCAGATGGATTCGCCCATCCCCATGTACAGGGCCCCATGCACTTGGGCATGCAGCAGGGCAGGGTTATTGATAAGACATTGCTTTTTCATGGCGGGAGTATACGAAGAAGGATCCTGTGTGTCAAGAGGATTTTGGACCTTGCCTTTGAGGCACTTTTTCGTATAGGATTATTTCAGCAGAATTAACGAAATAACTTGGTTTCTTTTCAGTCTACTCGGTAATAACACCAACTTGAAAGGAAGAAAAACATGGCTCTTAAACCCTGGAAATTGATTCAAAGCCGTACCGAACGCCGGTTTCCTATTTTCAATCTGCGGATCGACCGCGCCTGTTCGCCGCGCACTGCCGTCGAACATGATTTTTATGTTTTGGAAGCGGCTGATTGGGTCAATGTGATTCCCCTGACGTCCGGCGAGGAGGTGGTGCTGGTGCGCCAATACCGTCATGGATTGCGGGACCTTTGCCTGGAAATCCCCGGGGGGCTGCTGGAAGCAGGCGATTCCCCCCAAGAGGCCGCTCATCGCGAATTGTTTGAAGAGACCGGTTATCGGGAAGCAGAGATGCTGCCCTTGGATTACGTTTATCCTAACCCCGCCTTTATAAACAACCGATGCCATACCTTCCTGGCCAAGGACGTAACGTTGAAAGGCCGTCAAGTACAGGATGAAAAAGAGGATATCGAAGTCATCCTCAAACCCTTGAAAGAGATCCCGGCATTGATCCGGGAAGGGCATATCCGCCATTCCCTCGTCGTGGCTGCCTTTTACCGCTATTTTATGGAGTGTCACTTACCCGACTGAGATCTCTTTGGTCGAGGATCCTTTTCGTCGCGCCTCTGATCAACAGACCTTCAGCCTGCCGGAGGACTCGTCATTATTTTCTTCTTCCCCCCAGCGCTGAAACAAATTGTGTTCGATGCCCATGTAATCGAAGATCTTGCCGATGGTCTGATCAATGATGTCCTGGATGGTTTTGGGATGATGGTAAAAAGAGGGCACCGGAGGCAGGATATGGGCGCCCAAGTCGGCCGCCTGGGCCATCAAGCGCAGATGGCCTTTATGCAGGGGGGTTTCGCGTACCACCAGCACCAGTTTGCGCTTTTCCTTCAGACACACGTCGGCCGCCCGCACCAACAGATTTTCGGCGTAGGAGTTTACAATCCCCGACAGTGTCTTGATGGTACAGGGAGCCACCACCATGCCGGCAGTCAAAAATGAGCCGCTGGCCACTGCCGCGGCGATATTGCTATGTTCGTAAGTAACATCGGCCATAGCCAGCACATTGTCAACTTTATAATCGGTTTCGATCTCGATGTTGAGTTTGCCTGCCTGCCCACAAGGAAGATGATCTGGCCAAGACGGTTGCCGAAACTTTGGCGGCGGCACTCAATACTTCGGTGGTGGTGACCGCCGGCAGTCACTGGGACAATATCCCCCAAGCGG
>JAURXV010000136.1 GCA_030654195.1 Syntrophales bacterium | reverse complement strand
ATCGCCAATACGGTCCGGCTGCTGAAGCTTCCCGAAGCGGCCAGGAAGGCGCTGATCGGCAAAAAGATCACGGCCGGGCATGCCCGGGCGCTCCTTGCGCTGGAGCTTCCGGGTGAGCAGATCAGCGCGCTGAAGACCATCCAGCAGAAGGAGCTGAACGTCCGGGAGACGGAGCGTCTGATCCGGAATCTGAAAACTGCGCCGGAGAAGAAGAAAACCGGACGTAAGGATCCGTACTTGACCGACCTGGAGCGCGAGCTCTCCTCGCAACTGCTCGCGGCCGTTCAGATCCGCGCCGGAAAAAGATCGGGAACCATCGAGATCCGCTATACGAACGAGGAGGAGTTGAACCGCCTGGTGCGGCTGTTTCTCGACAAGACATAGGTGATGGGTTGTATGAACATTGTCCACAGGTGTGGATAAAACTGTGCATAAGGTTGTGAATATTGGACATACTCTGGGAAAAAACAGTCAAGATCATTAAGGAAACGGTCAGCCAGCAGAACTTTGAGACCTGGATTCGCCCGATCCGCATCACTCTCATGGAGGGGGATCAGGTCCATCTGAGCGTACCCAACCGCTTCTTCCGTGACTGGCTGGTGGAAAATTATCTTTCCCTGATCCGGGATTCGATAAAGTCGGCGGCCGGCGTCCAGTTTCAGATCGAATTGGTGATAGAACAGGACAATAACCAAAATCAAGTTGTTGCAGATACGGGAGACGCCCCGGCCGCAACAAAAAAGGCGCCCCAAAAACCTTCCCGTGCCCGGATTCACTCTACCCTGAATGTAAACTACAGCTTTGACCGCTTCGTCGTGGGATCATGCAACCAATTCGCCCATGCCGCCTCCGCGGCCGTCGCCGAGCAGCCGGCGAAAAATTACAATCCGCTGTTCATCTACGGCGGCGTGGGGCTGGGAAAGACCCACCTGCTGAACGCCATCGGCTTGAAGACATTGAAACTTTTTCCGGACCTGAACGTGGTCTATGTCTCGGCGGAGGTCTTCATGAATGAGTTGATCAATTCGATCCGCTACGACAAGATGCCAAAATTCCGGGAGAAGTTCAGGAACATCGACTGTCTGCTGATCGACGACATCCAGTTTATCGCCGGGAAGGAGAGGACCCAGGAGGAATTTTTTCATACCTTCAACACCCTCCATGACGCCGGTAAGCAGATCGTTGTGACAAGCGATAAATTCCCAAAAGACATCCCGAATTTGGAGGGAAGATTGCGGTCGCGGTTCGAGTGGGGGCTGATTGCCGACATCCAGCCGCCGGAAATCGAGACGAAGATCGCCATTCTGGAGAAGAAGGCGCAGGAGAACAACATCGCGCTGCCGGGAAACGTGGCCCTATACCTTGCCTCCCAGGCGGAGTCCAATATCCGGGAATTAGAGGGATACCTGGTGCGGATTGCCGCCTACTCCTCCCTGACCGGGCGTGAGATCGACCTGGATCTTGTAAGGAGCGTGCTGAAACAGCTCCTCCGGAAGGAGGAAAAAAAGGAGCTCACGATTGAGGAGATTGTGAAAACGGTCGGCTCAAAATTCAACATTAAGATCTCTGAGATCAAATCGCAGAAAAAAAACAAGAATCTCGTTTTGGCGCGGCAGGTTTCCATGTTTCTCGCGCGTGAGATGACCAGTTCATCCTTCCCGGATATCGGCGACAAGATCGGCAGCCGGGATCACTCAACGGTCATCTACGCCCACAATAAAATAAAAAAGGTTTTAGATAGAAACAAGGCGCTCCGGGATACCGTGGAGGAAATTAAAGAGATTCTTCTGCACAAGGGTTGATGCTTTTATGAAGCGACTCTATCCACAGAAGATGATCGAAAATAGGCCGTAAAATGAACCACAAACGGGGTTATGAACACCATTCACAGGTACTATTACTACTACTATTTCTTTATAAAAGGGAAGTTTTTAAAACAATATAACCTGTTAGCCAATTGGAAAGGATGGGGGCAACTATGGAATTTAACATCAAAAGAGAGCTGTTTTTAGGGGGGATTCAGAAGACGCTGGGGATTGTGGAGAAGAAAACCACAATGCCGATCCTGAGCAACTTGTTGCTTCGAGCGGGGCAGAATCGGGTCACGATCATAGCGACGGATCGGGAGATCGGTCTGGTGGCGGACTATGAAGCGGAAATCCTCCGGGAAGGGGAGATCACCCTTTCGGCGAGAAAGCTCCATGAAATGGTTCGGGAGATTCAGGGAGATACAATCCATGTTGTGAAAAATGAAAGGGATGTGGTTATTCTGACCAGTAACAAGGCCATATACCGCATTCCAGGCATTCCGGCGGATGACTATCCGTTGGTGGCGGATCAGGGGGATCTTCCCTTCTATAAGGTCAAAGGGGGAATCCTGAAGGAGTTGATCCGTAAGACCGCGTTTGCGATTTCGACCGATGAGATGCGGAAGAATCTGTGCGGCGTTTTTATGGAGACGGAAAAAACAGGAGAATCATTTTGGATCCGTATGGTGGCGACGGATGGACATCGTCTCTCCATGATGAAGATGGATACGGGTGAGAATGATTTTCTGACGATGGAGAGGGGAGTGATTATCCCAAGGAAAGGTCTCGTGGAGATCCGGCGGCTTGTCGATGATGAATCCGGGGATGTGTTTCTGGGGATCCGGCAGGGGATGTGTATCGTGAAGACCAGTCACACCTTGCTGAATGTCAGCCTGGTCGATGGGGAGTACCCGGATTACCGCCGGGTGATACCGGCGGAAAAGGGAGTACTCTTAAGTATGGAGAAGGACAAATTTCTTCATGCCCTCCGCCGGATGGGCGTAATATCCTCCGAACGGTATAATGGCGTGATCATGACCCTTTCTCCCGGAAAACTGATCCTGAATTCGAACAACCCCGATGTTGGAGAGGCCAATGATGAGATCGACGTCGTCTATGCGGGTGAAGGGAAAAGCGTCGGCTACAACGTGACCTATCTGATCGATGCCCTCGATGTGATTGACGAGGGGCAGGTGGAATTCGAGATCGGAGAGGGGATGAAACCCGGTATTGTCCGGGCCATCGGCAATGAGAACTACTTCTGTATTGTTATGCCGTTGAAATTGTAGGGGTGTTTGATAGGAACCGTGTCGTTTTTAAACCATGAATCCGGAGTGAAGAGAGAGCAGGAAGAGGTTTGATGGAAGAGATCAAGCAGGAAGAGGCAACAGAGGTCCAGGGAGATTACGGCGCCGACAGCATCCGTGTGCTGGAAGGGCTTGAAGCAGTCCGAAAGCGCCCGGCGATGTATATCGGCAGCACCGGAAAGGATGGTCTCCACCACCTCGTTTATGAGGTCGTGGACAACAGCATTGACGAGGCGTCTGCCGGATTCTGCGACACCATCCTGGTGAAGATCCGGATGGACAACAGCATTGTCGTGGATGACAACGGTCGGGGGATTCCGGTGGACATCCATCGGACGGAAGGGGTTTCAGCTGCCGAGGTAGCCCTGACAAGGCTCCATGCCGGTGCGAAGTTCTCCAACGAAAGCTACAAGATATCCGGAGGTCTCCATGGCGTCGGCGTCTCCGTTGTCAATGCCCTCTCCGTTTATCTCGATCTGGAGGTGAGACGAGACGGCGGCGTCTATAGCCAGTCTTATGTCCGCGGCGTGCCGAATGCCCCGCTGGAACAGGTCGGTAAGACCAAAAGTCGGGGAACAAAAGTCACCTTCAAGCCGGACGACACGATCTTCGAGGAGACGGAATTCAGTTATGATATCATCTCCAACCGCTTGAGAGAACTGGCGTTTCTAAATTCCGGGGTGAAGATCACGTTAATCGATGAGCGGGACGACCGCCAGGGTGAATTTTTCTACGAAGGTGGAATCGTCTCCTTTGTGGAATACATCAACCGGAACAAGAAGGTTCTTCACAAAAGCCCGATCTTCATCACCGGTTCCAAAGAGGACTGTCTGGTCGAGGTGGCGCTTCAATACAACGATACCTATGCGGAAAACGTCTTTTCCTTTGCCAACAGCATAAACACGACGGAGGGGGGAACGCACCTGATCGGCTTCCGGTCGGCCCTGACGCGCGCGTTCAACAACTACGCCACCAGCAGCAACATCTTGAAAAACGGGAAGGAATCCCTGAAGGGCGAGGACCTGCGCGAAGGTCTGGCCTGCGTGATCAGCATCAAGATCCGGAACCCGCAGTTCGAAGGTCAGACGAAGACGAAACTCGGGAACAGCGAGGTCAAGGGGCTCGTCGAGGGGATCGTCTACGACAAGATCAGCAGCTATTTAGAGGAAAACCCCTCCGTCGCCAAGCAGCTGTTGGGCAAGTGCCTGGATGCGGCCCGGGCGCGCGAAGCGGCCCGGCACGCCCGCGAACTGACGCGGCGCAAGACCGCCCTCGAGGTCGGCGCCCTCCCCGGAAAACTGGCGGACTGCCAGGAGCGCGATCCCAGCCGCAGCGAGATCTACCTCGTCGAGGGGGACTCGGCCGGCGGCTCCGCCAAGCAGGGCAGGGACCGTCGGAACCAGGCGATCCTGCCGTTGCGCGGCAAGGTGCTCAACGTCGAAAAAGCGCGCTTCGACAAGATGCTCCAGAACGAAGAGCTCAAGGTGATCATCACCGCCCTCGGTATCGGGATCGGTGAGGAGGACCAGGACATCAGCCGGCTTCGCTACCACAAGGTGATCATTATGACCGATGCGGATGTGGACGGCCTCCATATCCGGACGCTTCTGCTCACATTCTTTTTCCGTCAGATGAAACAGATCATCGAACGGGGCTACCTCTACATCGCCCAGCCGCCGCTCTTCAAGGTGAGCGATCGCAAGCAGGAGATCTACATCCACAACGAAGAGACGATGAAGAACCACGTCCTCGACAGCGGCGTTACCCGCGTCCGGCTTCTGGCCGGGAACGGCGCAGGGGACACCTTGCGGCAAGGTGTCCCCGCGATCACCGGCAAACGCCTCCTCGACCACATCCGCAAGGCGATGCGGATCGAGACGATCCTCGACAAGTTCGAAAAGGAGGAGAAGAGCCGCGATATCATCCGGATCCTGGCTGGCGACCCCATCCTGGCGGACGAGGATTTCCGGACCGAAGAGGCCCTGGCGAAGGTGGCAAAAAGGACCGGAATGGCCTTGGGTGAAGACCTCGAAGGGATTGATATTGAAATGGACCAGGAACACGGGCGCTGGAGGATGGTCTTCCGCATGCGGCGAAGCGGCCGGGTGGCGGTTACCATCATTGACCGGGACATCCTGAAACTTCCGAAGTTTGCGGAGATTCGGGCTCTTCTCGGCCAGATTACCGTTCTTGGAGAAGCGCCCTACCGTGTGAGCGCGGCGGACGAGGCGGAGGGGACGCCGGCGAAGGAGCCCGAGACCGTTGGCACCATGGCGGCCCTGATCGACTACATCATCAGCGCCGGGAAAAAGGGATACACCGTCCAGCGTTACAAGGGCCTCGGCGAGATGAACCCGGAGCAGCTCTGGGAGACGACCATGAACCCGGAGAAGCGGACGCTCCTCCAGGTGCGGATCGAGGACGCCGTGGCGGCGGACGAGATCTTCACCACGCTGATGGGGGATCAGGTGGAGCCCCGTCGCGAGTTCATCTACAAAAACGCGCTCTACGCATCGAATCTGGATGTATAAGGAAAGAAGGAGAAAAACCGTTTGATGGAAAACCTGTTCGAAAAGACTATTGCGATCAACATCGAAGACGAGATGAAAAAGTCCTACATGGCCTATGCGATGAGCGTCATCATCGGCCGGGCCATTCCCGACGTCCGGGACGGCCTGAAGCCCGTCCACCGCCGGGTCCTGTTCGCCATGAGCGAGATGGGAAACCGCTGGAACAAACCCTACAAGAAATCGGCGAGGATCGTCGGGGATATTATCGGCAAGTACCATCCCCACGGGGACACGGCGGCCTATGACACCATGGTCCGGATGGCGCAGGAGTTCTCGATGCGCTACCTTCTCGTCGACGGTCAGGGGAACTTCGGCTCGATCGACGGGGATCCTCCCGCCGCCATGCGGTATACGGAGGTCCGGATGGCCCGGATCGCCGAGGAACTCCTGACGGATCTGGAGAAGAATACGGTCAATTTCGTTCCCAACTACGACGAATCACTGGAAGAGCCGACCGTACTTCCGGCGAAAATCCCGCTGCTGCTCCTGAACGGCACCGGCGGCATCGCCGTCGGCGTGGCGACGAACATTCCGCCCCACAACCTCCGGGAGGTGATCGACGGGACCATCGCGATGATCCGCGACCCCGAGATCACCATCGACGGGCTGATGCACCATATCCAGGGGCCGGACTTTCCGACGGCCGGCTTCATCAACGGTCGCGAGGGGATCCTCTCCGCCTACCGGACCGGCCGCGGCATCATCCGGGTGCGGGCGCGCGCGCTGATCGAGAAAAATGCACGCAACGACCGGGAGAGCATCGTCGTTACCGAGCTCCCCTACCAGGTGAACAAGGCGAACCTGATCACGAAGATCGCCGAACTGGTCAAGGAGAAGAAGATCAGCGGGATCGCCGACCTCCGGGATGAGTCGGACCGGGATGGAATCCGGGTCGTCCTCGACCTGAAGCGGGACGAGGCCTCCGCAATCGTTCTGAACCAGCTCTACAAGCACCCCCAGATGGAGTCCACCTTCGGGATCATCATGCTTGCGATCGACCGGGGGCAGCCGAGGGTTTTCAACCTGAAGGAGATTCTGTATAGTTTCCTGGAGTTCCGCAAGCAGGTGGTTGTCCGCCGGACGCTCTTTGACCTTGCGAAGGCGCGGGAACGGGCCCACATCCTGGAGGGGTTGATCATCGCCCTCGACCGGATCGACGAGGTGATCGCTGTGATCAAGGCCTCCGAGAGCCCCGCGGAGGCGGCCACCGCCCTCTGCAGCCGGTTCGGCCTGAGCGACCTCCAGGCGAAGGCGATCCTGGAGATGCGCCTCCAGCGCCTCACCGGTCTCGAACGGGAGAAGATCGACGCGGAATACGCCGAAATCTCCTCGCTGATACACAGGCTCCAGGGGATCCTCGACGACCCGCAAAAGGTCCTCGATGTGATCGTCGAGGAACTCACCGAAATCCGGACGCGCTACGGCGACGAGCGACGAACCGAAATCGTCTTCAGCTCCGAGGAGATCAACATCGAGGACCTGATCGTCGAAGAGGACATGGTCGTCGCGGTCTCCCATGCCGGCTACATCAAGCGCAACGCGGTGAGCCTCTACAAGAGCCAGCGCCGGGGCGGGCGTGGAAAGATCGGGATGGGGACGAAAGAGGAGGATTTCGTCGAGCGGATCTTCATCGCCTCCACCCACCACTACGTGCTGATCTTCACGAGCCGGGGCCGCCTCTACTGGCTTAAGGTCTATCTGATCCCGCAGGCCGGGCGCGCCGCGAAGGGGAAGGCGATCGTCAACCTGATCAACCTGACGGAGGGTGAGCGGGTCGCCGCCGTCCTTCCGGTCCGGGAGTTCACCGGGGAGAAGTCGGTGGTCATGGTGACCCGGAAGGGGACCATCAAAAAGACGGAGCTTTCGGCCTTCTCCAACCCCCGTGCGGGCGGGATCATCGCGATCTCCATCGACGAGGGGGACGAGTTGATCGACGTTCAGCTCACTCTCGGGAACCAGGACATCTTCCTCGGAACACGGAAGGGCAAATCGATCCGCTTCAAAGAGGACGATGTCCGCGACATGGGCCGGACCGCCCGCGGCGTCCGCGGGATCAGGATGGCTGCTGGTGACCGGGTCATCGGGATGGAGATCCCGACCGAGGGAAACACCATCCTCACCGTCTCCGAAAAGGGGTACGGAAAGCGGACCGAGATCGCAGAATACCGCCTCCAGGCCCGCGGCGGGAAGGGGACGATCAACCTGAAGACCGTTCCCAAGGTGGGGGACGTTTCGGGGATCCTCCAGATCTCCGGCAGCGAGGACATCGTGCTGATCAGTGACTCCGGCCGGATCATCCGCATGCGTGCGGAGGAGGTGCGCGTCATCCACCGGAGCACCCAGGGGGTGCGCCTGATTGATCTCGACGACAACGAGAAGCTGGTCGGCGTCGCCCGAGCCGAGCGGGAAGAGGAGCGGGAGAACGGCGCGGAGGAGGAACTGCCGGAGGAGACGGAGTTGGAACTTGCCCCGGAGATCGGCCCGGCGGAGGACGGGGAAGAACAATGAAACCGAACATCGCGGCCCGCCGCGTATCCTCCTCCCCTTCCCTTTCAAGGGGAGGCCACAGCACATTCCCCCTCCCTTTCAACGGAAGGCTACCGCGCATTCTCCCTCCCCTTCAAGGGGAGGGTCGGGGTGGGGATGGGTGAGAAACGGTGAGCAATAAAGGGAACCATTTTCGAGTGAAAATGGTCAGTTGGTTCACTTTAGGTCTGGGGTTGCTTCTCCTTGCTGCCTGCATGCCGAAGGAGATCCCCACGCCCCTGCCGCCGCCGAGACCGGCGAAGGTCGCCGTCGTCCTCGGGGCCGGCGCCTCCAAGGGGTTCGCCCATGTCGGCGTTCTCAAGGTCCTCGAATCGCAGAAGGTCCCGATCCATCTAATCGTCGGGACGAGTGCAGGGAGCTTCGTCGGGAGCCTCTACGCCTACGGCTATGACGTCTTCCAGCTCCAGACGATGGCCATGGCCCTTCTGAAAGACGACGTGGTCGATTGGACCCTCCCCGACAACGGCTTCATCCGCGGGGAAAAACTCGAGAATTTCATCAACAAAACGGTCCGCCAGACCCCGCTCGAACGGCTGAAGATCCCCTTCCGGGCGGTCGCCACGAACCTCCAGACCGGCGAGGAGATCGTCTTCGCCACGGGGAACACCGGCAGGGCGGTCCGGGCGAGCTGCTCCATCCCCGGGGTCTTCCAGCCGGTCCGGATCGGGGACAAGGCCTACGTGGATGGCGGTGTGGTGAGCCCCGTCGCGGTGGATGCGGCGCGAAAGGCGGGGGCCGACGTCGTGATCGCCGTGGACATCTCCGCCGGCGTAGCGGGCGCCGTCCCGCAGGGGATCCTGGATACGATCCTCCAGTCGATCGATATCATGTACGCGAAAATCGCAACAGCCCAGCTCCGAAACGCCGATGTGGTCATCCGCCCCAACTTGAGCCACATCGGTTCGAGCGACTTCGACAAGCGCAACGAGGCGATCCTCGAAGGCGAGAAGGCCGCCGTCCAGGCGATGCCCCAGATCCGGCAGATCCTCGACCGGCTCCGCCAGGAAGGCCGGTTGCCGTAAAACACGCCGGCGGGTGCTACTGTCTCAAATCCTCCGCGATCGTCGCAAACTGCTCCAGCGCCGCCTCCAGGTCGTCGGCGATTCCCCGTGCGGCGGAGCGGATAACAAGATCACCCTTCGCTGACGCCTAATTCCCCGTGAGGAATTTACGGATAGCCCTGCCCGACTGCAGGAAGGCGTCGCCGGTCTTTTTCCCGGCGTCGCGGAACCACTCGCCGACGGTCCGGCCTTGCTTTGTGGCCTCCCGTCCGGCCTCCTTCGTCCCCTCCTTGATTGCCTTGCCGGTTTCCTTGGCCTCGTCCCGGATCGCCTGCCCGGTCTCCCGCCCCTTCTCCTTGAACGCCTTGCCGACTTCCTTGATCCCTTCCTGGATCCCTTTGCCGGTTTCCTTTGCCCCCTCTTTGATCCCCTGACCGACCTCCTTCGCCCCTTCCTTGAAGCCGGTGTCGGCAAGGCCTGGGACGGCCAGCAGGAGAACCATCATCATGACGACGATCGTTCGCATAAAGACCTCCTTGTATAGAATGGTTGCAGTATATCACGGAAAGAGGAGGCCGACAAACGGAATCGCCCCTTGTTTTTCACTCCCTCAAAACAGTGCCGGCGCCTTTTTCCCGTCGGGAAGCTTGGGAACCGATCCGTTGATCCGCCTTGACGGACGGCGCGAGGGCCGTTATACTCAATCTGTCCGTGCTGTCGTGTCGTTGCTTGCAGATTTCAACTTTTCAAGAGAACTTGCCAAACCGTTTGCAATGAAGAGACCAAACCATACCGCAAAGAGGAGGAAAAAATGAAGACATTCTTAGGACTTGCCATTTGCGTTGCGATGTCGGCGTCGCCGGCCCTGGCCGCCGGGACGTTCGAGACGGACCTCCTGCCGACCTCGGCCGGGGATCTCCGGATCACCTTCATCGGCCACGCCACGCTGATGTTCGAGATCGGCGGGAAGGTGATTCACAGCGATCCGGTCGGCCAGTTCGGTGATTACGGAAAGCTGCCGAAGGCCGACCTGATCCTGGTCGCGCACGACCACTCGGACCACTTCGATCCGAAGGCGATTGCGCTGATCGGCACGGAGAAGACGAAGCTGGTCCTGACCCCGCTTTGCGCCGCCAAGGGCGGGCGCGGGATCGTCCTGAAAAACGGAGAGGAGACGGCCGTCGACGGCATCCGGATCGAGGCGGTTCCGGCCTACAACATCGTTCACGTGCGTTCCCCCGGCATGCCCTTCCACCCCAAGGGGGATGGCAACGGCTATATCCTGACCTTCGGCGACAAACGGGTCTATGTGGCCGGGGACACGGAGAACATCCCGGAGATGAAAACGCTCGGGCGGATCGACGTCGCTTTTCTGCCGATGAACCTCCCCTACACGATGACGCCGGAGATGGCGGCCGACGCCGCCCGGATGGTAAAGCCCAAGATTCTCTACCCCTACCATACCACGGACACGGACACGTCGAAACTTCAGCCTCTGCTGAAGAATGAAAAGGGGATCGAAATCAGGATCAGGCGGATGAAATAGGGATGGGTTACCGCATTTTCGACCATACTGCCGATCTGGGCGTGGAGGTGACGGGCGCCACGCTGGAGGAACTCTACGCGGGCGCCGCCTTCGCCCTCTTTGACCTGCTGACGGATCTCTCGTCGGTCCGGGCGGGGGTCGCGCGCGAGATCATCGTTTCGGGTGAGGATCCGGCCGATCTCCTTGTCAATTTTCTGCGCGAGATCCTCTATGCCTGGAACGGCGACAGGTTTCTGATGAAGTCGTGTCTCATCCGGGAGGTCAAGCCGCAGCGGCTGAAGGCCGTCCTTAGGGGCGAGACCTTCGATCCGGCCCGCCACCGGATCAAACAAGAAGTCAAGGCGGTGACCTACCACCAGGCCTCGGTTGAAAAAAAGGGGGATGTCTGGGTGGCCAGGGTAATTTTCGATGTCTGACGGCTTCGTAAAAAAAGTGCGGACTTTATCCGAAGCCGTCCCGGGTTCAAGGAATGTGCCGGCAGGGAAATGATGTCTGAGAGCCGTTTCCGGAAGATCGACGAGTGGCGCTGGGAGATCCCGGCTACGGGAGGGATGCGCGTCCCCGGGCTCCTCTATACCAGCGAAAAACTGATGAAGGGAATGGGGGCCGACGAGGGGCCAAGACAGGTGGCCAACGTCGCCCACCTGCCGGGGATCGTGACGGCCTCGCTCGCCATGCCGGATATGCACTGGGGCTACGGTTTTCCGATCGGGGGCGTCGCGGCCTTCGACCTGGATGAGGGGGTCGTCTCCCCCGGCGGCGTCGGCTACGACATCAACTGCGGCTGCCGTCTCATGACCACGCGCCTTCGCCTTCCGGACGTCCGGGAGCGTATCCCGGCG
>JAURXV010000134.1 GCA_030654195.1 Syntrophales bacterium | reverse complement strand
TTCGGGATGGGAAAGCTACCATTATCAACTCGATTTTCCGGTATCATGGGCTACCTCCTGTCCTTGTTTTTGTTAAACAAGTAACAGAGTCAGACCCATTTGTCAAACATTTATTTCATTATGTATCGTTGTAGGGTTAATCATCTGGACCAACTGAAACGCACCGATGTGGAGAAATGGGCGGGGCGCGTCATCTATAAGCGCGGCGATGCCTATCATCGATCGGGCCGGGTGGAAAAACCCGCTATGACCGCGGACGGCGCGTTGATCGCCTGGGTGTTGGGATCGCAGAAGTACGCCACCCTGGTCGAAGTCGAAAGCGGCGATTTATGCTCCCTCTGCACGTGTCCCTACGACGATTCCCCTCCCTGCAAACACGCCGTCGCCCTTCTTCTGGAGTATATGGAAGCGAAGGAGAAAAACCGGCCGATCCCGGCGGCAAGCCCGTCGGATGAACGGATTGCCGCCATCGATGACCTGCTGCTGACCAGCGATCTGGAAGATGAGGGAGATGACGAAGAGGCTGAAGACGAACCACCGGTTCGCGCGCCCGGCGCCAGCGGAAAAAACCGGAGCAGTGAATCGGACGTGAACCGTTTCCTTTCGGGATTGACCAAAGAGGAGTTGATTGGACTGGTCGGGGAATGGTCCGTCCGCTTCCCCGAGATTGCGGACGAGATTGCCCACCGCGGCCGTCTGTCCGCGGGCAACACAGGCGCCCTCGCGGCTGCCATCCGTCGGGAAATCGTAGGGACCACCTCTCAAGACGCATGGTATGATCACTGGAGAAACGAGGGGAACATTCCCGATTACAGCCGCCTGAAGCTCAGGCTTGGCGACCTCCTGGACGCGGGCGCCGCCGACGAGTTGGTCAGGCTGGGCGCTCTCCTGCTGGAGCGCGGGACACATCAGGTGGAAACCGGCCACGATGAAGGGGATACGGCCTCCGAAATCGCCTCCTGCATGGAGGTGGTCTTCCAGGCCCTCTCCAGGACGACGATGCCGGCGGCAGACCGGATGATATGGGCCATCGACGCCGACTTGAAGGATTCCTTCGATCTCTGCGAGGGCAGTCAGGTATTCTGGGGGCGGCAGGAGCATGCGGCGGCCGACTGGTCCGTTGTGGCCGACAATCTGCTGAAACGCCTCGAATCCATGAATCCTTCCGCAAGCAATGACGGTTTCTCCTATGATTACGTGCGGAACCAACTGGTGGACTGGGTCATCCGCGCCTTGGAAAACGCGAAACGCATCAGCGAGATCATTCCCCTGTGCGAAAGAGAGGCGGAGACGACGGGAAGCTTTGTCCGGTTGGTGAAGCGCCTCATCGACGAAGGTCGCGAGGAGGATGCCGAGCACTGGTGCCGGCGAGGTATACAGGCCACGACAGCCCGGCAGCCGGGCATTGCACATGCGTTGCGGACCTCTTTGCGGGAGATACGCGAAAAGAAAGGGGATTGGCTCGCGGCGGCGGCGTTCCGCACGGAAGAATTTCTCGATCATCCTTCCCTGGAGGCGTTTCAAACCCTGGAAAAGACGGCCCGCAGGGCCAAGGTGCATCCCCAGGTGCGAAACGCGATCCTCGGCTATCTCGAGACGGGGAGGCGGCCGGAGGAAGATGCGGCATGGCCGCTACCGGAAACAGCCGCGGCGGAGAAACCTCTTCGTCCCCGGCAATCACGACAATTTCCGATAGTCTCCACGCTCATCGATATCGCGATTGCGGAAAAGAGGCCCGGCGAGGCGCTCCGCTGGTACGATTTTCAGAAGGCGCGACAACCTCACGGGCATATCCATGACGAAAACCGGCTCGCCGGCGCCGTTGCGGAACGTTACCCCGACAGGGCCACGGCGCTGTGGAAGGGGCTCGCGGAGAGACAGATCGCCCTGGTCCAACCCAACGCCTATCGTGAGGCCGTCCGCTACCTGGGAAAGATACGAGAGGTGTTGGAGCGGAAGGGCGACGGGGAGCGGTTCACCGTTTATCTCAAAGATCTCCGCAATGCCCATATCCGCAAGAAACGACTCATTGAGCTGCTGGATGATATGGGGGGAAAATAGGGGCGCTGTCCCCCTTTATTTCGCTCCTTCCACCTTTCCCTCCCCTTTCAGGCGGGTGCAATGATCCGCAAGGCGGGGAAATAGGTGTGATAGCGGGCGGCATCACGTGTCAGCAGCGTCATGCCGCCGACCTCCGCATGAGCGCCAATATAGAAATCGGGCAACGGCGACCTTTTTCGCCCGCCTTTGCGACGATAATCGAGAAAACACTTGCCCGCAAGAAACGCTGCTCCCCACGGCAGGGGGATGCGGCGGAAATAAGTTGAAGGCAGCGCCATGTCGAGATCTTCCACCTTTTCGAACCCGATGGAGACTTCAGCATAGATGATGGGATTGATGGCCAGGATATTGGATCTTGCGCAATCGGCCAGGGTTTCCGCTGACCATGCAAACCAGTTCTCATCCTCCGTCACGATATCCAGGATAACGCTGCTGTCAACGAGAATCTCCATCATTCCCTCGTCATGGTCAGAATCCTGTCCGTGCGCAAAGCCGCGGTTGCCTTGCCCTTCATGCAGGCAATCAGATCCTTCCCACGGCCTTCGTCGTTCTCGGCTTTCTGAAGAAACACCTTGTTGCCGGAGACGAAAAATTCAACCTCTGTGTTCGCCAGAAATCCCATCTGCTCACGCACATTCTGAGGAATGGTAACCTGACCTTTTGATGTGATCCGCATGCAACCTCTCCTTCCTATTCTTACTGGCTGTAGTCTTACCAAACCGCAAGCGAATGTCAAGGGAATTTCACGAAGTGGTTTTGACACCTCGACCGGTATCAATATCCTCGGGAATCGACATGACATAAAAAGCTTGAAGGAATCATTAAACATAGATGAAATCTCACACCTGTCCCAAGGTTAATCGAATAGATTTAACTGGTTGCTGAGTTGGTCCTCCTGGTTTGTGTAGCTGACATTTGAAAGTACTTGATAAATTGGTTCTTTTTCGAAAAGGGTCAGGCTCAGAACCTGTAGAATTGTG
>JAURXV010000131.1 GCA_030654195.1 Syntrophales bacterium | reverse complement strand
CCAAAAAAAATTTCAAAAGCGGTTAAAGCAGCGGTAAAAAAGATCGGATAAAGAAAAAGGGGTTGTGGAAAAGTTCCACAACCCCTTGATTCATAATGGTGGGCCAGGACAGAATTGAACTGTCGACACACGGATTTTCAGTCCGTTGCTCTACCGACTGAGCTACCGGCCCCCGTTCGGCGGGCGATCGCCGAAATGGTAGGTCTCTCTATAAAATATGCCCCCGTTTGTCAAGCCATTTTTCCGGCGGGGTCGCGGCCCGTTACGGGCCGGGCAATACGCCGTCGGTGCACGGCTTTTCCGGCTGTTGTTCCGGAAGTGGGATGAAAGCATCTTCCGCTCCGGCGGATGGGGGTATTCCGGCGGCGGCGAATGCGGTGGGCGCCTCTCCCGCGTCCGTCGGATCGGAATCGCCTCGCCGGCGGATGACGAGGGTTGCGGCGATCTTGTCGTGCCACCCCTGCTTCCTGCCGTCAAAGGCGACCCAGAGGAAGCCGAGGCAGAAGAGGGATCCGGAGATCAGGTAGCCCACCCACCGCAGGAAGGCGATGCCCGGGGTGATCGGGTCGCCCGACGCCTGGATCACGCGGAGCCCGAGGAGCATCTTTCCCGGCGTCCGGCCCGCTATCCCGTGGAATCCGGTGAAGTAGATCATGCCGGCGAGGAGGGACGCGGCGATGTAAAGGAGCGAGAAGACGCCTATTCCGTGTGCCGGATCCCCGAGGGAGGAGAGAACGCGGCCCATCACGTCTCCTTTCAGTCCGAGGGCGAGCAGGCCGATCAGAAACAGAATCAGCGAGACGAAGTAGAGGATGACCTGGTCGATGAGAAAGGCAAAAAGCCGCCGCCAGAAACCTCCGTACCGTCTGTCCGTCATGGTTCCTCTCCTTCATGGTCCCGGGTGAATTCCCTTTGGCTTGCCGGGGAGCTGCAAACCGCAGGCTTCTTCAAGGTCATTCCATGGATTCCATTTCCCGCGCTCCAATTTCGTACTGGAGGATGGCGAGGAGCGCAAGTGACGCCGTCTCCACGCGGAGCACCCTCTTTCCGAGGCTGACGGACAGGAAACCTGCCCGCCGGGCCAGTTCGATCTCTTCCGCGCTGAAGCCTCCCTCCGGACCGATCACCAGGATGAACGCCTTCATCCCCGACCATGCCGGGTCCCGAAGGACCGTGCTGATCCGCGTCGTCGTCTCCTCTTCCCACGGGATCAGTCTGAGGCCGCTTTCGGGAACGGCGCGAAGCATTCGCTCAAACGTCACGATCTCCCCGATCTCCGGGATGTCGGACCGGCCGCACTGGCGGGAGGCCTCGACCGCGATCTTCTGCCAACGCTCCCGTTTGTGCGGAAGCCGCTCCGGCTCCCAGTGGGGGACGGACCGCTCCGCGAAGAAGGGGATGATCCGTTCCACGCCCAGTTCCGTCGCGTGCCGGATGATTCCATCCATCTTCTCCGCCTTGGGGACGGCCTGGCAGAGGGCGATATGAATTTCGGCTGCGGGCAGCGCATACCGGTCGGTGATCTCCAGCTCGATCCCTTCCGCCGTCTGCCTCCGGATGAGCGCCCTGTATTCCCAACCCGTGCCGTTGAAAATCCGAAACGGGTCGCCCTGCTTCATCCGGAGGACCGTGTTCAGGTAACGCGCCTGATCCGCCGTCACCTTGCAGATCGCGCCCGTCTCGAGGGTGCGCGGTAGGTAGATTCGGGGAATCGTCACAGACGGTCGCCTGCTTTCTTCAGGAGATAACAGACCCACTCCTTTTCGGTGATGAGGCGGTGGAGCGGGAAGGAGTCGCCCGCGAAACGGGCCTCGATCTCCGGTTTGTTCTGTTCGATGATTCCCGAGATAACAAGGTAGCCGCCGATGCGGGTGAGACGGACGAGATGGGGATAAAGCTCGATGAGGAGCTTCGCCGTCAGGTTCGCCGCGACCAGGTTAAAGGGTTCCGTGAGTTCGGCGACGTCCTGGCCGGTGACCGTGACGCGCTCTTCGACCCGATTGATCCGAACATTCTCCCGTGCGATCTCCGTCGCCTGCTCGTCGTTGTCCACGCAGAGGACCCGCCCGGCGCCAAGCTTCGCGCACGCGATGCCGAGAATGCCCGTTCCCGTTCCGACGTCGAGGACGCGCCACGGCTCGACCGGCCGCTCCTTCCGGAGGATCTCGTCGATCGCCTCCAGACACATCCTCGTGGAGGGGTGCTGGCCGGTGCCGAAGGCCATGCCGGGATCGATCTCAATGACGATCTCCCGGCCGGCCGGTGAGAAGCGTTCCCAAGTCGGTTTGATGACGATGTTCCGGCTCACCCGGAGGGGCTTGAAGTATTTCTTCCACGCCTCCCCCCAATCGGGATCGCGGATGATCTCTGTCCGGAAGCCGGGCTTCTCAAGCTCCGGGAAGAGCTCCGTCAGGCTGTCGGTGTAGACCTGAAGTGCGGTAAGACGTTGCTCCAGGCGGAGGTCGAACGGGAGAAAGGCTTTCAGGAGTTCCCCGGAGGCGGGTGCGGGGGAACCGTTCGACGGACGCGGTTCCAGGGTTTCCTGGAAGGCGCCCTGGGCGCCGATCTCCGTCACGAAGTTGTTCAACGCGTCGATCATTTCCATCGGGGCGGAAAACTCGAGTTTCAGCCAGTCGCCCATCTTCTCCCCCGCTTTTCCATGCTGTTTCGGCACGATCCACAGCCCCTTTCACCCGGAAAAACCCCTCACTCCTTGGTTGTTCTTGCTGTATACCTATAACTTTTCCGGGCGGATATTTCAAGCGGCTTGAATTTTGGAAATCTTCATGATAGCGTCTACTCGCATCTGGGGACATGATGCCGCATCGTGTCCCCAGAAAATGGCTTGGGAGCGGTTGTGAGATATTACCCCCTTTTTCTCGATATTACCGGACGTAAATGCGTCGTTGTCGGCGGCGGAAACGTTGCCGAACGGAAGGTCGAAAGGCTTCTCGCCTGTGGCGCCCGCGTGGAAGTTGTGGGGAAGAGCCTGACGCCGCTCCTCGCGGCGTGGAACGGGGAAGGAAAAGTCGTCCACCGCGACGCCGACTATGAGGATTCCTGTCTCGTCGGCGCCTTTCTCGTGATCGGCGCGACGGACGACGAGGCCGTCAACGGGCGGATCGTGAGGGACGCCCGCGCCTTGGGGATTCCGGTCAACATCGTTGACGACCCCACGCGGTGCGATTTCATCCTTCCTTCCATCGTGGAGCGGGGGGATCTGTCGATCGCCGTCTCCACCGGCGGAAGGAGCCCCGCCCTGGCCAAAAAACTCCGGAAAGAGTTAGAGACCGTCTACGGTCCCGAGTACGCTATTCTGCTTGAGATTATGGGCAAGCTCCGGGGAAAGGTCATCGCCGGGGGACGCTCCTCCGACGAGAATCGTGCGTGTTTCGAGGTCGTTGTCTCTTCGGAGATCCTGGATCATATCCGCGCCAAGCGGTGGGGGGATGTGAAGGATCTGATTCGGGGGCTGACGGGCATAGAGATGGAGGTGGAACCGCGATGATGGGAATTGCCCTGTTCAAGGTGGCCCTGGCCGTCTATCTGGCCTCGGCCGTCGTCTACGGAGGCTCGCTCTGGGGTAGAAGGGTCATGCCGGCGCGATTCGCCACCGGTCTGATGCTTGCGGCCCTCGTCATCCATACCTCCTCCTTTATCTCCCGCTGGTTTGCGGAGGGAATGATCCCGGCCATCGGCCTTTACGATGTCCTCTCCTTCTTTGCCTGGGTCATGGCGGCGGCCTATCTTGCGATGCAACTGAGGACCAAAACCCGGGTCCTGGGGGCGTTTGTCTCGCCCGTGATCTGTGCGATCATGGTCATCGCTTCCGTGGAGTTGGGGGGGAAGGTCGGCGCGTCGGCCATGCTGAAAGGGTCTTTGTTCACAGCCCACGTGATGCTCTCCATCACCGGGGAGGCCCTGTTTGCGGTGGCTTCCTGCGCCGGCATCATGTATCTGCTCCAGGACAATCTGATCCGGCGGAAGAAAGAGGGGAGCCTGATCCGACTCTTCCCGTCGCTCCGAGATCTGGACCGGATCAATTATCTCTGCCTGTTTTGGGGATTTCCGCTGCTGACGCTTGGCATTCTGGCCGGTTCGTTCTGGGCGCGGATCGTCTGGGGAAGCCACTGGCAGTGGGATTCCAAACAGGTCTGGACCCTTCTGGCCTGGGGTCTCTATGCCTTCCTTCTCCATCAACGGCTTGTTATCGGGTGGCAGGGACGCAAGGCGGCCCGCTGGTCGCTGATGGTGTTCACGGCGCTTGCCCTCCTGCTGATTGTCGGAAAGCTTTTCTTCCGGACGGCCCACAATTTTATGTGAATCTATGCAACTTGTTCTCATTGGCATGAACCATAAGACGGCTCCTCTCGAGATCCGGGAGCGGCTTCAACTCTCCTGCGGGGAGGTGGACCGGACTCTCCCGGAGCTGATGCGCCTGACGGAGATCCGTGAGGCGATCTGTCTTTCCACCTGCAACCGGGTTGAGGTCATCTCCCGCGTGACAGACAGCGAGCAGGCCGTCGCCGGGCTGAAGTCCTTCATATACGGTCAGGGGAATCTCGACATTGCCGAGATGGAGCGATGCCTGTACATCTACCGGGATCTGGAGGCGGTCCGCCATCTCTTCCGCGTGACGTCGAGCCTCGATTCCATGGTCATGGGGGAGCCGCAGATCCTGGGGCAGATGAAGGAGGCCTACCGCACGGCGGTCGATCACCGGACGACGGGGGTCCTCCTGAACCGGCTGAGTCACCACGCCTTTCTGGTTGCCAAGCGGGTTCGGACGGAGACGGGGATCGCCGGCAATGCCGTTTCCGTCAGCTATGCGGCGGTGGAACTGGCGAAAAAGATCTTCGGCAATCTCAAGGGGAAGTCGGTCCTTCTGATCGGCGCCGGAGAGATGTCGGAACTGGCGGCACGCCACCTGCTCCGCCAGGGGGTGGGCCGCATACACATCGCGAACCGGACCTATTCCAGGGCCGAGGAGATGGCGGCCCTGTTTCAGGGGACTCCTGTGGCCTTCGACCGGTTTCCCGAGGTCCTGCCGGAGGTGGATATCGTCATCGCCTCCACCGGCGCACCGGGCTACATTCTGACGAAGGAGATGGTGGCCACGGCGTTGCGGCGGAAACGTGACCGCCTGCTCTTTCTGATCGACATCGCCGTCCCAAGGGACATCGATCCCGCGGCCGGCGAGATCGAAAACGTCTATCTCTACAATATCGACCACCTGCAGGACGTGGTCGATGCGAACCGGGAGGTGCGGAAGACCGAGGCGATGAAGGCTGAGGAGATCATCGCCGAGGAGGTCACGGCCTTCGAGAAGTGGTTCAACGCCCTTGCCGTCGTGCCCACGATCGTGGCTCTGCGCGGGAAGATGGAGGGGATCGTCCGGGGGGAAATGGAGAGATCCGCCCGCTGGCTCGGAGGGCTGGACGCGGAGGAGCGGTTGCGGATCGAGTGGCTGGTCGCCTCCATCGTCAACAAGATCCTGCACGACCCGATCACCGGTCTCAAGGAGGAGAGCCGCGAGAAGGATGAGTTCCAGTATGTCGCGGCCGTCCAGAGGTTGTTCAAGTTGTGACGGTTGGGGACACTCTTTTATGGGGACACGATGCGGCATCGTGTCCCCATAAAGCGGTATAGAGTGGAAGCAAGGAGGATACCATTCAGAAGACATTCAGGCTTGGAACGAGGGGGAGCGCCCTGGCGCTGACGCAGTCCGGGTGGGTTGCGGACCGTATCCGGGAGCGTCATCCGGGAGTTGCCGTGGAACTGGTCACCATCCGGACGAAAGGGGACATCATGCAGGACGTCTCCCTGGCCGCGATTGGCGGGAAGGGGCTCTTCATCAAGGAGATCGAAGAGGCGCTCCTCCGGGGTGACGTGGACCTGGCCGTCCATAGCATGAAAGATGTTCCGGCCGAGCTGCCGGAGGCCCTGGAGATCGCGGTGACGCCGCTGCGGGAAGATCCGCGGGACGTCCTGATTTCGCGGGGGAACCGCAAGCTGGAGGAGATGCCCCACGGGGCAAGGATCGGTACCGGCTCCCTCCGGCGCGCCTTTCAGCTCCGAAACCGGATGCCGGATCTCGAGATCGTTCCGCTGCGCGGGAATCTCGATACGCGGATCCGGAAGCTGGAAACGGAGGGGCTCGACGGTGTGATCGTCGCGGCTGCGGGGATCCGGCGGATGGGGTGGGCCTCACGGGTTTCCCAGTTCATTCCGGTGGAGCTGATGCTCCCGGCCGTCGGCCAGGGGGTGATCGGCATCGAAACCCGGCGGGATGACGCCCGCTGCCGCGAGGTGGTTGCCTTTCTCAATGATCCGGTGACCTTCTGCGAGGTCGGCGCAGAGCGGGGCTTCCTGAAACGGTTGGGCGGCGGCTGCCAGCTTCCGATAGCGGCCTTTGCGAAGAAGAACGGCGGGGAGATCGCTGTGACGGGGCTGGTCGGGAGCCTCGACGGGCGGACGATGATCAGCCATCGTGTGACGGGACCTGCCGCGGAATTTGCAAAACTCGGAGAAAATCTGGCGGAGTACATCCTGGAGCAGGGCGGCCGCGCCCTGCTCGATGCGGTCTATTGATGGTGCCTCAATGGGGACACGATGCGGCATCCATTCAATGGGGACATGATGCCGCATCGTGTCCCCATTGAATGGATGAATCGAATAATACCATGCGGAGCGACTCATGACAAAACAGGGCAGGGTTTATATCATCGGCGCCGGGCCGGGTGATCCGGGGCTGATCACCCTCCGGGGGGTTGAGTGCATCCGGGAGGCCGATGTGGTCATTTACGACCATCTGGTCAATCCGGAGATTCTCCGCCATGCCCGGCCCGATGCCCGCCGGATCTACGCCGGAAAGCGGGGGGGCGAACACACCCTTGTCCAGGATGAGATCAATCGACGCCTCGTTGAAGAGGCGGGTAACGGGGCGGTGGTCGCCCGCATCAAGGGCGGCGATCCGTTCATCTTCGGCCGCGGCGGCGAGGAGGCCGAGGTGCTCAGGGAGGCGGGCATTCCTTTTGAGGTTGTGCCCGGCGTCAGTTCGGCGGTCGCCGTTCCCGCCTATGCGGGGATCCCGCTGACCCACCGGAACCATACCGTGTCGGTGGCCTTCGTCACGGGCCATGAGAATCCGAACAAGGAGAAGAGCGGCCTGAACTGGCAGTCGCTTGCCGGAATCGGGACGATCGTGTTTCTGATGGGGGTGAAAAACCTCCCGGCGATCGCGGAGAACCTGATCCGCTGCGGAAAAGACCCCGCAACGCCGGCCGCGTTGATCCGCTGGGGTACAACGCCGGACCAGGAGACGTTGACCGGGACCCTTGGCAATATCGCGCAGAAAGCCGCGGAGAGCCGTTTTACGCCGCCCGCCGTCTTCGTCGTCGGGGGTGTGGTCGGGCTCAGGGAAACCTTGAACTGGTTCGAGACGAAACCCCTCTTCGGCCGGGGGATCGTCATTACACGACCGGAGGCGCAGGCGGAGGGGTTTACGAAACTTCTTCGGGCCGGAGGGGCGCGGGTGATCCATTTTCCGGTAATCCGGATCGCGCCGCCGGAGAGTTGGGCAGAGCTTGATGGGGCGATCGACCGTCTGGAGAGCTACCGGTGGCTCATCTTCACGAGCGCCAACGGTGTTGCCTTCTTCTTCCAGCGCCTGCGGGAGCGGGGTCGGGACATCCGGGATCTGAAAGGGATCCGGATCGCCGCGATCGGCCCGGCGACGGCCGCCGCGGTCGAGGCGCTCCGAATCCGGGTGGATCTCGTTCCGGAGGAGTTCATCTCCGAGGGGGTCGTCCGGGCCTTTGCCGGCGAGGATCTCCGGGGAAGCCGGGTTCTCCTTCCGCGGGCCAAAGAGGCGCGCGATGTCATTCCGGAGGGGCTCGCAAAAATGGGTGCAACCGTCGATGTGGCGACGACTTACCGGACCGTCCGCTCGGACCGCGAGGCCGCCGAGCTGTTGTCGTTCCTTGCCGATGAGAAGGTTGACGCGATCACATTCACGAGCCCCTCGACGGTGGCCCATTTCCTCGGGATCATGGGGCCCGATTTCCATCTTCCGCCCAAGGTCCGTATCGCCTGCATCGGTCCGGTGACGGAAGCGGCGGCGAGGAGGGCCGGCCTTCCCGTCGACATCCTCCAGGAGCGCTACACGATCGCGGAGCTGGTGGATACGATCGCGGCCCATTTTGAAAAAAAGAAAGAAGCATCGTGATCGGAATCTCAAAACACTATTGCGCGGCGGTGGAGCCGGGGGAGATCTGGGCCCCCGATCCGGCCTGTTTCCTAACCGATGAGGAGATCGCCGGATAGCGGAACGGAAAAAGGGGAAACAACTCCCCCAATTGTTACGGAGAAAGGAGCCATATCATGCAATTTCCCGATTACCGGCCGCGGAGGCTGAGGAAGAATGAGAACTTTCGGAGGATGATCCGGGAGACGACGCTCTCGGTGGACAACCTGATCTATCCGCTGTTTGTGGTGCCGGGGGCGAAGGTGAAAAAACCGATTACCTCGATGCCGGGGAACTTTCAGATGTCCGTCGATCACATCGTCCGGGAGGCGGCGCGGATGAAGACGTTGGGGATTCCGGCGGTCCTCCTTTTCGGGATCCCCGAGAAGAAGGACGAGGTCGCCTCCGGGGCGCTTGCGAAGGACGGGATCATCCAACGGGCGATCCGGGAGATCAAGAACAAGGTCCCCGACATCCTCGTCATCACCGACGTCTGTCTCTGCGAGTACACGAGCCATGGCCACTGTGGGATGATCGAGAAGGGCGAGGTGATCAACGATCTGACGCTGGAGGTCCTGGCGGAACAGGCCGTCTCCCATGCAAAGGCGGGGGCGGACATGGTCGCCCCGTCGGCGATGATGGACGGCCAGGTCGGCGCACTGCGGGAGGGGCTTGACGAGGCGGGCTTCGATGCCGTTCCGATCATGGCCTACTCGGCGAAATACGCCTCCTGCTTCTACGGTCCCTTCCGGGAGGCGGCGGAGAGCACACCTTCCTTCGGCGACCGGAGGGCCTACCAGATGGATCCGGCGAACAGCGACGAGGCGATCCGGGAGATCACCCTCGATGTGGCGGAGGGGGCGGACATCATCATGGTGAAGCCGGCCCTTCCATACCTGGATGTCATCCGCCGTGCAAAGGAGGAGTTCGACCTGCCGCTCGCCGCTTACAACGTGAGCGGTGAATTTGCGATGGTCAAGGCGGCGGCGCAGATGGGTTGGATCGACGGCGAGCAGGCGATGCTGGAGTCGCTGACGGCGATCCGGCGCGCCGGGGCGGACATGATCATCACCTATTTCGCCCCCGAGGTCGCGCCGCTCTTGGCGCGATAAATCGTTTTTGAGGGTCCCGAAAGGGTATGAGATGGATCATCCGTCTCACACCGGCATAAGACGCGATGTCAATGCCGCTTCGATGATGCTCCGGTCTGAAAGGAGAGAAGTTTGGAAGAAACTCAAAAAAAGCGAATCTTACCCCACACCCTCCGGATGGTCGCCTGGGAGGTGACGCGGAGCTGTAACCTTGCCTGCGTCCACTGCCGCGCCTCGGCCGTCTGCGAACCCTATGCGGGAGAGCTCGATACCGAAAAATGCAAGCAGATTCTGGATGAGATCGCGACCGTCGGCAAACCGGTGATCATCCTGACCGGCGGCGAGCCCCTTTTGCGGCAGGACATCTACGATATCGCCGCTTACGGGGACGCAAAGGGGCTCCGGATGGTGCTTGCGACAAACGGCACCTTGGTGACCGAAACGGTTGCGGAGAATCTGATCAAGGCCGGGATCCGACGGGTGAGCATCAGCATCGACGGCCCGGAAGCGGAAAGCCACGACGCCTTCCGCCGTGTGCCGGGCGCCTTCGTCGGTGCGATGACGGGGATCGAGGCGATGAAGCGGGCAGGCCTGGAGTTCCAGATCAACACGACGATCACAAAAGCGAACATAGGCCAGATCCGGGAGATCCACGATCTGGCCCATAATCTAGGCGCCGCCGCTCACCACATCTTCCTCCTTGTGCCGACGGGACGGGCAAAAGAGATGGTCGATCAGGAGATCACGCCGCTCGCCTACGAGGAGACGCTGAACTGGTTCTACGAAGAGGAGCAGAGCTGCGCGATCCAGCTCAAGGCAACCTGCGCCCCCCACTACTACCGGATCTTCCACCAGCGGCAGAAGGAACGGGGCGGCGCCCCGGTCGTCAAACATGGGCCGGCGGGCCCGGGAAGTCATCCGCTCCACACGATGACGCGTGGGTGTATGGGAGGGATCTCCTTCTGCTTCATCTCCCACCGGGGGCAGGTCCAGCCCTGCGGATACCTGGAGCTCAACTGCGGCCAACTCACCGAAAAGAGCTTCCCGGAGATCTGGGAGGGATCACCGATCTTTCAGGACCTCCGGGATCTCGGTCGCTACAAGGGGAAGTGCGCCCACTGTGAATTCATCAAGGTATGCGGCGGCTGCCGGGCGCGCGCCTACGAGACGACCGGGGATTACCTCGCCGAGGAACCGTTCTGCATTTATGAACCGGGAAAGGCAAAGCAGCGGTAGGGGAGGGGTAGACTAATTCCGCCCGCATCTGCTTGGGGGAGAATGAACAAAAAAGAACTCATAGAACGAATCCGCAAATATCGGCAAAACAACTTCTGAATGAAAGATGAGAAGGAATGATAGCTCCCTTTTGTGCATTCAAAATGAAAGGCTGGAAAAAAGTCGGGAGATGCGCTATAAACTCAAACCTGATGTTGTGGCAATGGGATCGGAGGTCCGCAGCCTTAGGCCATTGCCCATCACGACGACCAGCATATCGAAAACTACATGATAACCGCCCACAGGGAGTTTTATCATCTGTGGTCGTCGCCATCAGTCGGCTCTTGAATTCATTGCTGCTTTCTTTCCGGGGAGATCATTTCGCATGGACGTTTTCGGCATTCGCAACCGTCTGATCAATGATTACGCCTCATACATCCGAAGTTTTATCCACCTCCGGGATCCGATCATCAGTGAAAAGGTCTATGAAAGCCTGACAGAAGGTCTGCTCTGGCCCGATCCTCTCATTCAGCTTAACCCGGCTTTTGAACCCGGCGAATGGATCGAGGAGCTTGTTGCCGGCGGCGTCCTCCACCCCGAATGTAAAAACATCTTCCGCATCAAGCCCGAAAAATCCGATGAAGGCAGTCCACTCCGACTGCACCGACATCAGGCCGATGCCATCCGAGCAGCTAAATCCGGAGCCAACTACGTCCTGACGACGGGAACCGGTTCCGGAAAGAGCCTGGCCTATATCGTTCCCATCGTGGATCATGTTCTCCGCAACGGCAAGGGCGGAGGCATTCAGGCCATCGTCGTCTATCCGATGAACGCCCTGTGCAACAGCCAGTATGGTGAGCTTGAGAAGTTTCTCTGTCATGGCTACCCCGCCGGACAGTCACCGGTGCGGTTTGCCAAATACACCGGCCAGGAAAACGATGAGCAGAAACAGGAAATCATCGCTAATCCGCCCGACATTATCCTGACCAATTATGTGATGCTGGAGCTGATCCTCACCCGTCCGGAGGAAAACAAGTCCCTGGTGCGAGCGGCACAGGGGCTGAAGTTCCTGGTTCTGGACGAGCTCCATACCTATCGCGGCCGCCAGGGGGCTGACGTGGCCCTGCTTGTCCGCCGCGTCCGCAACGCCTGCAAGTCCGAACACCTACAGTGCGTCGGAACGTCCGCTACGATGGCCGGTCCCGGCTCATACGACGATCAACGGCAAGAAGTGGCCCGGGTAGCTCGGAAGCTCTTCGGTTCTCCAGTCTCCCCCGAAGGAGTGATCGGTGAAACGCTGAAGCGTTCGACACCGGAAATCGGTTTGACCGATCCGATCTTCATGAAGAATCTGCGGGACAGGATCGCCGATCCCGACCGGCATCCCCCGACGGATCACGAAAGCTTCATCCAGGACCCCCTGTCCATCTGGATCGAAAACACCTTCGGCATTACCTCTGAAAAGGAATCCGGCCGGCTGATTCGATCCAAGCCGCGGGCGATCAGCGGCGAGGAAGGCGCCGCCGGGGAATTGAGCAAGTTGATTGATGTGCCGGAGAAGCGCTGTGAAGAAGCCATCCAGGAGGGCCTTCTTGCCGGTTATCTGTGCATGAACCCCGACACGGGATTTCCTTGCTTTGCCTTCAGGCTGCATCAGTTCATCAGCCGGGGCGGAAATGTCTACGCCTCTCTGGATGAATCGGCTTCGCGCTATATCACCGTCCATGGGCAGCAATTCGTTCCGGGCGACCGCTCCCGCATCCTGTTGCCTCTGGTTTTCTGCCGCGAATGCGGACAGGAGTATTACTGCGTCCGAAGCTCGACCCATCAAGAAACGAACAAACGTCTATTTTCCGGCCGGGAGCTTCCGGAACAGATGCATGATGAGGAGAGTGAAGCGGGATTCCTCTATCGAAATGAAGAAAAACCGAGGAGCGACGAGCCTAAGGATATCATCGAGAATCTCCCCGTGGACTGGCTTGAAGAAACGGGAGCGGGGCTGCGAATCCGAAAGGATCGCCGACAACATCTCCCTCAAGCCGTCGTCATTAACACGGAAGGCTGCGAATCCGAGGAGGGACAGACCTACCATTACCTGAAGGCCCCTTTCCGGTTCTGTCTGAACTGCGGCGTCTCTTATGATATGCGACAGAGGTCGGATATAGGGAAACTGGCTTCCCTTGGAACCGAAGGCCGGAGCAGCGCAACGACGATCCTGAGCCTTTCGGCGATCAGGCACCTTAAAAAAGAAGAGACCCTCGACCTCAAGTCCAGAAAACTCCTGAGTTTCACTGACAACCGCCAGGATGCCTCCCTCCAGTCAGGGCACTTCAACGACTTTATCGAAATCGGTCTCATCCGCTCTGCCCTTTACCGGGCCGCAGCCGATGCCGGGCCGGCGGGTATCAGCCATGACGAACTGACGCAGAGGGCCTTCACGGCGCTGGATCTGCCGAAGGAATATTACGCCAATGATCCAGGGGTCAAATTCCTCGCCGAAGAGGAGACGAAAAAGGCCCTGCGCAATGTTCTGGGATACCGGCTTTACCACGATTTGCGCCGGGGTTGGCGGGTCATGTCTCCGAATCTGGAGCAGTGCGGCCTTCTGGAAATCCGTTATGAATCGCTTGAAGAGCTCTGCCGGGCGGAGGCGGAGTGGCAAGGCTGTCACCCCGCCCTGGTCGGCGCCACCCCGGAGACGCGCTTCGCCGTTGCGAAAGTCCTTCTGGATTTCATGCGGCGCTCCTTGGCCATAAAGGTGGACTATCTTGATATTAATTTCCAGGAGAGGATTCAGCAGCAGAGCAACCAGCGTTTGAAAGCCCCGTGGGCGATCGATGAGAAGGAAACGATGGTCAGCGCAGCCGTCATTTATCCTCGGGGCAGGATCAGGGAAGACTTTCGCGGGAATATCTATCTCTCCTCGCGAAGCGGCTACGGACAGTATCTCAGAAGGCGTGAAACATTTCCCGAGTTCACACCCAAACTCGGCACGGAAGACGCGGCCGTCATCCTGAGACAGCTTCTCCAGGTCCTCCGGGTGGCGGGATTGGTCGAAGAGGTTGCCCCCCCCGAGCATGATGATGACGCCCCGGGTTATCAGCTTCCCGGGGCCGCCCTCCGCTGGGTCGGCGGCGATGGGAGCAAGCCCTTCCACGATGCGATCCGCATGCCCAGCGCTTCGGAAGCGGGCGGGCGGACAAACCGGTTCTTCCTTGAATTCTACCGGGACATCGCCTATGAGGGCAAAGGTCTTGAAGCCCGTGAACACACCGCACAGGTCGATAACGAAACCCGGCAACAGCGCGAGGCCGCCTTCAAGGAGGGGAAACTCCCCATCCTGTATTGCTCGCCGACCATGGAACTGGGCGTGGACATCGCCACGCTGAACGCCGTCAACATGCGCAACGTGCCCCCCACCCCGGCCAACTATGCCCAGCGGAGCGGTCGGGCCGGGCGCAGCGGTCAGCCGGCGCTGGTTTTCACGTATTGCACGACCGGCAGTCCCCACGATCAGTACTTCTTCAAGCGTCCGGAGCTGATGGTTGCCGGCGCCGTCGTCCCCCCGCGGCTTGAACTGGCAAACGAAGACCTCGTCAGAGCCCATGTTCATGCGGTGTGGCTTGCAGAGACCGGGCAATCCCTCGGCAAGTCGCTGAAGGACATTCTGAACCTTACCGGCGAATCCCCATCCCTTGATCTGCAACCCCATGTCCATGATTCTCTTGAAGACGAAAAGGCAAAGGCAAGGGCGCTGACGCGGGCGAGAGATATTCTGAGCACAATCAGCGATGATCTCAAGGAGGCGGACTGGTACAGTGCAGGATGGCTGGGCGAGGTCTTCAAAAAGATCCATCTGAATTTTGAACAAGCCTGTGAGCGGTGGCGGGGTCTTTACCGAGCCGCCTTGAAGCAGAGGGAAATCCAGAACAGGATTATCGGTGACGCGTCGCGGAGCCCATCCGACAAGGCGGAAGCCAAGCGCCTGCGGCGGGAAGCGGAAGCGCAACTGGACCTGCTGATCGAATCGGACAAGGTTATGCAGTCCGACTTCTACAGCTACCGTTATTTCGCCAGCGAAGGCTTCTTGCCGGGTTATAATTTCCCCCGGCTGCCCCTTTTTTCCGCCTATATCCCGGGCCGGCGAGAACGACAGGACCATTTCCTCTCCCGTCCGAGATTCCTGGCCATCTCAGAATTCGGTCCCCGGAACATCATCTATCACGAAGGCTCCCGCTATGTGATCAACCGGGTCATCATGCCCGTGGGCGATGACGATGTCAAAACCGCCTCGGCCAAACTCTGCCCGCAGTGCGGATACCTCCATGATATATGGGGAGACACGGTCGGCGCCGACCTCTGCGAATACTGCAACACCCTCCTGGAGAAGCCGCTGGAGCAGCTTTTCCGGATTCAGAATGTCTCAACAAAAAGAAAAGACCGCATCAACTGCGATGAAGAGGAAAGACAGCGGCAGGGTTATGAGATCAAAATGGGGGTCCGCTTTGCAGACCACGATGGACGACCTTCGTACCGACGATCTACAGTGGAACACCCCGGAGAAGGAAGCCTTGCCAAACTGATTTACGGTAGCGCGGCCACCATCTGGCGCATCAATATGGGATGGAAGCGCAGCGACCGGCAAACGGGGTTTGTCCTGGACACGGAAAGAGGCTACTGGGGAAGCAACAACGCTGCGATCGAGCAGGACGAAGACGATCCGATGACGGCCAAATCCGTCCGGGTCATTCCCTTTGTCGAGGACCGGCGTAACTGCCTCCTGTTCGAGCCGGCTGGTAAGCCGGAGCTGAATCAGATGGCTTCCCTCCAGTCGGCGCTCAAGAACGCGATTCAGACCCGCTACCAACTTGAGGACAATGAGCTGGCCGTCGATCCCCTGCCCGGAAAAGATGAGCGGCGGGTTCTGCTCTTTTATGAAGCGGCTGAGGGCGGCGCCGGCGTGCTCAGACACCTGGTCGATGAACCGGATGCTTTTGCCGAAGTGGCCAGGACGGCCCTCGAACTCTGTCACTTCGATCCGGATACGGGAGAGGATCGCAGAAAGGCCGACAGGGCGAAAGAGGACTGCGAAGCCGCCTGTTACGACTGTTTGCTCAGTTACAGCAACCAGACGGACCACCGGCACATCGACCGCAAGTCCATTCGGGATCTGCTGTTGGTATTTCTTCAGGCCAAAGTTTCTGCATCCCCGACCGGCATCCCCAGAGCGGAACACCTACAACGGCTGATGAACCAGGCCGGTTCGGAGCTGGAGAGAAAGTGGCTCCGTTTTCTTGACGCCCTTCACCTGAATCTTCCGGAAAGGGCTCAGGTTTACATGCAAAAGTTTGAAACCCGGCCCGATTTCGTATACGATGGCTCCAAAACCGTGATTTACGTGGACGGGCCGATCCACGATTACCCGGAGCGGGCGGAAAGAGACGCCCGGCAGCGGGAAAGCCTGGAAGACTTCGGTTATACGGTGATCGTCTTCCGCCATCAGGACGACTGGCGCGAAATCGTCTCCCGCTTCCCCGGCATCTTCGGCAATGTTCAAAAGGTGTGACATGACAGGTGCGTTGGAGGCATTTCCATTGCACGTCAGGGCGAGGGTATGAGCCAGACCAAATGGATCAAGGCTATCGAGGAAGGCGCCATCGAATGGTCAGCGCACGCTCTGAAGACCATGTTCGAGCGTGATATTTCCCGCGAGGCGGTCAAACACGTCATCCGCACCGGTGAAGTCATAGAGGCGTATCCGGAAGACAAGCCGTTCCCCAGCACTCTGATTCTGGGCTTCTGGCAGGAAAAGCCGCTGCACGCCGTAACGGCTTATGACACCGCAGGCGGCAGGTTATATATCATAACCACATATGTGCCCGACGAAAGACACTTTCAGCCGGACTGGAAAGTAAGGAGGATAAAATGATCAGCCGAAACGAAAACTTGTGCCCCCTTTGCGGAGGAGAAAAGAGGGAGGGCAAGACAACTTTTACAGTGGATTACCAAGATACGGTCATTGTGATCCGGGATGTTCCCGCAACGGTATGCGCCATGTGCGGCCATGAATGGATCGCCGATGACGTTGCGGAAGGTCTGGAAGCCATCGTCAATGACGCCAAGAAAAAGAAACCCTCCGTCGAAATCACAAGATACAAGAAGGTTGCCTGACCGCGTCCTCTCGTCGCCAACAAAGGAAACCTCATGTCCTATGCCGTAGGTTCTTTGGTCAGAGCGCGCAGCAGAGAATGGGTGGTGCTCCCCGAGTCGCAGGACGATTTTCTGATACTGCGGCCTTTGGGGGGGACGGAGGATGAAATCGCCGGGATCTGCACCTCCCTGGAGCCGGTCGAACCGGCTCGTTTCGACCTTCCCGACCCGAATGAGATCGGCGATTACCGCTCCTGCCGCCTCCTGCGGGACGCCATACGCCTGGGCTTCCGCTCCAGCGCGGGACCGTTCCGTTCCTTTGCCAAAATCGGCGTCGAGCCCAGGCCCTATCAGTTGGTTCCCCTCCTGATGGCTTTGAAGCTGGACCCGGTGCGTCTTCTGATCGCTGATGACGTCGGCGTGGGGAAGACTGTCGAGGCGGGGCTGATCGCGCGGGAACTCCTCGACCGGGGCGAGGCGACGCGCCTGGCCGTCCTGTGCCCGCCCCACCTGGCCGAGCAGTGGCAGACGGAGCTGGATGCCAAGTTTCACATCTCTGCGGAACTTGTACTGCCGGGAACCGCCGGCCGTCTGGAACGGCATCTCCGCATCGGCGAGTCCCTGTTCGACCATTACCCCCATGTCGTCGTCTCTTTGGACTACATCAAGGCCGACCGCCGCCGCGACGAGTTCATCCGGACCTGTCCGGAGCTGGTCATCGTCGATGAGGCCCACGGCTGTGCCTACGCGGAAGTTCAGCGGGGAGGGCGTCATCAGCGAAACCGCCTGATCAGCAGTATCGCCCAGGATCCGAACCGCCACCTTATCCTCGTGACTGCGACGCCCCACAGCGGCAAGGACGAGGCGTTCCGGTCTCTGTTGTCTTTTATCGATCCTGCCTTCGCCGATCTTCCGTCCGAACTTGCCGGACCGCAGAACGAACCCTACCGCCGGAAACTCGCTGCCCATTTCGTCCAGCGCCGCCGGGCCGACATCCGCCATTACATGAAGACCGACACCCCATTCCCGAGTCGGGAGGACCGGGAGGAAACCTATGCCTTGGGCGAGGGCTCCGATTACCGGCGCCTCTTCGACCGGGTCCTCGACTACGCCCGCGAGACGGTTCAAGACCAGGCAGGCGGTCATTACCGGCAGAGGGTTCGCTGGTGGTCCGCCCTGGCCCTTTTACGCTCCCTCGCCAGCAGTCCCGCGGCCGCCGCGGCCACTCTGAGGAACCGCGCCGCTTCCGCCGACGCCTCGACGCCCGAGGAAGCCGACGAGATCGGCCGCCGCACCGTCCTGGATATCGACCTGGAGGATGCCGGAGAAGGTGGGGATCTCATCCCCGGTAGCGACCCGGGGGAAACGGGGGAAACGGCGGACGCGGATCAGGCCCTGCACAGAAGACTTCTGGCGATGGCCAGGGAAGCGGACAAAATTGCTGGTGAAAAGGACGCCAAGCTGAAAAAGGCGATCTCTCTGCTGAAAGAACTGCTGAAGGACGGCTACAACCCCATCGTCTTTTGCCGGTTCATCCCCACCGCGGAGTACGTCGCCGAGCAGCTCCGCAAGGCGCTGCCCGCGGACGTGGCTGTCGCGGCGGTCACGGGAACCCTTCCACACGCCGAGCGGGAGGAAAGGATCATCCAACTGGCTGAAAACCCCAAGCGGGTCCTCGTCTGCACCGATTGCCTGAGCGAAGGGATCAACCTCCAGGAGCGCTTCGACGCCGTCATGCACTACGACCTCACTTGGAACCCCACCCGCCACGAGCAGCGGGAGGGCCGCGTGGACCGCTTCGGCCAGCCCCGCGACAGGATCCGGGTCCTCACCTACTATGGGACGGACAACCAGATCGACGGCATCGTCCTGGACGTCCTGATCCGGAAGCACAAGACGATCCGGACAACCCTGGGCATCTCCGTTCCCGTCCCCGTGGAAACCGCCCAGGTGATCGAGGCGATCTTCGAGGGCCTTCTCCTCCGGGAAAGGGCCACAGGCAGCGCCCAAGCCTATCTGCCCGGATTCGATGAGATGTTCAAACCGCAACGCAAGGAGCTTTTCGGCAAATGGGACGACGCCACGGCACGCGAAAAGCGATCCCGGACCGTCTTTGCCCAGGAGACCATCAAGGTGGACGAGGTCGCCGCGGAACTGCAGGCGGTGCAGGCATCGATCGGTCTGGGCGCCGACGTCCGGCGTTTCGTCCTGGACGCCTTTGTCGCCCACGGCGCGGTAATTACGGACCGGAAGGATTCGTATCGATTTGACCTGACGGAATCCCCCGCCCCGCTGAAAGAAGCCCTTCTCTACGGCAAGCCTTTCCAGGGGCGTTTCGACATGCCCGTTCCGGAAGGGGTTTCCTATCTGAACCGCACCCATCCTACTGTGGAGGCCCTGGCCGCCTATGTGATGAACGCATCCCTGGATCCCTTCTTGAAGGGTATCGCCCGTCGCTGCGGCGTCATCTATACCCAGAGGGTCGAGCGCAGGACGACGCTGCTCCTCGTCCGGTTTCGTTTCTACATCATCACAACTCGGAACGGCATCGACAATCCCCTCCTGGCGGAAGACTGCCGACTGCTGGGATTTTCCGGAGCGCCGGAGAGGGCCGAATGGCTGGATGACGACGCGGCGGAAAAGCTGATCCTGGCGGAACCGGTGATGAACATCAGCCCGGACAGGGCCGCCCAGTTTGTGACGAGGATCGTCGAAGGCTTCGATCATCTGAAGGCGCATCTGGAACAAGAGGCCTGCCGCCGGGGCGAAGAGCTGCTGAATGCCCACCGGCGCGTGCGAAGCGCCGCCCGGATGAGCGGCGTGAAATACCGCGTCGAACCGCACCTACCCCCGGATGTGTTGGGGATTTATGTTTATCTGCCCGTGACGCAGCCATGAGACGAAAAACCGACGACATATTCACGACGATACGAACCGAAGGCGCCCTGCTTCCGGCGGAGATCCTCCGGCGCATCGTCGAGGGGGACCGTAAACTGGAGGGACTGGACCCGGAATCCTATCATCTGGAGAAATCGGAGAAGATCAACGAGGCCGTTAATCGGGCCTGGTTCCGCTGCCTCGGCGCCTGGCGCACCTTCCGGGCCGCCGCGGAAAAGCTGCCCGATTCGGACACCGGGACCACCTTGACCCGCGAGCGCTGGCTCCTGATCCTCTTCCAGGAACTGGGCTATGGCCGTCTGCTGGCCGCGAAAGCCCAGGAGATCGGGGGTAACACCTACCCGATCAGCCATATCTGGCATCACACCCCTATCCACCTGGTCAGCTTCCGCCAGGACATGGATCGCCGGACGCCGGGCGTGGCCGGGGCCGCGCGTCTCAGCCCCCACAGCCTCGTTCAGGAGTTTCTCAACCGTTCCGAGAATCATCTCTGGGGCGTCGTCTCCAACGGCCATCGACTCCGGATCTTGCGCGACAACATCAGTCTGACCCGCCAGGCCTACGTCGATTTCGATCTGGAAGCCTTGATGGAGGGCGAGATCTACCCCGATTTCGTCCTTTTGTATCTCCTGTTGCACCAGTCCCGCCTGGAGGCGGATAAACCCGAAGAGTGCCGGCTGGAGAAATGGAGCCGGGAGGCCCAGGAACGCGGCACCCGCGCCCTGGACCGGCTCCGGGACGGCGTGGAGCAGGCCATTACCGCCCTGGGGCAGGGATTTCTGGCCCACCCTGAAAACACGGCCCTCCGCAGGACCTTGCAGACCGGGACCCTCAGCCCCCTCGGCTACTATCAGCAGCTCCTGCGCCTGATCTACCGTTTCATCTTTCTCTTCGTCGCCGAAGATCGAGGGCTCATCCCGCTTTCGGATATCTCAGCCGATGTCAGAAAGCGCTATGCATTTTATGCCATCGCCCGTCTCCGCCGTCTGGCGGGCCGGCGCCGGGGAACCCGCCACGGCGACCTCTATGCAGGACTTCGTGTCACCTTCGCCTGCTTGGAAAAAGGGGAGTCAAGCCTCGGCATTCCCGCCCTGAACGGCTTTCTCTTCTCCCCTGAGACCCTCCCCGATCTCAACGGCTGTAAACTGGCCAACGATGCGCTCCTGTCCGCCATTCGCGGCCTCTGCTATACCGAGGAGAACCGCATCCTCCGCCCCGTCGATTACCGCAACCTCGGCACTGAAGAACTGGGAAGCGTCTATGAAAGCCTCCTGGAGCTCCACCCGGAACTGAACACGGACGCCTTCACCTTCAGCCTCAAAACCTTTGCCGGCTCGGAGCGCAAGACGACGGGCTCCTATTACACCCACCCGTCGCTCATTCGTTGCCTGCTCGATTCCGCCCTGGAACCGCTGCTCGACGAGGCCATGAAGAAAGCCGATCCGGAGGAGGCCATCCTCTCTCTGAAGTTCGTGGACCCCGCCTGCGGCTCCGGCCATTTCCTCATCGCCGCGGCCCACCGCATTGCCAAGCGCCTGGCCGTCGTCCGGACCGGCGAAGGGGAGCCCCCGCTGGAAGCCCTTCGGGAAGCCCTCCGGGACGTGGTCGCCCACTGCATCTACGGCGTGGACATCAATCCTCTGGCCGTGGAGCTCTGCAAGGTGGCCCTCTGGCTGGAGTCCCTCGATCCGCGCAAGCCCCTCGGCTTTCTGGACCATCGGATCAAGTGCGGCAACTCCATCATCGGGGCGACTCCGGAACTGCTGAAGGAAGGCATCCCCGACGACGCCTTCAAACCCGTCGAGGGGGACGAACCCGCCGTCGCCTCCTCCATCCGCCGGAAAAACAAGGAAGAGAGGAAGGGGCAGCAGGACCTCTTCATGATCCAGGAAGACCGCTCCGACTGGCGGGAAGCGGCCTCGGCCTATGCCACCTGGGCATCCCTTCCCGAAGACAACATCAAACAGGTTTCGGAAAAGGCCCGGCAGTATGACACCCTTCTCGATGGCCGCGCCATCCGCCATCAGCACGACCTGGCGGATCTCTGGACGGCGGCCTTCTTCTGGCCCCTGACGAAGGAGACCTACGACACCGTCCCCACGCAGGACGTCTTCCGCCGCCTCCGCGACGGGGCCTACGCCATGGCCGGAAAGACCGCCGGACGTGTGAAAGCGCTGGCGGACGAGCACCGCTTCTTCCATTGGCATCTGGAGTTCCCCGAGGTCTTCATGAAACGGCTGGGGTTTGACTGCGCCCTCGGCAACCCGCCCTGGGAGCGGATCAAGCTCCAGGAAAAGGAGTTCTTCGCCCAGCGGGACCCGGAGATTGCCAACGTCCCCAACGCCGCCGCCCGGAAGCGCCTCATCGCGAAACTCCCCGAGACGAACCCCGCCCTCTGGAAGGCTTTCATTTCAGCCAAACGGATGGCCGAGGGTGAGAGCCATTTTCTCCGAACGTGCGGCCGTTATCCCCTTTCCGCCGTCGGCGACCTCAACACATACCAGATCTTCGCCGGTCTTTTCCGGGAACTCCTGTCGGGCAAAGGCCGCGCCGGGGTAATCGTCCCCACGGGGATCGCCACGGACGACACGAACAAGCAATTCTTCGCCGATCTGACGGAGAAGAAGGCACTCGTGAGCCTCTATGATTTTGAGAACCGGGAAGGCATCTTTCCCGCTGTTCACAGGTCGTATAAGTTTTGTCTCCTCACAATGGGCGGGCCGGACGCCGCCCCCGAGGGGACGGATTTCGCCTTCTTTCTGACCAATACGGCACATCTCCACGAACCGGACCGCCATTTCAAACTGTCGGCGGAAGACATCTCCCTCCTGAATCCCAATACCCGTACCTGCCCCGTCTTCCGATCAAAACGTGATGCGGCGCTATCTTTCTTAATCCGTAGCCGAATCCCTGTTTGGAAACTGGTAAAAAATGGTGGCGATATATCACCATGGGGGGTTGGTGTTCGACGTGTCATCGATATGAATCTCCAAGGGGATCTTCTCCACAGTACAGACGAATTTCACACAGGGGCACAAGTCGATTCTTTTGGTAACTTCATACATGGCGGTAAAAAATACCTCCGCCTCTTTGAAGGTAAGATGATTAATCTCTACAACCATCGATTTGCTGATGCCTACACCGTTGCGTCTGGTCAACGTTCTGGACGTGCAGATGAAGTTCCTACCTCGGATCTGACTGACGTGAGCCGACTTAGCGGATGTCGGTATTGGGTAGCAGAAGAGGGTGTTTCAGCTATCCTTCCAAACTGGAATAGGAAATGGCTATTTACCTATATGGATGTGTGCAGCGTCACGAATGAGCGCACTGTAATTGGCACAATTATTCCGTGGTCCGCCACATCTTTCTCTCTTCGTGTTATCGCGGAAACTAATGCCCAGCCTCGGGAAGTGGTATGCTTGCTCGCATGCTTTTCCAGCTTTTGCTTTGATTATTATGTCCGACAGTTTGTTGGGGGGCTGCATTTGTCAGATTATATCATGTATCAGATGCCGGTGCTGCCACCACAGACATATGCCGAACATTGTGCATGGTTTGATAAAAAGCAAAATCTAAGTGATTGGATATTCCCCCGCGTTCTTGAACTGACCTATACAGCTTGGGACATGGAGCCATTCGCGAAGGACTGCGGCAACGACGGTCCGCCGTTCCACTGGGACGAGGAACGCCGATTCAACATCCGCTGCGAGCTTGATGCCCTCTACTTCCACCTCTACGGAATCAGCCGCCACGACACCGACTACATCCTGGAAACCTTCCCCATCGTCAAACGTAAGGACATCGCTCAATACGGCGAATACCGAACCAAAAACATGATCCTCGAAATCTACGACGCCATGCAACACGCCAAAGAAACCGGCCAGCCCTATCAAACCATCCTTGACCCACCTCCGGCAGATCCGCGAGTGGCGCATAAAACATAGGGGAAGCTTATGGAATGGCTCTGCCAGTTTTTTGAGAGGAAAGAAACTTGGGCTATAATGGGCGTTATTCTGGGATTTGGTCTCGGTGAATTATCTCGGATCATCCGTGAGTGGAAACGACGTCGAAAGCTGAAGAAGGCGCTCCTTGATGAGCTTAAAATGAACGATCATCTTATCAATCAGAAGAAAGATAACCTTGGCCAAATTATTGAGGCCCTGAAGAATAAACATATTTTACGCGCTGAAAGCGTGCATGCTGCAACTACAGTATATGACACATTCTTTCCCGAAATAATCGAATGTCTTGAGCCTCTTTATCGGGACAACATCCATATAATTTACGGACATCTAAAAGTGAATGATTCTTTGATGGACGGATTTTATTCGAGCATCGTTAGGGATATTCAGCAAGGTATTTTAAAGGATCCTTGGAAATCATATAGAAACCAGATCGAAGACATGACGAACAGTTACAGCACTGCGCAAAGTTTGATCAAGGCTTATCTGGCAAATAAACCTCAAGATGTCTTATATCGGCATAGCGAGAGGTGATGTGGTGAAGATGCTATTTGATCAATCCGGGAATCCGCTTTCTCCAGTAGCGATCAAAAACGATGTTGATCGTTTTGGTGTAAGCTACACAGCCACGGTTCATGATATTATCAGAAGATCCCAGAGCCGTCTGACAAAGGACATCTTTTTCAAAAACGTGGCTCAACTTATGGCAAATTTCAAAATGACCCGCAGTGGACTATTCAAAGGTGTCAAATATCTGAGTGGTACGGTTCAAGACCCAAACGATCACGTTGCCGCCTGTTTCTCAATCGTCGGGAGTGACACCATCCACCTCCGAAATTATCTTTCACAGCAGAACGTGAGCCATCGTAGCAGACTGCTGGTGGAAATCACATCATCCGCAAGAAATAAGGTCATCTTGGATCTTTGGACGATGTTCAAAAAACTTTTATCGGTATGCATGAGCGATGGGTCATACGGGCTCGTGGCTGCCAGCAAGGTTTTGTTCGCAGTTCTCCCGGAGATTGCGCAACCAATTGATAACGCTCAATGGAAAAGCCTTTTCAAAACGGTTGATTACGGCGATATCATCGCTTTGATGGCTGATGAAATCATGGCTTGGGAAAACCAGACAGGGCAGTTACTTGATTCATGTGATCCTTCCGGGATCTTTACACTTCCTTCTATTTACAATGTCATGGCCATGAAAGCACGGCCATAATATGTGCGAATAATTGATATCATAAATATATTATGGAGTTGTAATGCATCAAGACAGGGAATCAGGGCGTGAAGCAAATCAGTTCGGCCATCGAATGATCAGACAGATATTAAAATTGCTTGGATAACCAGCCGAAGAAAGGGGAAACAGATATGGGGCGAAAAACAAATGTTGATGAGGGGGAAAAAATCCATATGAACAATATGTTGCTAAGATATGCATACGATTTACTGACCAGTGAACTCGATGGAATTTACGACGAAGTTGACAAGCTCTGCAAGAAAGCCCCCCGCGAGCCAGCATCGGACCTTCAAACAAAAGTTGTCAATGGGCTCATATGCAAGACTAAACATTTTCTGACCGGTGACGGCATGATTGATGAAATATCGCCGTTTATCCCAGCGGGCGATAATCCCGAATATCGAGATACTTTGACTGTGCTTCGACAACTTCGACAGGGGCTCAGTCGCTTTCACAATAACCATTCGATATTATTTACTTATGCTTTTAAGGAAGACATGAATCGTTATGCCATTACAGATGCTCACGTGGCCCATCTTTTTAATGATACGCCTGAGGGGAAAGGGTGATGGCTTTACTCAATAAGGTTCTTGGAATTCCATTGCGTCAAGGTGAGGTTGATTTCCTGATACCCGATATTGATGTGGACCGGAAACTGGGCATCGATCCTTTTCTCCTCTATCGCAGTTCAAATCCTTACTTCAAACGGGCTCACGAGAGCTTGCTTACATTCTTTGATTTAGTAATTGAGCACCTCCGGAGTGATGAAATTGAAAAGGCGGCAGAGCTGTTGCAATTTCCAGAACCCAATGAAGTATGTCTGGGTTATACAAACCGGGGTATAGGTGGGCGTGGGGTAGGCCCGGAATTGTCAAAAGAAATATTGAACGTCTTTACAAATTCTCCGGCACTTCTGGGACGCCGATTAAAACATATCGAAGAACTCCAGCTGGTGTGTCCAGGAATAGGTCCCGATAGGATCAGCGATATTTGCGCCAACGTACTAAAACTTTTTCTTATAGAATATACCCAAAAGCAATGCACGTACTGGAACATTCCCATAGACTCTTCCGTTCCCATAAATCATTTTTTCGATTTTCAGACAAAATCCTGGCATGACGGTTACTTCGATGTTCCATGTAATCCTTCACTCGGCGGCCCACTGTTGTTAGTACCGCGCCGAATCCTAAGGATTTTGCCGTGGATCAATTATGAAGAATACGTGGTTGATTATAAGAATTTTTTCTTAAGGGCAATGGGTGGCCGGCGAAGAAAAGAGCTTACCTTGAAGAAACCAGAGAAAGTGTCCCTGGTTAAGGATCGAATTTGCGAGGTGACTCGATCTGATACTCGCTACATGGATTTGTATGTGGAAAAGAAAGAGAGAGAAGCAGATAATGCCCTTCCGCATGAGTTGGACGTGATGCGTAACGGAACCACTCTAAAGGAAGAATCAGTGAGATTGATGGGTCAGTTATCCGCGATTTTGCCTGGGAGAGAGGATGCATACGAGTATCAAGACATCGTACACAGAATTTTGACCTTTTGCCTCCACCCTCACCTCGTTGATGGGCGCCCTCAAGAACGGACTATAGAGGGAACATTGGTTAGAGATATAATCTATACCAATGAGGGGACGTTAAATTTTTGGCGATATATACAGAATTCTTATAAAAGTCTCTTTATCGTTTTTGAATTGAAGAATAAATCATCCACTTCTGGAACCGACATAGATCAACTCTCAACCTATTTGGGTGATCCGTTGGGACGATTCGGCTTCCTGGTATCGCGTAATGGTAAGGAAGGCTCTTTTAATCGCAGAAAAACACTATTTAACAAGGACTCAAATCGAAAAGCCATTCTGCATCTATGCGACGAGGATTTGGTTAATATTTTGAGAATTCGGGGTAGCGGAAGTGACGCATCATCCTATTTTCAGAACTTATATAGGGAATTTATGGTAAAAATAGAATAGCAGCGAATATATAAGCAAGGAATACAAGGTAACGCAATATGCCCAGCCGACATCAAGTGAGGTCTTCTTTATGAACTCTAAACCTAAATCCCAAGTAACTGTATTTTGGTCATGGCAAGACGATTCACCCTCAAAAGAAAATCGAAATTTTATTGAAGACTGCTTACGAAGGGCCGCCAAGAAGATCGGGCGTGAAGATGCAATGATTATTGATGTTGATCGCGACACGAAAGGCGTAGGTGGTACACCAGCAATTGCCGATGTCATTCTCACCAAAATTCGTGCTTCAGATGTATTTGTATGGGATGCAACCCTTGTATATTCCAAGCCAAGCCCCGCTCCCAACCCAAATGTGCTCCTTGAACTCGGTTATGCTTTAGCTGTCATGGGGCAAGGGCGCTTAATCGGTGTCATGAATATTGCCGGTCGGCCAGGAGGCGAGGAACTACCATTTGATCTCAAGCATCGGCGATGGCCTATAACCTATTCCCTGCCTACACCTTCAGTTCCCAGTGTCAAGAAAGAAGAACAGGTTTATAGACGCGCAGAACGGGAGAAGCTGGTCAACAACTTGACCATTGCAATCCGGAATGCTTTAAAGGAGCCCAAATCAGGAGCCTTGCTCTCAGACGTAGACTTTTATGTGGCCAAAGCCCTGTGGCAGATAATTGATTCTCCGTGGCTAACCTACTGGTGTGACTGGCGTCTTACTAACCCTCAAAATGAGCGTAGTGAAGACCGCGACCGCATTTTAAAGTACCTTGATGCTGTGGGGCAACCCGAAAACGCATTTCATAGTGGGCCGCTAAAGGACGCTCATGACAAATTTTTGATTTCTCTGAAAGCTTACGCATTTACTGCAGCCATCGAAATGATTCCGGACGGCCCAAAGGCATTTGTGATCAGCGTTAAGAGATCTGGGTGGATTAAGGACTACGATGAGAAATACGACCGCCAAGTTAATGCCCTTGTCGCAAAGATTGAGGATTTGTGGGAAGCGTGGAAATCTTATATTGAGCAGTTGCGGGTAAGGTATCCGGAAATCACGGCCGCAATTGGGGATACATGACAAATAACATTCAGATATTATTAGAGGCCATTGAATGGAAGCAACACTTTTCAAACAGGTCGGTTATTCCTTATCCAAGCTGATTGAAGACATCGACATCGGTGAAATCGGCTTGCCGGATATTCAGCGGCCCTTTGTCTGGACGACAGCCAAGGTCAGGGACCTTTTCGATTCCATGTATAAAGGTTTCCCGGTAGGCTACCTGCTTTTCTGGATCAATACCCTGAATGGGAACCATCGCCAGATCGGCATCGATACGAAGCAGAAAGCCCCCCGATTATTGATTGTCGATGGGCAGCAGCGTTTGACAGCCCTTTATGCGGTCCTCAAGGGGCGCAATATCATCCGAAGTGACTATACGGAGCAATCCATACAGATTGCCTTTCGACCCTGCGATGCCCGATTTGATGTCGCTGATGCCGCGATTCGGCGGGACCCGGAATTTATTCACAACATCTCTGAACTCTGGTCAGGTGAGCATGCACGGAATCGATTCGTCAAAGACTTTATTAAAAAGCTTCGAGAATATCGTCCGGTCAGCGAGCAAGAAGAGGACATGTTGAATGAATCCATCGACAAACTTTATGACCTCCAGCATTATCCGTTTACGGCCCTCGAACTATCTCCGAATATCGACGAGGAGAGGGTGGCGGAGGTGTTTGTCCGCATCAACAGCAAGGGAGTCACCCTCAACCAGGCGGACTTCATCCTGACCCTGATGTCGGTATTCTGGGATGAAGGACGAACCCAGCTTGAGCAATTCTGCAGGGCAACACGGCAGCCGGCCCTTGGCGAAGCATCCCCCTTCAACTACTTCATTCAGCCGGAACCGGACCAACTCCTTCGTGTCTGTGTCGGCTTGGGCTTCCGTCGCGCCCGCTTGAATTATGTCTATTCGATCTTGCGGGGCAAGGATCTGGAGACGGAACAATTCTCCGAGGAGCGGCGAATTCAGCAATTCGAGGTCCTGAAGGATTCACAGGCCCGGGTCCTCGATTTGCAGAACTGGCATGAATTTTTGAAGGTATTGATTCGCGCTGGATTCCGCAGCGCCTCGATGATCAGCTCCCAGGCGGCGCTGCTTTACAGCTATGTGATGTTTCTAATCGGCAAGTATGATTTCAAGATGGATTTGTACGGGCTCCGGAATCTCGTTGCCCGCTGGTTTTTTATGACCACCCTGACGGCTCGCTACAGTGCATCGCCGGAGACGACCATGGAGTCCGATCTTGCCCGCCTGAGATCCATTACCGATGCAGCGAGTTTCGTGAAAAATTTCGACCAGGTGATTTCCGACACGCTTACGGAGGATTTCTGGGCCATCACGTTGCCCAATGAAATCGCCACATCATCACCCCGGAGCCCGTCGCTCTTCGCCTATTATGCGACCTTGAATCTGCTGGACGCCAAGGTTCTCTTTTCAAAGATGAAAGTTTCGGAACTGCTCGATCCTGCCATCAAGGGAAAGAAATCGGGAACGGAGCGGCATCATCTTTTCCCCAAGAATTACCTGAAGAAAATGAATATAACCGAAATCCGCGACACAAATCAGATCGCAAACTATGCCCTGGTCGAATGGTCCGATAATATCGAAATCTCCGACAGCTCGCCTCAAGAGTACTTGCCGCAGTATATTGCCCGCTTCAACCCGGATGAGCTGAGAGACATGTGTTACTGGCACGCGCTGCCGGATGGTTGGGAACACATGACCTATGAGGCCTTCCTCAAGGCTCGCAGAAAGGCGATAGCACAGATTATCCGGGAGGGGTATCGGAGATTGTCCGGCGGGTTGGATCATTGATGTTTTATTAAAGAGAGGGACGACATGTGCCGAGAATCGGAAACCCTGGAGAAGAAATCCTCCTTTGCTGCCTGGAAGGAGATCATCATTTCCTTGTCTGCCTTCGCGAACAAAAAAGGTGGGAAGGTGGTCGGTCAACGTCAAGACCTTCGGCCCTGGTAAAATCGTGGAGATGGAAATTCCAGAGTCGGACAAATAGCTGGGAGAAATCGTGAGCCATATCGGAGTGGGGAACCGAGTCGTAAATAAGCCTTGATCCGATTCTACAAACACTGATATATTTTACATGGTTGTTTTTATTTGTTATCTGATTTTGTGCATGCAAGGGAGGGTACTGTATGTTGATAGAAGAATTGACGATAGACAATATTCGTTGTTTCGATAAGGCCACATTGAGGTTCAGAAATCGAAAGTGGATCACTCTCCTTAGTGAAAACGGATGTGGGAAAAGTACGGTATTACAATCCCTGGCATTGCTTCTTGCTGGACCGGAAGGTGCGCAGAAGTTGGCCCCGCGGCCCGTCGGGTGGCTTCGTGACGAGGAGCAGCCCGGCAAGCTTTCCATAAAAATCCATCAGTCAGATAATGATCCCGGCCAGTACGGCTCGGAAAAGATCACCCGCTCATTCGGCTATACATTTTTCCTGACTGGCGGCAAGCCGCTCAGCATCCGTAACAAGGTCTATACAGAACCGGGAATTCACGAATCTGCTGAAAGGCGATTAACATGGCTGCGCCAGAATGCCTTCGTCTCAAAAGGGTTGGGATGGTTTGCCGTCGGCTACGGGGCGTTCCGACGACTAACCCGCAAGAGCGAGATCATCGTGCCGTCTCTGGAACCCCAGGCCCGCTATACCAATTTTTTCACTCAATTTGATGAAGACCAGCCATTGTCGGCGTTTGAGCGGTGGATGGTCTATCTGGACTATCGCATCGTAAAAAATAAAGATGCCGAAGCGAGGCGTCAGCAGGCGCTGGGCATCGCAGCGATCAATCGGCTGCTGCCGGAGGGGGTGAGATTCGACAGCGTCACCGCTGAAGGACGCATCTTTTTCGATATCGCAGGCACAAAGGTTCCCACACTTGCCCTCAGTGACGGCTATCGGAGCGTTCTCGCCTTAGCTGGCGATCTCGTATGGCGATTGATCCAGGCTTTTCCTGAAAGCAACGATCCGTTGAAGGAGGTGGGCGTCGTGCTGATCGATGAGTTGGATATCCATCTCCATCCGCTCTGGCAGCGTGATATTGCTCTCTGGCTCCGTGAGCAGTTCCCGAACCTCCAATTCATCGTTGCCACTCATAGTCCGCTGATCGCCGCCGGTGCAGGACCGGAAGCCCTGACACTTAAATTTTCGTTGAGCGAAGGCAAGAGCATAGTGGAGGAGGTCCCGGATGTTTCCGCCATGAACGTTGACCGTTTGTTGCAAAGCCCTGCTTTCGGTCTCGTTTCTCCTTATTCCCCGCAAACCCAGGGTAAAATAGACCGCTACGATGCATTGCTCGGTAAAAGGACCAAGTTGACACCAAAAGAAAAGACCGAATTTGAGCAATTATCGCTTTTCATGGAAGAAGCGCGCCCCATCGGCGGTCCGCCAAAGCCTGACTCCCTGCAGAAAAGGATCGAGACGTATCTGGAGAAGAAGTTGCCATGATCAAGGTTGCGCGCTCTCCGAAACCCGCCATACTCGAGCGCAACAAGCAACCATGGACCGATGCGCTCCTTAGAGCCTCTACGGTTGCCGGCAAGCGAAAGGTAGAGGGTAAATACAAACATCCATCCATCAAGGACGTCCTCGTTGCCATGTTTCATGGCAAGTGCGCCTATTGCGAAAGCAAGATATCTCACATCGCGTATGGGCATATAGAGCACTTTAAACCAAAATCCACATTTCCCGAATTGACGTTTGAGTGGACGAATCTTCTTTTGTCGTGCCCAATCTGCAACGGTCCTGAATGCAAAGGAGATTGTTTTCCAGTGGTGTCCGAAGGCGGGCCGTTGATCAACCCCTGCGATGATACCCCTGCCGAGCATTTCGAGTTTGTTTTCGATACCGCCGCAAAACTTGCATCCGTGATCGGAAAAACGATCCGCGGGCAGACAACCGAAAAAATTCTAGGACTCAACCGCGTCGATTTGCGGGAATATCGTTCAAAAGTTGTGATGACGCTTTATGCGCTGTCAGTCTATGCAGCGACTGATCCCGCTGCTCAAGCGTTACTGGAGGAAGCATGTCGAGATGATGGGGAGTATGCGGCCTTCATTCGGTCGTTTCCAAGGTGAAATTGGCTTGCCGGATATCCAGCGGCCCTTCGTCTGGACGACGACCAAGGTCAGGGACCTTTTCGATTCCATGTACAAAGGTTTTTTCCCCATGGGCTACCTGCTTCTAAAAGTACGAAGGGACAGAGCGCCGTAATTTGAAATATCGAGCAGTCCCACGCAACGACTGCTCGATATGAAGCTGCTCGATAAAAATGATCGAACGAAAGGAATAATATATGACGGAAGAAAAGAAGCGCCCCAAATTCGTCCTCGTCGACGGGAGCAACTACCTGTTCCGGGCCTTCTACGCGATCCGGGAGCTTTCCAACTCGAAGGGTTTTCCGACGAACGCGATCTACGGTTTCACGACGATGCTGATGAAGCTTCTGCGCGACCAGGAACCCGACTACATCGCGGTCGCCTTCGATGTAAAGGGGCCGACGTTCCGCCATGAGGCCTACGAGGAGTATAAGGCGACGAGGAAGGCGACTCCCGACACGCTGATCCCCCAGATCCCGTTCGTCAAGGAGATCGTCCGGGGGTTTTCGATCCCCGTCCTGGAGCAGCAGGGGATCGAGGCGGACGACATCATCGGGACGATCGCCCGCCGGCAGGCGGAGGCGGGGATGGAGGTCGTCATCGTCTCCGGCGACAAGGACATGATGCAACTCGTCTCCACGGAGATTCGGATGGTCGACACGATGAAGGAGAAGACCTACGACATCGCGGCCGTGAAGGAGCGCTTCGGCGTCGGTCCGGAGCAGGTGGTGGAGATCCTCGGTCTGATGGGGGACGCCTCCGACAACATCCCCGGCGTTCCCGGCATAGGCCCGAAGGGGGCGCAACGGCTGATCGAGCAGTTCGGGAACATCGCTGCGATCCTCGCCAACCCGGAACAGATCCACAACGCGAAGACCCGCGAGACGATCCTCGCGAACATCGATCAGGCAAGGCTCAGCCGGGAGTTGGCGCAGATCCGGACGGACGCGGCGTTCGACTTCGATCTGGAAGCCTGCCGACGGCGGGAGCCGGACCGGGAGCTGCTGATGTCACTCTTCAGAGAGTTTGAATTCTCGTCGCTGCTCCAGGATCTGAAGATCCGGGGAGAAGAGAACGCCGGCGACTACCGGATCTGCCGGACGCCGGAGGAGCTGGCTGCGCTTGCGTCAAGACTGCGGCAGGGCCGTGAGTTTTCGCTGGAGCCGGTCCTCTCCTCGCCGGAGGCGATGTCGGCCTCTCTGATCGGCTTGGCCGTCTCGCCCGCGCCGGGCGAAGGGTTCTACATCCCCATCGCCCATGAGGATGGCACGCCGCGGCTTTCCGCCGGCATGGTCCTCACGGTCATCTCGCCATTCCTTGCCGATCCGGCCATCCCGAAACATGGACAGGATCTCAAAACCGCCCTCATCGTGCTTTCCCAGTGCAGCATTCCCCTCCGGGGCCTCGGCTGCGACACGATGGTCGCCTCCTACCTCCTCAATCCCGCGAAACACAGCTTTGAGCTCGCCGACACGGTGCTGGATCATCTCGGTCGCCGGACGCCTTCCGTGAAGGAGCTCGTGGGGAGCGGTGCGAAGGCCGTGCCGTTTGCCGCCATTTCCGTGGAGAAGGCGGCGGACTACGCCGGCCGGCGCGCCGACGCCGTGATGTCGCTGGCCGCTGATTTGACCGGGAAGATTGCCGCGGCAGGGATGAAGGATCTTCTTGAAGGCGTGGAGATGCCCCTGGTCGCGGTCCTCGCCGAGATGGAACAGAAGGGGGTCCTCCTGGACCTGCCCCTCCTCCGGACCATGTCGCTGGAGATCGAGCAGCTCCTTGCCCTCTCGGAGGAGAAGATCCACCGGCTGGCGGGGGAAAAATTCAACATCAGTTCCCCAAAACAACTGCAGGTCGTCCTTTTCGAAAAACTGGGTCTGCCGCGGGGCCGGAAGACCAAGGAGGGGTACTCCACGGACGTGGATGTCCTGACCGCCCTCGCTCAGGGCCACGAGCTTCCCGCGGAGATTCTCGCCTACCGCGGGATGGCCAAGCTCAAATCGACCTACATCGACGCGCTGCCTGAACTGGTTCACCCCCGGACGGGGCGGGTCCACACCACCTACAATCAGACCGTCACGGCGACAGGGAGGCTCTCCAGCAGCAACCCGAATCTCCAGAACATCCCGATCCGGACCCTCGAGGGAAAGCGGATACGCCAGGCCTTCATCGCGCCCGCCGGCTGGGAGATCGTCTCCGCCGACTACTCACAGATCGAACTGCGGGTGCTGGCGCATCTCTCCGGAGACGAGACCCTGATCGAAGCCTTCGCCACCGGCGAGGACATCCACAGCCGGACCGCCTCCGACCTCTTCGGCGTCTTCCCCGAGATGGTCAACCCCGACATGAGGCGGCAGGCGAAGGTGATCAATTTCGGCGTCCTCTACGGGATGAGCGCCTTCGGCCTCGCGAAGGAACTCGGGATCACGCAGAAGCTCGCCCAAGCCTACATCGACAGCTATTTCCAAAGATACCGAAGGGTGAGGGATTACCTCGACGGGCTCCTCGCGCAGGCGAGGCGGGACGGGTACGTGACGACGCTTCTCCGGCGGCGGAGGTACCTGCCGGAAATCATGAGCCCCCAGGCCGCCGTCCGGCAGTTTGCCGAGCGGATGGCGATCAACGCCCCCATCCAGGGGACGGCGGCGGATCTCATCAAGGTCGCCATGGTCCGGATTTTCCGGCGTCTCGCGGAAGAGGAACTCTCTGCCGTGATGATCATGCAGGTCCATGATGAGCTGGTGTTCGAGGCGCCCGTTTCCGAAAGGGAAATCCTGATGGCCCTCGTCCGCGAAGAGATGGAGGGGGTGCTGAAGCTGAACGTGCCCCTCCGTGTGGAGGTCGCGGCCGGCCGAAACTGGGACGAGGCGCACGCCTGAGAGGCGTTGGTTGCATACGGATAACATCCATATTCCGGACCGCTGTGGATGGGGTTTCAAGCGATATCCATAAAATAAAGGTTGCCGTCGGGAGGGCGATGGTGTATGTGAGCCGCCGACATGTGAACCACGGGGATCACCCCTGTGATTTTTTATTTGTGCGGGGAATTTATCCAGAGAGATTAAAAAGGAATGGAAGCATGATCAAAGGAGCGGTTATTTCGCTTTCATTTTTTTGGACCGGATGATAGAAACGCCCGTTAGAAGCGTCGATACCGTTCCCCCTGGCGGAAAAAGGGCGGGGGGCGGGGAAAAAAAGGAACGACTTAAAAAAGATATGCCGATACATATACCCATGCCCCGATACAGCCCCCGTGAGGAGCTGGCGAACAGCATCACCCACGGGATCGGTGTCGTCCTCGCCATTGTGGCGCTCGGAATCCTGACCGCCTTCGCGACGCTGTTCGGAGACGCCTGGCACATCGTGGGCTGCAGCATCTTCGGGGCCACGCTGATCATTCTGTACACGGCATCCACCCTCTACCACAGCATCCCGTTCCCAGGGGTAAAGACACTCCTTCGGGTCATCGACCATTCGGCGATCTTTCTCCTCATCGCCGGGACCTATACCCCCTTCATGCTGGTGAATCTCCGCGGCCCCTGGGGCTGGTCCCTGTTCGGCGTCGTCTGGGGAATCGCACTGATCGGGGTCATCTTCCAGGTCTCCCTGCTCCGCCGGTGGCCGATCGCCTCGGTCGGCCTCTACGTGGGAATGGGATTCCTTGTAGTCGTCGCCATCAAACCCCTGCTCGCCGCCATAACGCCTGCCGGCGTTTCCCTGCTGATCGCCGGGGGGCTCGCCTACATCCTGGGCCTCGCGTTCTACGGCTGGCGCCGGCTGCCGTACCACCATGCCGTGTGGCACCTCTTCGTTCTGGCCGGCAGCACCTTCCACTTTTTTGCGGTCCTTCTCTACGTCATCCCCGTGGCTGTTTAAAGCACAACGCCGCGCATCTGGGGATCGTTACCGGGTATTGCATTTCCGAGGCGGCGACCCGGCATCTCAAACCGTGGGTATCCCGAACGGTTCTCTCTTCGGCCGTGCTGGCCGCCGCAGCCACGGCGATGGCGGAGATTCTTGGGGCGGTCATCGCCCGCCAACTGAAGTATGAGTTTCTGGACACCCTCTATTCGATGATCGTCGGCCAAAATCCTCTTGACACACAAGATCCTTCTTCATATACTCTCACCGCGAAAAAGGAAGTTCTTATCAATGCTTCGGCGGCGTTCCCCCCTGCATCTGTCTGGAGACGGCCCACGCGGCCAAATTCCCCGACGAGATCAGGGAACTCCTGGGGATCGATCCCGACCTCCCCAAAGCATGAAGGATATCGATGAGCGATCGGGACACCCGGCGTTCCTCTCCCCCGATTAAAACGAATTCAGGACCTATCTGAAAGGACGTCTGCGGGTTGCGGATTGAAGACGCCGATCACGACAGGGGGGTCGGCGGGAAAGAAGACGGATTTATGAAGCTTTTTTTTCGATATTTCATCTTCAGCGTCCTCCTTCTCACGTCCTTCATGGTTGAAAGCTCCGCTTCCACAAGTTCTGAAAGGAAATTGATCATCACAGGTTCGGGGTCGGGCATCGGCGCCATGCGACGGATGGCCGAGGGTTTTCAAAAGAAACACCCCAACGTCGCCATCGATCTCCTCCTCAGCATCGGCAGTACAGGAGGCATCAACGCCGTAAAGGAAGGGAGGATCGATATCGGGTTGTCCTCCCGTCCCCTCACGCCGGAGGAGCGGAGCATGGGAATCGTCGAGGAGCCTTATGGCCGCACACCCTTTATCTTCGCGGTACAGGAGTCAAACCCGACCAACGGTGTGACTCTCACAGAGATAGAAGACATCTATGCAGGAAAGCGCAAGACCTGGCCCGATGGAACGCCCATCAGGCTTATCCTTCGTCCTCTGCGTGACAGTTCTTCGGTCTATCTGGCGAGCATCAATCCCCGCTTGAAATCGGCGTCCGAGAAGGCTCACTCCATTCCCGGCGTCTTTGTCGGTACGACGGATCAGGAAGCGGCCGATCAAATCGAAAAGACGCCCGGTTCATTCGGTACAACCAGCAGCTCACTCATGGCAGTGGAGAAACGAAGGATCAAAGCCCTCTCCGTCGATGGGACGGCCCCTATACTCTCCAATATTGCCGACGGCGTCCATGTTTCCGCCGGCAAATATCCCTATACCATGACAATGTCCCTGGTCTACAAGGGGGATGCGGATAAGGGTGCGGTGAAGGACTTTATCAAGTTCGTTTTCTCGAAGGATGGACGGAAGCTCCTCTCTGAAAGCGGCCACCTGCCTTTGCCGCGAATCGCCGGAAAGTGAGGTAATGAGCCTTTGGATTCCCGGCCTCCGCAGTCGACAGCGCCCGCCACAAGGATCATGAAGCTCCTGGGGGCTCTGGCGGCGTGCATTTTCGCCATTGCAATCCCCTCTTGGTACTATATGCTTTCGGTATCCGAGATGCGGGATTCTCTGACGATAGAAACCGCCTTTATCGCAAAATCCGTAGAAATGATTATCCAGGCCCGGCCGGAT
>JAURXV010000126.1 GCA_030654195.1 Syntrophales bacterium | reverse complement strand
CCTGCTGGGGCTTGGCCTCTTCTTCTTTCTTCTTTTTCTTCTTGGCCTTCGCCTCCGGGGGCGGTTCCGGCGCGGCTTTTTTCGCCTTAGGGGGCTCTTCCTTCGGCTTCGCCAGGCGTTCAGCCTTCACCGCGGCAAGCTCCGCCGTCCGCTGCACATTGGCTGCGATCGCCCTCAGACGGGTTGCCGTCTCTTTGAGTTTCGCCTTCAGTTCTTTAATGAGCGCGTCCCGCGCGATCTTCTTCTCATCTATCCCCTTTTCGGCAAGAAGGGCCAAGCGCTTCTGAAGCTTTGCCTCCAGCGTGGCCTTCTGTTTCAGCCGTGTTTCCTTGCTCTTGGATGCCATGGTTTTCTCCTTTTGTTGTTTGTCCGGTTCTGTTGTCAATAGCAGCTTCCGGCGAACCGCCCGGTCAGCGGAAGCGTCCTTGTATCAGGGTTTCATCAGAAAATCCAGTTCATTTGCCTTGCTTGATCCATTTCCGATCGCTCCTTCGGCAACATTTTATTTGAGGCCGTTCGCGTTAAAGTGTTGTCCTTGACAGGGCCCTTCTTTTCTCCTATGTTGCAAGACGGATCGGGTGTTCCGACGTAGAATCCAGCGCAACGGTTCCCGTTGCAGCTTCAATAAGGAGAAAGATCATGAGAAAATCAAATATCACGGTTCTGACGGCGCTTTTGGCGGTTGTGTGGCTCGCGGCGTGCACGAGCTACGAGCGGCAGGTGGTGCCCTTCAAGATGCCTGCCGCCTATCCGAATGCCACCGCCGTGGCGGACGCGACCATTGCCGCCAAGGCATACGATAACAAGGAGGAGGCGACCGCGGCATTCGGTTTCGACATCCGCGGCGCAGGAATTCTCCCCGTCCAGGTTATTTTCGACAACACGGGCGGCCATCCGCTGGAAATCCTGACGGATAAAACATTCCTGGTCGATGAGGAGGCCAACCTCTGGCCGATCCTCGATCAGAGAATGGCCTATGACCGACTCTCCGGGAAGACCGAGCTTGGGAAGGTTATGCCGGAGGCCGCAAAGGGGGGCTTTCTGGCCGGCGCGGCCGGCGCGGTCATCGGTGCGGCGATCGGAATCGTAACGGGGCAGAACGTTGCTGCGGCCGCCGGGAAGGGGGCTGCGGTTGGGGCCGCTGCCGGGATAACGATGGGCGGGGTCAAGGGGATGGGGGAATCGGATGTCCGGCAGCAGATCCAGGAGGATCTCCGGAACCGCTCCCTCGAAAAGCGGGCTATCGCCCCGCACGAGGTGGCACATGGTTTCATCTTCTACCCGGGGGAGGCCAAGAAGCCGAAGGAACTGCGGATCAGCATCCGGGCGGTGGATACGAAGCAGGTCTATCCGCTGATCCTGAAATTTTAGCAGAGAGACTTTTTCATAAGAAAAGAAATTTGGAGTGGGTCTGTGGATTTCAATCCATGCATGAAACACAAGGTGGTCCGCAAGGCGGTGCGCATGTTCGCCGAGGCCGAGCTCGGCCCCATCGCCCACGATATCGACCGGGACGCCCGCTTCCCGACGGAGGTTGTGGAGAAGATGCGGCCCCTGCACTTCTTCGGTCTCCAGGCGCCGAAGGCGTACGGCGGCGCGGAGATGGACACGATCAGCTACGCCATCGTCATCGAGGAGATCTCGCGCATCAGCGCCGCGGTCGGCCTCTGCCTGACCGTCCACAACAGCGTCGGGATCTACCCCATCGTCCGTTTCGGAACGGAGGAGCAGAAAAAACGATTTCTGCCGGCGATGACGCGGGGGGAGCGGATCGGCGCCTTCTGCCTGACCGAGGCCAACGCCGGCTCCGATGCGGGCGGCGTGGAGACGGTTGCCGTCCGGGATGGCAACGACTACGTCATCAACGGCACGAAGATCTTCGTGACCAACGGCGGCGTCTGCGGCACGGCGCTGATCTTTGCGGTTACGGACACGCAGAACCCCCAGCGGAGCGCCGGGGTATTCATCGTGGAGAAGGGCAACCCCGGTTTCGCCGTGGGCGAAATCGAAGACCTCTGCGGGATGCGGGCGAACCCCGTCTCCTCCCTCTTCCTGGAGGAGTGCCGCGTTCCGGAGACGAACCTGCTCGGCCGTCCCGGCGACGGGATCAAGATCGGTCTTGCGACCCTCGACACCGGTCGCCTCGGCATTGCCGCCCAGGCGCTGGGGCTCGCCCAGGCCGCCTTCGAGGACTCGGTCCGCTACTCCAAGGAGCGACAGCAGTTCAAGAAGCCGATCTCCTCCTTCCAGACCATCCAGAATTACCTCGCGGATATGGCGACGGAGATCGATGCGGCGCGGCTTCTGCTCTACCGGGCCTGCGCGGTGAGGGATGCGGGACGCCCCTTCGGCGCGGAGGCGGCGATGGCCAAGCTCTACTGCAGCGCGACGGCGACGCGGGTGACGAACACGGCCGTCCAGATCCACGGGGGATACGGTTACAGCAAGGAGTACGATGTGGAACGCTACTTCCGGGACGCGAAGGTCACGGAGATCTATGAGGGGACGAGCGAGGTCCAGCGGATGGTCATCTCCCGCGCGGTGCTCGCCCGGAGGACATAGAAGATGCTGAAGATGGTCGTTTGCATCAAGCAGGTGCCGATGGTCTCCGAACTTCCCTGGGACCCGGCGACGGGGACTCTCCAGCGGGATCTGGCGGAGGGGATGATGAACCCCGCCTGCCGTTCGGCCCTCGATGCGGCCCTCCGGATCAAAGAGACGGCGGGGGGCGAAATCACCGCGATCACGATGGGGCCGCCGATGGCCGAGGAGGTGCTCCGCGAGGCGATTGCCCTCGGGGCGGATCGGGGCCTCCTGCTGACCGACCGGAAAATGGCCGGGGCGGATACCTCCGTGACCTCCCATACGCTCGCCCGGGCCATCGAGAAGGCCTGCCCGGGCTTTGATCTTGTCCTGTGCGGCTTTTCCACGAGCGACAGCGAGACCGCCCAGGTCGGTCCCCAACTGGCCGAGGAACTCGACATCCCCGGCGTGGCCTGTGTCGACGAGATCGAGCTGTCCGGGGGAGCGGTCCGGATGCGCCGGATCTCCGACCATTTTCTCGAAACGCTGGAGATGGATCTTCCCGGCATCGTCACCGTGACGACCGGCCATCATGCCGCAAGGTATGTGCCGTTAGGCGGTCTCCAGGCGGCGTTCACGGCAGCGCAGATCGTTTCTTTCGATGCGGCGGCCGTCGGTCTCGATCCGGAGTGGGTCGGATCGAAGGGTTCCGCCACGAAAATCCGCAACGTCTACTCGCCGACGGCAGGGAAAAAGAACATCGTCCTGACCGGCGCGCCGAAGCGGATCGTGGAACAGCTCTTCGAGCGGTTCGACGACAAGATCGGCGGCGCGATCGGGAAGGACTTGAAAACGGACAAGAATTCAAAATGACAGCAAAAAAACGAGGCATCTGGGTCTTCGGAGACTACCGGAATTACTTTCAGAATCGCGTGACCCTGCAGCTCCTCTCCCGGGCGAAGGATCTGGCGGCAAAGATCGACGCCGAGGTCTGCGCCGTCGTCTTCGGCAACAAGGTGGACGAGTGGGTGGGGGAGTATATCGCCCACGGCGCCGAAAAGATCTACCTGACGGACCATCCAAGGCTTGCGGTCTACAGCATGGAGACCTACACGCTCTTGATGGAGCGGCTGGCGAGGCATGAGAGACCGGAGATCATCCTCGTCGGGGCGACCGCCTTTGGCCGGGAGTTTGCCCCCCGCGTGGCGAAGCGCCTCGGAACGGGTCTCACCGCGGACTGTATCGGCCTCGACATCGACCAGGAGGGCCTCCTTCTCCAGATGGCGCCCTCCTTCGGCGGCACCCTCGTTGCGGAGATCGTCACCCCCGAACGCCGGCCGCAGATGGCGACTGTCCGTCCGGGGATATTCCAGGAGATCCCCCACGACTACATCCGGACCGGCGAGGTGGTGAAGGTTCCGCTGCCGGAGCATCTTCCCGTCGACAGGGTCCGTTTGGTCCGCTCTGAGCGCTCTCCCCAGCGGGAGCAGAAACTGGAAGACGCGAAGGTAGTCGTCTGCGGCGGGCGCGGTCTGGGGAGCAAAAAGAAATTCGCGAAGCTCTTTGAACTGGCAGAACTGCTGGGCGGCGAAGTGGGGGCGACGCGCCCCGTGGTCTATGCGGACTGGGCGGAGCATGACGCCCTGGTCGGCCAGGCGGGCAAACAGATCCGGCCGCAGATCCTCTTATCCTTCGGGATCAGCGGAGCCATCCAGCACACCGCCGCCTGCAATGACGCGAAATTCATCATCGCGGTGAACAAGAACCCGAACGCGGCGATGATGAAGCGGGCCGACGTCGCGATCGTGGCCGATGCAAGCCAGATCTGCAACTCCCTCATCCAGGAGCTCAAACGACGGATCCGCTGACAGGGCTGTTGAAAAACGTCCGTCTGCTGCATTCCCTCATCCTTCGTCGCTGTGACGTACACAACGGTACGTCTCGCTCCTCAGGATTTCGGAGGCCTTGCAACCGGCCATTTTTGAACAGCCCTGACCCGGTGCCCTCATAACCCGAGACGCCCGGCGATCCCCTGCATCGCGGAGAGCGCGATCCCGACGAACTCGTCGAGCGACAGCCCGATCTTCTCGCACTCCCGGATCGTCTCCCGGTTCACCGAGGCGGCGAAGGCCCTCTCCTTCATCCTTTTCGTGATCGACTTCACCTTGACGCCGGCGATCTTCCTATCGGGATAGACCAGCGCCGTCGCCACGACGAGGCCGGTCACCGTCTCCCCGGCGGCGAGCGCGTGCTGGAACTCCTTGCTCCGCGCGACGCCGCAGACCGCCTCGTTGTGCATCTGCACCGCGTCGACGATCTCCGGGTCGATCCCCACCTCCGTCAGGATCCGCACCGCCTCGCAGCCGTGGCGGGTCAG
>JAURXV010000119.1 GCA_030654195.1 Syntrophales bacterium | reverse complement strand
GCCTCGCCGAGGTGATCAAATACGGGATCATCGAATCGCCCGGACTGTTAGACGACCTGGAAGGGGCGGTGGCAAACGGCGGCCTGCGGGAGACTGCCTTCCTCGAACGGATCATCGCGGCGGCCTGCCGGATCAAGAAGGAAATCGTAGAGCTTGACGAACGGGACCGGGGGCTCCGGCGGATCCTGAACTTCGGCCACACGGTCGGTCACGCCGTCGAGGCGGCCTCCGGCTATGCGCTTTCCCATGGCGAGTCCGTGGCCATTGGAATGGTTGCGGCGGCGCGCCTCTCCGAGAGGCTTCACGGCCTGCCGGCGGACGACGCAGCGCGAATCGCGGCGCTCATCCGGTCCGTCGGACTGCCCGACCGGATCCCCGCGGAGATGGATCTGGAGGACATTCTCTCGCGGCTATCCCTGGATAAGAAGAAGGAGGGCGGAACGATCCACTTCGTCATGATCCGGAAACTGGGAACCCCCTTTGTGAACGGGGGCATCCCGGAGGGAATCCTGCGGGATGCGCTGAAAGGACTGAAGCCGTGAGCGAAGACTGCACGGGGACAGATTTGAAATCTGTCCCCGCCTTGAGAGAGAAGATCGAGCAAACAGACCGGGAGATCGTCCGCCTCCTCAACGAGCGGGCTGCAGTCTCAATCGAGATCGGAAAGGCCAAGCGCGCTGAAGGCCGGGATGTGTACGACCCTTCCCGGGAGGCGATGGTCTATCGGCATCTGGAAACACTCAACGACGGCATCCTTTCAGAGGCGGCCCTCCGGGGGATTTTCCGGGAGATCCTCTCCGCCTCCCGCTTCCTCCAGACGCCGACTACCGTCGCCTTCTTGGGACCGGAGGCCTCTTTCAGCCACCAGGCCGCCCTGGCCCACTTCGGCGGGGGGATCGCCGCCATGCCCACGGCGACGATCCCGGAAGTGTTCGACGAGGTAGAGCGGGGAAAACAGCGGTGGGGGATCGTTCCCGTCGAAAACTCCGCAGAGGGTTCGGTCAAAACCACGCTGGACAAGCTGATCTCGACGCCGCTGACCATCCGGGCGGAGGTGTACCTTCGGGTCCGCCACTGCCTCCTCGCCGGCGGCGACGACATCGATGCGCTCCGGAAGGTCTATTCCCACCCCCAGGCCCTCGCCCAGTGCCAGGTGTGGCTGCGAACCCACCTGCCCGGCATCCCACTCATCGAGGTGGAAAGCACGGCGGGCGCGGCCCGCAGGGTGCGGGAGGACAAGCGGGGGGCCGCCGTCGCGAGCATTCTTGCGGCCGAGGTGTACGGCCTCAATATCCTTGCCGAGGGGATCGAGGACAATCCCGCCAACACGACCCGGTTTCTCGTCATCGGACCGAAGCCGGGGAAAGCGGGCGGAGGGATCACCGGCAGGGACAAGACCTCCATCCTCTTCGGAACGCCCCACGTTCCGGGCGCCCTCCAGCGGGCCTTGACCCCTTTCGCCGAGGCGGGACTCAACCTGATGCGGATAGAGTCCTTCCCGATGCGGGATCGGATGTGGGAATATCTCTTCTTTGCCGATTTCGCAGGGCATATCGCCGAGGAGAAGACGCAGGAATGCCTCAGGGAGCTGAGAAACAGAACAGCCTTCCTCAAGGTCCTGGGGTCCTACCCCCGGGGGGAGGATCTGCCGTGATCTGCATACCCATTACCGCCGAAAGGACCGGGGCGGCCATCGAGATGATGGAGCGCGCCATGCCCCTGGCCGACATCGTCGAGTTCCGGATCGACCGGATGCGGAATCCGGAGATGGAGAGACTGCTCGGCGCCACACGCACCCCGGTAATCGTCACGAACCGGCGCAGAGAAGAGGGCGGCGGATTCTCCGGGACAGAAGAGGATCGGGTGGCGTTTCTGGTGGAGGCGGCGCGTCTGGGCGCCGATTACGTGGATATCGAGACGGAAACCGCCCCGGCCCTGAAAGAGGAACTCCGGCGGGTGTGCGCCCGCAGAAAAACGAAACGGATCGCCTCCTGGCACGACTTCTCCGGGACCCCCCCGGCGGCCTTCCTGAAGAGGAAGCTGGCGGCCTGCATGGCGGACGGACCCGACATCGTCAAGATCGTCACCCATGCGGACGATGCGACGGACGGCCTCCGGATTCTGGAACTCATCCCGTACGCCCGGCAGAGAGGCCAGGCGATCATCGCCTTCTGCATGGGGGAGACGGGCCGAATCAGCCGGATCATGGCCCCCCTGCTCGGCTCCGTGATCAGCTATGCCCCCCTGGAGCCGGAGGAGGCGTCGGCGCCGGGCCAACTGACGGCCCGCAGGATGCGGGAGATCTTCCGCGTCCTGCGGGACTTGTTCCCCGTAACAGCAGAATATCCTTTTGAAACGCATCTCTCCGGCGGGGGGTTGGCGAAAGAAGGGAGGGTCATCGCCCGTGAATTCGAATAATTATTCTTCAACCCGTCCCGCTCCCACGCCGGATCAGGAACGGGGCGGCCTCTTCGCGATCTTCGGGAACCCTCTCGGCCAGAGCCTCTCGCCGCTGATGCTTAACGCGGCCTTCGCGGAGATGGGGCTCACCGCCCGATACGGGGTCTGCCAAACGGGCGATGCGGCCGAGGCGGTCCGGTGGATCCGGGAGATGGACCTCCGCGGGGCAAGCGTGACCCTCCCCCTCAAGGAGACGGTCATGCCGTTCCTCGACGAAGTGGACCGGAACGCCCGGGAGATCGGGGCGGTCAACACGATCGTCCATCGCGACGGCCGGCTCAGGGGATACAATACGGACAGTCCCGGGCTGGTCCGGGACCTGGAGGAATGGATCGGAATCTCGGGGAAGACCTTCGTCGTCCTCGGCGCCGGCGGTGCGGCCCGGGCGGCCCTCTTTTCGCTGCTTCAGGCGGGCGGAACGCCCGTCGTCGTCAACCGGACCCCGGAGAGGGCCGAGGCGCTGGCCGGCCGTTTCGGCTGCCGCTGGGTTCCGATCACGGAAATCGGCTGCCTGCAGGCGGACTGCCTGATCAACACGACCCCGGTGGGGATGTTTCCGGAGGCGGACCGGACGCCCCTGCCCAAACGGGAGCTGGCCCGTTTCCCCCGCGTGATGGACATGATCTACAACCCCAACAAGACGCGGCTCCTGCGGGAGGCCGGGGCGGCGGGATGCATCGTCCGTTCCGGCGTTGGGATGTTCGTCCACCAGGGGGCGGAACAGTTCCGCCTCTGGACGGGGATGGAACCGCCGCGGGAGCGCATGAGGCAGGCGGTCCTGGAAAGGCTGGGGGAAAATGGTGGAGATTAAACCGCTCGACCGTCTGGATGCGACGGTCCGGATTCCAGGATCGAAGAGCTACACGCAGCGGGCGATGGTCATCGCCGCCCTCGCGGAGGGCGAATCGCTCCTCCGGGGCGCACTCCTCTCCGAGGACACCAGGCTTCTCGCCGAGGCGCTCCGCGACCTGGGCGCCGGGGTCCGTACGGAGGGGAGCGCTATGATCATCCGCGGGAACGGCGGGAAGCCCGTTCGTCCACCGCGGGATATCCGTCTGGGAAACAACGGGACGGCGATCCGGCTCCTTGCGGGGGCGGTCTCTCTCGGCGAGGGGCCCTTCGTCCTGACGGGGGACCGCCGCCTCCGGGAAAGGCCGCTGAAGCCCCTCCTTTCGGCCCTCACGGCCCTCGGGATCGAGGCCCGCACGGAGGGGGAACGGGGATATCCCCCGGTGACCATCCGGGGCGGCGGCTTGCGGGGCGGCGAGGTGGTTCTCAGGAACATCGAAAGCAGCCAGTTCGTCTCCGCACTCCTGATCGCGGCCCCCTTCGCCGCCGGGGACGTCACCATCGTCCTTCAGGGGCGGGTCCCCTCCCTCCCCTACGTGGCGCTCACCGTGGAGACAATGGAGGCGTTCGGCGCCGCGGTCTTGTCCGACGGCGCCGAACGCTACGCCGTCAAGAGCGGGCAGCGTTACACCGGGCGTGAATACAGGATCGAAGGGGACGTCTCCAGCGCCTCCTACTTCCTCCTCGCCGCCGCGCTGCTGAAAGGCCGGATACGGGTGGAGAATATCAACCCGCGGACAGCCCAGGGGGACATCGCTTTCCTCACGCTTCTGGAGCGGCTCGGCTGCCGGGTCCTCCGGGGGGAGAATCACATCGAGATCGAGGGGGGAGAGCTGCCCGGGGGGGAGATGACCTTTGACCTGGGCGCCATGCCCGATATGGTGCCGACCCTGGCGGTGCTGAGCGCGGTGCGGCCGGGGCGTACCCTCATCCGGAACGTCGCCCATCTCCGCCTCAAGGAGAGCGACCGCCTGGCCGCCCTGGTGAACGAACTGGGGAAGACCGGAATCGGTGCGGAAGAGCTCGCGGACGGACTCGCCGTCAACGGGGGAATCCCCCGCGGCGCCGCGATTGAGACCTACAACGACCACCGGATCGCCATGGGCTTCGCCGTTCTGGGGCTCGCCATCCCGGGGATGAGAATCGGAGGGGAGGCCTGCGTCGGGAAGTCCTTCCCGGGCTTTTGGGCGACGCTGGAAGGACTTTATGGATCAGAAAATGCACTCTCTCCCCGGCCGCGGAAAAAGCGGGAGGACGTTTAAGTAAGGATCGGCAACCCTATGAACATCATCCTCATGGGATACCGCTGCACGGGAAAAACCGTAACCGGCCGGTATCTGGCGGCGTGTCTGGGGCTTCCCTATTACGATACGGACGAGCTGATCGCACGGCAGGCGGGACGGACGGTGGAAGCAATCGTGGCGGAACAGGGATGGCCTGCCTTCCGCGAGGCGGAGCGCGCGGTCATCGCGGTGCTTTCCCGGACAGACCGCGGCGTCATCGCCCTCGGGGGCGGCGCCGTCCTTGACGCCCAAAACGTGGAGAATTTGAGAGGAAACGGCCTGTTCGTGTGGCTCGTCGCCGATGCCGAGATCATTGCCGACAGGATAGGGAACGATCCGGCCAGCGGACCGCAGCGCCCTTCCCTGACGGGAAGGCCGAGCATCATGGAAGTCAAAGAGATCCTGGCGGAAAGGGAGCCGCTCTACCGCCGCCTCGCCGCTCTCGCGGTGGACACGACGGAAAACGGGGTGGAGGCGGTTGCGGAAGAAATCTGCGCCGGCCTGCGGGAAAAGGTTCCGCAGGCGGAGGGGATCTTCGGAAAGAAGGAGAAATAGCCATGTCCAGCAACACCATCGGCGTTTTGTTCCGGGTCACCACGTGGGGGGAGTCCCACGGCCCGGCGACCGGGGCCGTCATCGACGGCTGCCCGCCCCGGATCGGCCTGTCCGCGGCGGACATCCAGGGGGAGCTCGACCGGCGGCGGCCGGGCGTCCTTCCCTCGGCAAGCCCCCGCCGGGAGGCGGACCGGGTCGAGATCCTCTCCGGCGTCTTCGAGGGGAAAACGACGGGAACCCCCATCTCGCTCATGATCCGCAACAGCGACGCCGAAGGCGAGGCCTATGAAGGACTCCGAGATCTCTTCCGCCCCGGCCACGGGGATATCACCTACCAGGCGAAGTACGGTATCCGCGACCACCGGGGCGGGGGACGCGCCTCGGGACGGGAGACCGCTGGACGTGTCGCCGCCGGTGCCGTCGCCCGCAGGATCATCGGCCTGGCGGGGATCACCGTTTCGGCCTGGACGGCCGAACTCGGCGGGATCGCCGCCCGGAACCTCTCCCCGGCCGCGGCGGAGACGAGCCCCCTGCTCTGCCCCGATCCGGAAGCGGAGGAGAAGATGAGGGAACGACTACAGGAGGCCCGGGCCGCGGGCGACACGCTCGGCGGGATCGTCGAAATCGTCGTCCGGGGATGCCAGGCCGGCCTCGGCGAGCCGGTCTTCGACAAAATGGACGCGGGCCTGGCGGGGGCGCTCATGGGGATTGGAACGGTCAAGGGGGTGGAGATCGGCGCAGGGTTCGCGGCGGCGCGGATGACCGGCAATGCCTGCAACGACCCCATCAGACCGGAAGGCTTCCGGAC
>JAURXV010000116.1 GCA_030654195.1 Syntrophales bacterium | reverse complement strand
GGGAGATTCATCTCCGCGAAGGTCGGGATCCGGGTCTCCAGTTTTCGCAGGATGATGGAGTAGTTCCCCCGCTGGGAGAAGATGTTCACGCGGAAGCGGGCCTTGCCCGGGAGCTCGTACGAGGAGTCGCACGACCCTTGGGAAAGCAGGATCTCCGTTAGCCGCCGGTCCTGGTTGATCAGGTTTAGCGCGAAGATCTCCGTCTGGAAAGGGGTCAGCTTCTGAAAGGGCGGGTCCATCTCCACGCCGGTCAGTTGTCCCGAGCTCTCCACCTGAAAGGATTTCCCGACCGTGATGTTCAGGTCCGACACGTTCTTGTTGGAATCGAGCATCTTGCCCAGGATATAATCGATTTCCTGTTTTCTCATGGTTTGCCTCCTCAAAATGGCTCCGGCGCCGGTCGCTTACGCCTCGGTGAAGTCCGTCGGCGGATTCTTCAGGAACGGCCGGAACCGCTGCTTGTCGTTCGCCTTCAGGTACGCCTCGTCGCCGCTGATCCACCCCTTGTTCAGGAGCTCCTGGATCGCGTCGTCCAAAAGCTGCATTCCGTACTTCTTCCCGGTCTGGATCATGGAGGGGATCTGGAAGGTCTTCGATTCGCGGATCAGGTTCCGCACCGCGGAGTTGGCGATCAGGATCTCCAGGGCGGCGCAGCGCCCCTTTTTGTCGACCCGCTTGAAGAGGACCTGGGCGATGACCGCCCGGATGCCGTCGGCCAGTGTCGATCGGATCTGCATCTGCTCGCTCGCCGGGAACACCTCGATGATCCGGTCGACGGTCTTGGCGGCGCTCGTCGTGTGGAGGGTGCCGAAGACAAGATGGCCGGTGGAGGCCGCTTCGACGGCGAGCGAGATCGTCTCCAGGTCGCGGAGCTCGCCGACCAGGATGATGTCCGGGTCCTCGCGCAGCGCCCCGCGCAGGGCCGCCGTGAAGGACTTCGTGTGCCGCCCGACCTCCCGGTGGTTCACGATGCAGCTCTGGCTCTGGTGGACGAATTCGACCGGGTCCTCGATCGTGATGATGTGGTCCTTCCGGGTGATGTTGGCCTCGTTGATGATCGCCGCGAGCGTCGTCGACTTGCCGCTTCCCGTCGGTCCGGTGACGAGGACCAGTCCCCGCGGGAGGGAAGCCAGTTTGGAGACGACCGAGGGCAGGCCCAGCTCCTGGGCGGTGACGATCTTGCTCGGAATCTCACGGAAGACCGCTGCGCAGCCGAACTGCTGCTGGAAAAAGTTGGCGCGGTAACGGGCGAGTCCCGGGATCTCATAGGCGAAGTCGACATCCCCCGTCTCTTCGAACTGTTTGACCTTGTGCTCGGGGGTGATCTCGTAGATCATCGCCTTGAGGCCGTCATTGGTGAGAACGTCGAATTTGACCCGTTCTATTTCCCCCCGGATCCGGAGGGCCGGCTGCTGGCCGGTGACGAGATGCAGGTCCGATGCGCCCTGGTCATGCATCAACTGGAAAAAGGCGTCGATCTTTGCCATAAATGGCCTCCTTGGATGACGTTAAGACAGCAATTTGGTATCATTAAAAGGCACTGTGATTCCCCCGACCCCGGGTTGATCCAGCACTACTGACGCGCCGCCATTCGCGCGGATGCTAAGGGACTGCGGCTTTACGGCGGCAGGAGTATAGGGAAAGGCGCCCGCCTTGTCAAGAAAAAGAGGGCCTGTTGTCCCGGCCATATCATTCCTTTCTTTGTAAAACAGACCTGCCAGAGGGCGCAAAGTTTAATATAATAACCTTGGCTGCTCTGCTGCTAACGCGCCTTGGGTTCCATCACACGCTCCAGAAGCTCCCCGACGAGCAATGCCGTATCGCCCACGATTCGCCCGCATTCCAGAACCTTTTCACTCTTATAAAAACTCCTGGTCTGTTCCCGGTCTTTCCAGTTTACACGGGCGATCTCCCTGCAGAGGATACTCCCATGGTTTTTGGCGATTTCCTTCTGGAATCGCTCCAAAACTTCATGGGTATAGGACCACAGCTTCGGGTCCTCCTTCTCATCTTCAGCGGCGCGGCTGAACCTTAGCCCCATAACCGCCAGCGCCCCGACAACGGCGCCGCAGACTTCTCCGTTTCCCCCCAGCCCACCGCCGAAGGCCCCCATGGCTTTGATGACTTCGTCGTCTTTCTTCCCCAGCTTCTCTTGCCCGACCGCAAGAACGGCCTGGCTTCAATGAAACCGCTTCATCATCATCCACTGGACGGCCTTATCCCTCATCTCGTCCTTGGTCATTTATTACCCCCCAACTAATTATTTCTCAGCATGATTGCCTCCGATACTTCCATGTCAACCGCCGGATAGGGTTTCAATATCGAAAGCAGATCCCCGGATTTGTGACTGCCCTGATCAATCCAGAAATCTTCGAGCTCCTTTTTTACAATGACCGGCATTCTGTTATGTATGGGTCGCAGGAGATCATTGGGCTCCGTCGTGATGATCGTACAGGTATGGACGGGCTTCTGTTCAGGCGAGATCCAGGTTTCATAAAGGCCCGCAAGACCAAAAGGCTCCCCTGATTTGAGAGAGAACCGCAGAGGCTTCTTGATCCGGCCGATTTTCTGCCATTCATAAAATCCATCGGCGACAATCAAGCACCGGCGCTTTTTTAAAGCCTCTCGAAAACTCGGTTTTTCTGCAATGGTTTCCGCGCGTGCATTGAACATTCTGTTTCCTATGGACGGGTCTTTAGCCCATGACGGGATCAGGCCCCAGCGGAAATCGACCAGTTTGTTGGCATCCTCACTCCGGATGACCGCTGAAATTTGCTGCCCAGGAGAGATGTTGCTGCCGGGCTTATATTCGGCGGCGACATCTCCGATGCGGAAGGACTCCACGATTACGGATAAATCGGTTAATAGGATAAAGCGGCCGCACATGGTTCCCTCAGAATGTTAACCTTATTGTCTCGAAATCCATATCGATGCTCCTTTTTGTGTTTTGGTGATCATGGTTCATTTTCGACCTCGTCTCGGCCTTTGATGCTCCAATACTTTGTTTACGGCCTCAGTTGCATTGCAAAGTCGTTGATACATGCGGCAAGATCATCTTCCCGTGATTGAAAGAAATGATCTGCCTCGGGGATGATATCCAGGCGGCAGGCAAGCTCGGACGCAACGCCTTTTATCCTCTCTGTCGGACAGTACGGATCATGATCCCCGCAGACAATAAGACCCGCCTTTCCCCGCAATGTCTGAAAGTCAAAAATAAAAAGATTGATCGGCGGTGAAACGAAGAGTGCTGGGAGCAGGCTTCTTCGGTTGAGAATACCGGCATTCACCCACGCCCCGAATGAATAACCGGCCGGCAGGACCTCTCGAATCCCCTGTTCCTCCATGAAGGAGACGGCCGCCAGTACATCATCCTGTTCACCCCGCCCATCGTCAAAGGTTCCTGTGCTCTTTCCGACTCCCCGGAAATTGAAACGAAGGGTTGAAATACCACCGGTAAAAAGGGTTTCAGCCAAGGTCTCCACAATGGAATTACCCATATCGCCCCCCATGAGAGGATGAGGGTGCGAGACCACGGCGCCCATGGCTCCACCCGCGTTGGCATAGAGGCCCTCAAGACGGATATTCCCCTGGCCGAAGAAAACTTTTTTTTCTTCCATTCAGTCGATAGCCAATTTGCCGGCTTTCCCGCGATTTTCCTTTTTCCCTTACTTTACAATCTTGCGCTTCATCGTCTTGGCCGCGTCTTCAAGCGATCCGAGATTCACGACATCTTTATAGCGGAGCTTTTCGAGGTTTTCCTTCGCTATTTTCGACCTCCTGCCGCTGCATCACTTGAGAATGATGTTGCTTCCTCCGGCAGTCGGGCCGCCCGGAACGATCAGCCGGGACTGCTCCTGCCGCTGCATTTCCTTGGCCTGTTCGACCAGGTGCGCCACGAATTCCTCCATGGCCTCGGAAAATTTGTCCATAGCCTGCTGAAGGTTTTTGGCATCGATCGGGAACTGAACGGGCATGGGGCCTTGCTGGGTGTAAATCTGGGACTCTCCTACAAAAAGAATCGGGCGGGTTTTATCCGGTTCCCCATTCTGCTTGACCGGCGACAGCCGGCGGATCGAGCCAACCGTCAGATCGCTGAAAACCTCTTCCTGGTGAAGGTTCTGTTGATTGAATTTGGCTTTTTTCCCTTTTTCTTCCGAGTCTGTCATACTGCCCTCCCGAATCGTGATCGGCTATCATAACCCGCTTGGCCGGATTTTCCAACTGAAAATAGACAGGCGAGCCCAGGATAATCCCATCGGCGCCGAGCATCTTTTCGATGTACTCGTTGGCGGCGTCATCTTTGACGGCACAACCGTCTTCTTCGTAGATGAGGAAGGGGGGCTGTTAGCAATCATGAGACATAAATGACAACCAATATGACAACCGGGTTTCAGGTCAATATATATCGTGAGTCAAAAATACTATACGATATTCACCTCTAAACGCTTTCCCAGCGCTTTGGCGACCCGGTCCAACGTGGAGAGTTTGATGTCTTCCGCGTGGTTTTCGATTCTTGAAATCGCCGTCTTTTGGGTCTTGAGGCGCACGGCCAGTTCCTCCTGGGTCAATCCCGCGGATTCGCGCGCCTGACGGAGAACAACCCCGATCTTGAATTGCCCGTAGCCTTCCTCGAAACCCTCCGCAAATTCCTTATCCGTCTTTTTCCGTTTGGCGATATATTTTTTCAGGTCGCTCATCTCTTTTTGTCCTTTCCGATTCAAGTAATCACACCGATAGGTTTCGGCTCTTTCTATTTCTTGCCTGGGCGTTTTCATGCTCTTCTTCTCGAAACCGTGGGTCAGGATGACCACCGAATGGCTGTCAAAGAAGCAGAATATCCGATAGATATTGGAACCGTATTGGATTCTGCATTCCCAGATGTCCTCTGTCCCGATCAGCTTCTTGAAATAGGTGGCCGGGACCATCTCCAAGTCTTCCAGAAGGCGGAGCACCCATGCCACCTTTTGGGCCACCTTGCCCGGTAAGGCATCGAGAAAATCCTGGACGGGGCATTTCCCATCCACTGTTCTGTAGAAGATGATCGTTCTAGTCACGGCGATATGTTAACCTGCATGTTAACTTTTGTCAAGGGGTATTGCCGTCTCTTTTGGGGCTGCCGTTAAATGCAACGACCTGCGTTTTAGATCCTCCTTGAAAAGTTGATCCGGTGTACGATCTGGCAACGCTGGTAATCCATTCAGGGATAACATTAACCAAGCACTGGAGTCAGCGGAGGCTGTCTAAACCAGATCGAAAGGGTATTGCCGAAAAAAGCAAAACTCTTTACACAACCACTGCAGTATGAGTCCTAACTTTTACAAATGACTTCAACGAGTCCCATCGACACCTTTTTCTGATTGTAGTTCTATCACTATATTTATTCCTGAAACCTATTTCCAGATTCCAAGTTGCCCGGATGAAAAGAGAGGCTGCTTCAATGTCTCAGCATTAAAATTCTACTTATTCGGCACCTTCTGTTCAGGCATATTTATACTATTTGCTTTAGGAGAGGATTTGTCTTCTTTCTGACTGCTTTCTTTTTCTGTGCTTTTTTTATTTTGGTTCATCCTGTCCGTTAGCTGTGTTTTTAACGACACCCTCCGCCAATTCCGGTTCAGCGATCGCCGAGTTTGCGTTCGGAGTGCCCGTTTTTAGATTGGCCTTCTGCTGCTTGGCCATGATGCGCTTTGCCGCCTTATCCATCTGTTTCTGCTGCCTTGCTTTTTCTTTCCCCTGCTTGCCGAAGTTGTACATGGATTTTCCCATTTTGAAGCTCCTGTTTTCATCTTTCGTTCAGTACCATGCTGGCCAATGACCAGTGGAAGGTACAGGATATGATAACATTATACTTTACCCTTCACGCAAAGGCAAGGAATATTTCATTATATTTCAATGATTTATCATTCTGAATCGATCAAGCATTCACTGGGTCGGCGTCATCCCGACCCCGGCCAGTCTGCTGACCGCCTTCCTGAGCACGGCGCCGGGCGGCCTCACCGAGATGGGGATCGTCGCCCTGACACTCGGGGCCGACGTGGCCTTTGTGCTGGCCTATCAGTTGTTTCGCTTCTTCTGCATCCTGCTCGCGGCGCCGTTCCTTCTAAGGCGGCGGTTCAAACGGTGACGGCCTCCCCTCCGGCATCTCCGGAAAGGCATCCACCAGCAACTATTTCTTGACAGCCTCACGCAGAATCTTATATGCTCCCGCGCGAAATTGGGGGCGGAATTCGTTCACTACGCCGCTTTAAAAAGATGGGGATGTAGCTCAGCTGGGAGAGCGCGGCGTTCGCAACGCCGAGGCCAGGGGTTCGATCCCCCTCATCTCCACCAATACGGGAAAAGGGGCAGGCGCTTTGAAAACGAAGTGCCTGTCCCCTTTTTTATGTCCGTCCATTCACTCCGGCCGTTTCCACGTCCGGTCCTCTGGCCGTGAGAATGCTATCATTTCCGTGGCTGCGTGATCAGTCGGTGAACAGTTTCGCGAAACGCCACCGTTTGCGCCTCTTCCAGTTCCCACGATGCCAGGCGCAGCTTGCCAGAAGCGGAAGGACGGAGGTGGCTTCCGCATAGACCATCTGCTCAAAGCTGCTGTCCACCTTCCCCCAGGAATTGGCCTCCTTCAGCGTGGAGCTGGAGCAGGCCCCGTCGCGGGCGTCGGCTACCGTAATCTGGACGGCGTACTTGTGCATCGGGACCTCTTTCCCGATTACCTCCGCGCAGACGACCGTGTCCTGGGCGAAGTTTTTCGGCGCGCCGCCGCCGATCATCAGCAGGCCCGTCGTCCCCGCCTTGATCTTGACCTGGGTCAGCTCCCGAAAGTCCTTCACCGAGTCGATGGAGAGGTGTCCCTTCGGGTGTTTCACCTGGTGGAGGACGAGGCCGAAGCCGGCGCTGCTGTCAGAGAAGGCGGGGCAGAAAATCGGAACGTCGTGCTCGAAGGCCGCCTGGACGAGGGACTCCTTCTTCACCGCATGTTCGGTCAGGAAGCGACCCATCTCCCGGATGAACTCCCGCGAGGAGTGGGGCCGGGGGGGCAGGCTGTCGGCAATGGTCTGGATGGTCTTGTCGCAGATCTGGAGCTCGGTCTCATCAATATAGGTGTCGTAGATCCGGTCGATGTAAAGGCTCCGGAGGAGCCGGTCATCCACGAACGGCGTTCCCTGATAGTGGCGGAAACCGAGCGCCTCGAAAAAATCCATGTCCACGACCGTTGCCCCCGTCGCAACGATTGCGTCCACCATGTTGTTCTTCACCATCTCCACGTATATCTGCATGCACCCGGCGGCGCTTGTGCTCCCGGCAATGGTCAGGATGATGCCGCATCTCTTTTCGGCGAGCATCCGGTCGTAGATGGCGGTCGCGGTTGCCAGATCACGGGCGGTAAACGACATCCCCTGCATCGCCTCGATAATCGGCGTGGCGTCGAACGAGGTGATGTCGATGTGCCGGACCGGCGTCTTCAAAAAGTCTTTCTTTTTCATAACCTCCCCTGTTTGACCGTGATCGGGAACCCCGCTCCCGGAATCGAAACCGAGGCGCAGAGAAACGGAAGGGAGACAAACCCCCTCATGGAGGATTTTTATGGAGGAGGGAGGGGTAAAAGTCAACGAATCTGTCATTTCGGGCGCATCGAAACCTTGCGCAACTTGGAAATCGGATCCCGGAAGCGCGCATTGGAGATTTTTCGGGGAACCCTGGCCCCGCAGCGAAGCGAGGA
>JAURXV010000112.1 GCA_030654195.1 Syntrophales bacterium | reverse complement strand
AACAAAGAGACGACTTCTCCTTGACCGACGACCAGGGAAATACCATGGAGGACCTGGCTCTGCCCATAGCTTGTGATAATCTCTTTGACTTCCAGAATAGCGGTCATATCTCTTCTCCGAGGTAAATGTCCCTGACCTCCTGATTCTCGCGAATATCACCGGGTTTGCCTTCCGCAAGGACCTCCCCGCGGTTCATGACCACGATCCAGTCGGATAGAGAAAATACGATATCCATATCGTGCTCTACGATAATGAACGTCGTCTTCCGTTCGGAGGCTAATTTTTTCACCAGTTCCAGGACTTTGATTCTTTCGATAGGGGTCATACCCGAGGAAGGCTCGTCGAGGAAACAAAGCTGGGGATTGGAGGCCACGGCAATTCCCAGTTCCAGGAGCCGCTGGTCCCCATGGGAAAGTTCCCCGCCCGGAGAATCCTTCTCTTCTTGCAGCCACACCTCCCCCAGGATCTTCTCCGCTTCCTCTACCGCTTCCTTCTGGCTTTGCAGAGAAGAAAAGGCGCTGGAGGTTTTGTTGAGACGGGACAAGACGGGGAGGAGGATATTCTGAAACACGGTCATCCGGGGAAAGATGTTCATCACCTGGAAAGACCGGCTGATCCCCATCTTCACCCTTTTATCCGGCCCCAGTCGTGTAATCTCTTTTTCCCGGAAATAAATTTTACCCCGGTCCGGGAGCATATAACCGGACAGGATGTTGATGAGGGTGGTCTTCCCTGCTCCGTTGGGTCCGATGACCGAAGTGAAAAGACCCTCCTGCAGGGTTAAAGTGACCTCGTGCACTGCGGCCATCTGTCCAAAATACTTTCCCAGGCTCTCGGTCCGGATGATCGCTTTCACCGCTGGCCCCCTTTTCTCGAGAAGATACTCACCACTCCGCCCCGGAATCCCATGACCAGCACCACGACGATAATCCCCAGGCACATCTGCCAGTACTCCGTGAATCGTACAATGATATCCTTCAACAGGTAAAAGAGAACCGATCCCACAATGGGCCCGGAGAATGAGTAGACCCCCCCCAAGAGGGTAGCCAGCACGGGTTCCGCCGAATGGCTCCAATGAGCCAGCGGAGGAGTGACAGTGCTTTCCAAGGGGGGAAGCAGGGCCCCGGCCAGCCCGGCGTACATCCCGGCAATGGTAAAGGAGAGGAGGCGATATTTTCGTACGGATATCCCGATACAGACCGAGCGGGTTTCGCTGTCTCGAATGCCCTGCATGGTCAGGCCCATGGGCGAATGGACGATCCGATAAAAAAGATAGATGGCCAGAATGGCGAACGCCAGCACAACATAGTAATAATTTTCCATGGGCGCCATGTTGATTTTGAAGAGGCCCGGGATCTCTAAAGGGGCCCGTGGAATTCCCACCAGGCCGTCATCCCCTCCGGTCACATCCCGCCACTTCCAGGCCAGGGAGAAGATCATCATGCCGAAGCTGAGGGTAAGCATGGAAAAATAGATGCGCGTATGCCGGATGCAGAGAAACCCCAGCAATAAGGATACAGCCCCGGCAATGACAACTCCCCCGACGATCCCGACCAGGAGCGAAGGATAAGCCAGGAGGATCTTGGCGCAGCCGTACGCCCCCACCGCATAAAAGCCGGCCTGCCCGAAGGAGAGGAGTCCGGTATACCCGAACAGGAGATTGAAACCGAGGGAGAAGATGGAGAGGAGCAGGATGTGGATGGCGACATAAAGGGCATATTTTCCGGCGTAAGCCGGCAGCAGGGCTAAGAGAACAACCAGGATCAGGATTGCCAGTCTTGTTTTCATCGGTCATCCCCCGAAGAGGCCCTGTGGTTTCACCATCAAAACCACAGCCATGATCAAGAATATCAGGAAGAGCTCGAAGACCGGGAAGAGGAGAATGCCATAAGCGCTGAGGGTTCCCACAATGATGGCCCCGACAAAAGCGCCCTTGAGATTTCCCAGCCCCCCGATCACCGTGATGATGAAGGCCTGGATAATCATGGCCGCTCCGATCCCGGGGGCCACCACCCGCACAGGGGTCCCCAGGGCTCCCCCCAGGGCAGCCAGCATGGCCCCGAAAACAAAGACCCCGGTGAAGAGCGTGGGAATGTTGACGCCGATGGCACTGGCCATCTCCCGGTCTGAAGCCGAGGCCCTCACCATCTTCCCCCACCAGGTCTTTTCAAAGAGCAGCCAGACCACAATGGCCACAGCCAGGCCGGTCCCTATGATGAAAAGGTTGTAAAAAGGGAAAGGCCTTCCTACCACGGACACCGTTCCTTCGAAAAAGCTGGGCATGGCGGGAATCTTGGCCACTCCTCCCCAGATCATCTTTGCGGCATCATCGAAGATGAGGATGAAGCCAAAGGTCAGGAGGAGCTGGTAGGCGTGGTCCAGATGGTAAATATGTCGCAAAAAAAACCGCTCCATGAAGTAGCCGACGACGGCCACCGATAGCAGGCTCAAGGCAATGGCCAGCCAGAAGTTGACTCCCCAGAGGCCGTAGTAGGTGAAGGTAAAATAAGCCCCTAACATGAAAAGGCTCCCGTGGGCGAAATTGAGAACCCCTAACACGCCGAACACGATGGTCAAACCGGCGGCCAGGAGCCAGAGGTACATGGATACGCTCAAACCTACCAATCCCTGGAAAACCAATGTCTCCATATCCTTCTTTCCTTCATGGATGTAAACGGGGGAGCCTGGGCGTTCAGGCTCCCCCGTGATTCTATCTTACTTGGCCATCGCGAGGGGTTCAAAAGGAGGATTTCGATAGTAGGCCTGGGCGGGGAACACCTTCAAGTCGCCCAGGACGGGAATGGGGTAATTGGGATCTTTTACCACCCGGCCCCCGGGGACATTATAAATCGCCTGGTGGTCTTCCGGTCGGAAAAATCTTTCTCCGGCCGGGGTCATGATCTTCAACCCTTCCATGGCTTTGATGAGGTCCGAGGTCTTGAGACTTCTGCACTTTTCCAGGGCCGCTTTGAAGACATAAATGGTGGAGTAGGCATTTTCGGCGGAGTAGTTGGGAAACCGGTTCCACCGTTTGCGGAAGCTTGCCACGAACTTATTGTTCTCCGGCGTATCGGGGTAGTTGTGAATGTAACGGGCCGTGGCCCACAATTTATCCTTGAATTTTCCCGCCGCCACTTCATTGGAAATACCTTCCAGAATATCTACGGATGCACCCATGCATTGGAACCAGGCCTGGATATTGTCGAAGACCCCCAGCATGAGCGCCTGCCGGAGAAGCATGACCCCTTCCCCGGCCCACGGGGTGGCTATGATGCCATCGGGTTTGGCGGCCATCACCGCCGAAATGTGGGAAGAAAAATCCATGGTCCAGAAGGGGGCCCAGGCGATGGACACAAATTCCACATCCGGCCGGTATTTCTTTAGGGTGTCCTTGAATAGGGCCCAGACGGAATACCCATATTCATAATCGCAGTGAATCCCCGCCCATCTTTTTATGTTGGGAAAATCCTTAAAAATGAGGGCGGCCAGGTTGCTCTCCTGGTAAACGGGAGCAGCGATGCGGAAGATTTGCTTGATTCCTTTGCCATACACCAATTCCTCGGTTAAACGATGCGTGGAGGCATGGTCAAACATACAGATACGGTCGAGTTCGGGGAGAATGGGGCCAACGGCCATGGCGCTGCCACTGGAATCGACTCCGAACAGAAGATGAGCGCCCCAGTCCGTGGCGAGATACCTGGCATTTTTCACGGCCACCGCCGGCTTGAGTTCCTCGTCCATGAACTTGAGCTCGAGCTTGCTCCCCAAAATCCCCCCTTTGGCATTGATCTCATCGATGGCCAGGACTGCGCCCGCCTGGATCTGCCAGCCGTAATCGGCATGGGCCCCTGAAATGACCCCCTGCCCCCCGAGCTTGATGACATCAACGCCCAAGATTTTTTTCGTGGATTTGGTCTGAGCAGGGGGTTTTTCTTTTGGGGATGCAGCTTCTCCCACCTTGCTCAACCCCAAAGTCATCCCGCCAATCCCGGCAACGGTTGCCGCTTTCAATAATTCCCGACGACTGATCTTCTTGCTTCCGCTCATGAGTCCCTCCTCTTTAAGTCTCGAATTTAGGGTTTCACGCTCCCAGTTTCAAGTTTTTACTTCAGGTTTCTCTTAAGCTTATCGACTATGGATCATGGTTTTTTTACCCACCGGAAACTCCTCATCACCTCCTTCTTCTCAAGCTTTAGGTTGGACGTTCTACTTATTGCGTCTTACATTTAACACTTCTTAATGTACATTTAAAGCGTAATTTGCGCACCGGCTGTGTTGAGCAGAAAGGCTTCCGGCATCTCCCTGGCTACCGCAGCCAGAGTCTTGAAGCCGCTGCAGTGCATGGGAGATACAATGGCGGGCTTCAGGCGCTTCAACTCCTCGATGGTCCTGTCGGATTTCTCTTCGGGAATTCCCGGAAATCCCAGGTGAAAACCGCCAAAGACGGCATGTATTTTTTCCACGCCGGTAACCGCCTGGGCCTGGCGGATCGTATTGATGATTCCGGCATGGGCGCAGCCGGCTACCACGACCAGTCCTTTGTCTTTCAGGCAGACAACCAGCGCCAGGTCATCGGCGGTTTCATCTTCCTCGAATTTTCCGTTTTTGAGGCACCTGAGACTGGACGGGGTTCCCGAAGGCGGCCCGGGGGGTTCAAACGGTGTCTTGAGCGGAATTTCGCCCGTGGTAAAAGCGGCAGGCCCTATCTGTACCGGATTGGCTGCCAGCACCAACCTTCCTCCTGCGGCTTCCAGATCTTCTCTGCGCAGTGATTGATTATAATAGGGAATCACCCAGCCGTTCCCGGCGACTACATACCTGGTCAAAAAGGCATTGGGATGGATGATGACGGGAAGCGGAACGCTCCGGGCCTTCAGGACGGCGAGCAATCCGCCGTAATGGTCGGGGTGTCCATGACTGATGACCGCATGGTCAATGATATCCGGGGAGATCTTCAGGGCCGACATGTTGTGGAGGATCACCGAATCACTTAATCCGGCATCAAAAAGGATCCGGTAATTTTGACCGGCGAAGGAAATATCGACCAGCATGGAAATCCCGTTCTCCGCCTGGATCGGCTTGTTCCGCGGGTCAAAGTGGAACGCGAGTCCCGGCCTCCTGACCCTTTCCGTGTTAGGAATGAGCATGTCGACATAATTCTCAACCAGTGTGGTAATCGTTATTTCATCTGCAAAGTTCATCATTAACTCCTATTTCTGATTGGATATTGGAGTTGAGAAGAGTGGTTTCTCCAGATACCGCAGGTTGACATTTGTTTTCTCTGTTTATCGCCTGGTTTCCCGGCGGCGCCACAATATCTAAGATTCATCCGGTCCCATTCTCCCCTTGGCTATCGGAAGATGGCGATGGCGGGGGAGGAGCGGGAGCGGGAGCAGGAGCAGGAGCAGGAGCAGGAGCAGGAGCAGGAGCAGGAGCAGGAGCAGGAGCAGGAGCAGGAGCAGGAGCAGAAGTTCCGGTTCCTCCTGTATTGCCGGCGACAGGGAGGGATGGGGCGCCTTTCCATCCCTGGTGCGTCCCGAAACGGGTGATCAGGACGGCCCCCAGGCCGATGACGATCGCGATCGCCTTGACCATCCAGCCGAGATACGGAATCCAGCCGATGAGCCAGAGGATCAGCAGACCCCAGAAGGTTTCCCGGACGATCCCCGGGTTGGGCCGCTTGAACAGGCGAAGAACCTTTCCGCCGATGATTCGGCCGACGGCGATGAAACCGAGCAGCACCGAACAGACGACGACGATCACCTCCAGCGGGATCAGCGCGATGCCGACGACCGAGATCGTCAGCAGGAGCGCCAGCGGGGCAATCAGGACGAGGCCCAGGATGCCGCAGAGGATCACCTTGAAGGTGTTTTCATGGATCGCCTCCGAGACGATCCGGACTGGCTTCGGCAGCAGGGCGGCGATCAGCAGCGCGAGGACCAGGATGACAAGAAAGATCGAGAGCGATATGACGGCGAAAATCCAGGACCAGCCCTCCCACTCGCTGCTCAGCGCGGTCGTCAGGGTTTCGTAGAGATTGGAGGAGTTGATCTCCGTCAGATCGCCGCCGACCTCCGCATCCCTTGCGATGACGATGACCCCGCCCAGGGAGACGACATTCCCTTTCACGACCGCCGTCTTTGTCAGGACCACCGATCCGCCGATGGCCACGACGCTTTTCTCCACAGCGCCGCTCACCGTGATCTGGCCGCCGATCGCGACCACATTGCGGATCTTCTGTCCCTTCTCGATCGTCACATCACTGCCGATCTTGAAGATGCTGGTGTCCATGGAAGCAATGGCCGCCGCCGGTCCGAGCATCAGGCCAAAAATGAGAAGCAAGCCCAGGACCCTTTGAATCGGTTTCCAGTTTCCGCTCGAAAGAACCACGGACACCCCTGTGCCGCGTCCCGCTCCGCTTGTCCGTTTCCTTAATACCGCCCTCATGTTGTTTCTCTCCGTTGACGGAAATATTCAATCACACCGGGCATGACCGAAAGGATGACGATCGCGATGATGACCAGCGTGAAGTTGTTCTTGATCATCGGAAGATTTCCGAAATAATAGCCCCCGAAGATGAACAGGGCGATCCAGGAGATGCCGCCGATGACGTTGTAGGAGATGAACCGCGTGTAGGTCATCCGACCGATCCCGGCGACGAAGGGGGCGAAGGTCCGGATGATCGGCATGAAGCGGGCGATGACGATGGTCTTGCCGCCGTGCTTCTCGTAGAACCGGTGGGTTCTCTCTAAATACGCCTTCTTGAAAAAACGGCCATCCTCCTTCTGGAAGATCTTCGGCCCGATGTAGTGGCCGGCGGAGTAATTCACCGTATCCCCGGCGATGGCCGCGACGGAAAGCGTGATGAAGAGCCACTCCACCTCCAGCGGTCCCTTGAGATAGGGGTTGGCGGCGAAGGCGCCGAGGCCGAAGAGGAGCGAATCGCCCGGGAGGATCGGCGTGACCACGAGCCCCGTTTCGCAGAAGATGATCAGGAAGATGACAACATAGGTCCAGACGCCGAAATATTGAAGAAGATCTCCGAGATGCCGGTCGAGGTGCAGGAAGAGATCGATGAAATTGATCAGCAGATCCGCCATAGGTTTTTTATACCCCTGTTTGAACGCAATTTCTTCCGCAGGATGTTCACAGACCTCCCGAAGAGGGCGGTAGTATAGGGGAGGGATCGCCGTCTGTCAATCACAAAGGGGTCAAAAAGTCACGCGGATGGAAGAAAGGTGGCCGGTCGCGATCCGGTGTTTGCATTTATCCGGTCTTGTGTGTAAAATCCAGCCGCTGTTCCGGTGGACCCGTATGAAACGGGTGATCATTTTGATTTTGTTCCGGGAGGAGAGTGCGATGAAACGATACAGTGTCTTGATCGGCCTGGCCGTTCTGTTCTGTTTCCAGCCGATCTTTTCCGGGGACGCGGCCGTCCAGGCGGATGCGGGCGGGAAACTGACCATCCTGTTCACCCATGATCTCCATTCCCACTTTCTTTCCGACCGGGTTCCCAAGCCGGGGGGCGGCCATGCCGCGCAGGGAGGATACGCGCGGCTGGCGCGTCTGATCGGGCAGGAGCGGGAGAAGGCCCCCGGGCGGAGCCTGCTTGTCGATGCGGGGGATATCGCCATGGGAACCCTCTTCCATACGGAGTTCCGCGAAGAGGCCCTCGAACTGCGTCTGATGGGGGAGATGGGCTACGATGCGGCAACGCTGGGGAATCATGACTACGAGTTCCTTCCCGCGGGGCTTGCCGCCATGCTCCGGACCGCCCGTTCGCGGGGCGGCCGCCTGCCGGTCCTCGTCGCGTCCAACGTGGTGTTTACCCAGGATGATCCGCGGGACGCCCCGCTCAAGGCCGCCTTTATGGAATACCCGGTGACGCAATACGCCGTCCTGGAGAGAAACGGCATCCGAGTCGGATTGTTCGGAATCATGGGGCGCGACGCCGCGGACGACACCCCCTTTGCCGCGCCCGTCACCTTCGCAGACATTGTGGAACGCAGCAAGGCCGTCGTGGACCTTCTCCGAAACCGGGAGAAGGTCGATCTCGTCGTCTGCCTCTCCCATGCCGGCACCAAGCCGGTGAAGTCACACTCCGAGGATGAGATCCTGGCCGGGAAGGTCCCCGGGATCGATGTGATCATCAGCGGCCACACCCATAGAGTTCTGCCCGAGCCGATCCGGATCGACAAGACGATCATTGTTTCGGCGGGCTCTTACGGGGCCTATCTCGGCATCCTGAATCTGGATATTTCCCGGGAAGCAGGCGCCCGGGTCGCCTCCTATCGTCTGGAGAAGGTGTCTGCCGAGGTTGCGGAGGATCCCGGAATCGCAAAGAAGATCGGGGCGTTCAAGAAACTCATCGAACAGCGGTATCTGATTTACTCCGGGAACCGCCATGATCAGGTGATTGCCGAGACCGCCTTCGACATGCCTTCCCCGGCCTACCGCCAGACGACCCTGGTCGAAACGGGGCTGGGGGACCTGGTGACCGATGCCTTCCGGTTTGCCGTCCGGCAGGCCGAGGGGAAAAATTACCGAAACGTTCACATCGCCGTGACGTTTGACGGCATGATCCGGGACACCTTCCTGACGGGAGGGATCGCCGTGGCGGACATCTTCAAGGTTCTCTCCCCCGGTCTGGGGATGGATGACCGCGCCGGGCATCCGCTCCTCACGTTCTATTTGACCGGGAAGGAGCTCCGAAGCGTTCTCGAGGTCCAGACCTCGATTGCGCCGATGAAGCACGACGCCCAGATGCAGGTTTCCGGCATCCGGTTCACATTCAATCCCCATCGGGTTCCCTTTGATCGTGTCGTCTCGGTCACTGTCCAGGATGAAGACGGTGTCTTCCGACCCCTTCTGCCCGACAAGGTCTACCGCGTCTGTGTGAACAACTACAGCGCCCGGATGCTTAACTACGTCCGCCGTGTCTCGCACGGCCTGATCCAATTCACTCCCAAGGACGACAAGGGGAGGCCCGTCACCGACTGGAAGGCCGTACGGGTCGATGCCGACGCCGGCGCCGCAGGGATACAGGAGATGAAGGAATGGGTCGCCCTGGCCCGCTACCTGAAGTCCCTTCCCGACCGGAATGGGAATGGCGTCCCCGACCTTCCGGAGGGATACCGCAACCCGGATGGACGCAACGTTGCCGTGCCCTCCTGGAACCCCGTGGACCTGCTCCGCGGGGCGGGTTGGATCACCTGGGCCGTCCTCGCGGCCGCGGCCGTTGTGCTGATCATCCTCGCTCTTGTCATCTGGTGGATCGTCCGTCTGGCGAGGAGAAGAGCCAAGGGCGGAAGCCAAATCTGAATGGTCCTTGACGTCATGGCGTCATGGTGCTATGGTGCTGCAAAGACCTTAGGAGGTTACACCATGGAAGCCGGAACGAAACGAGCCACGATCTATTTCGATTCTGCCTTGCACCAGGCGTTGCGGATGAAGTCGGCGGAGACTTCCCGATCTGTTTCGGAATTGGTCAACAATGCCGTTCGGGAAACCCTCGCCGAGGATGCTGAGGACCTTGCGGCATTTGAGGAGCGGGCCAACGAACCGTTGATCGGTTATGAGGACATCCTGAAGAGGCTGAAGAAAGATGGCCGAATATAGGGTTTTCTTTCGAAAGTCTGTCTGGCAGGACATCGAAAAGATTCCCAAGAAATCTCTTCAACAAATCATGAAGCGCATCACGGCGCTTGCCGTGGACCCACGCCCGTCCGGGTGTGAGAAACTCACGGGGCAGGAACGGTACCGAATCCGTCAGGGAACTTGCAGAATCATTTACGCCATCCGGGACGATGAATTGACCGTGTGGGTGGTAAAAATCGGCCAAAGAAAAGATGTCTATCGGCTCAAGTGAAGCGGTTCGTATAGCAGGTTGCCCACATCTTTCCGTGGACGCCCTCCGTCAGCCCATGACAGTCACGGATAAAAGCTTTCCCTATGGGGAGAAGGAATCATTATGAGATCATTCGAGTACGGATATCTGCTTGAGACGCCCCTGACCCACGCGCTGGCCATGACCATGAGGGCGCTGGGTGAGTTTCGTGGAAGAGATGCGCTTTACAGCGAACAGTCGTCGCAAGTGCTGGAAACCATGCGGAGGGTGGCATTGGTTCAAAGCACGGAGTCTTCCAACAGGATTGAAGGCATCACGGTCGATCGAGATCGCATCAATCCCCTTGTAATGAAAAATGTAAAACCAAGGGACCGTTCCGAGCAGGAAGTGGCGGGATATAGAGATGTCCTGGCCGATATCCATACGAATTATGCCAGGATACATCTGTCCGCGGATCTGATCAGATCGTGGCACAGGACACTGTATCGCTATACCGGTGAAGCCGGAGGATCGTGGAAGGAAAAAGACAATGCAGTTATTGAGGTTGTGCCGGACGGAAAGCAATTTGTCCGCTTCAGAACGGTCTCCGCATTGGCAGCCCCCGAATTCATGGAAAGCCTGATCACCATGTTTTACCAGGTTCTGGATCAGGGAAGCACCGATCCGCTGTTCATCATCGCCTCTTTCGTGCTTGATTTTGAATGTATCCACCCTTTCCGGGACGGGAATGGAAGGATCGGCAGGCTTCTCACCCTCCTTCTTCTTTATCAAAACGGCTACCATGTGGGGAGGTATATCAGCCTGGAGCGCATTGTGGAGGAGAGCAATGAAACCTATTACGAGGCTCTTATGAAGAGTTCAAACGACTGGCATGAGGGGAAACACGATCTTCGACCCTGGTGGAATTATTTCCTGGGGATGCTTATGGCGGCGTACAAGGAATTCGAGGCCAGGGTCGGCGCCATCACCTCCGCGCGCGGGGCGAAAAGGAGGATGGTGCAGCTTGCCGTGGATCGTCTACCCGAACGATTCAAAATCTCCGACTTACGGCAAGCCTGCCCGGGGGTGAGTTACCCCACCCTTCAAAGAGCGTTGGCGGATTTGCGCAAGGTGCGCAAACTGACGTGCCTGAAACGAGGACCTGATGCCGAATGGCAGAAAGTAAAAGGCTGATAAGATAATCTTATCAGGAATGATTTTTGTGATAAGATTAGGTGCACGATCCGGTCAAAACAATCGGATTAGAAGAAGGGAAGATAATGCGGGATGATCCGAAAGCCGGCCGCAGGAGAAGGACCTGATGATCAAGTTGATCGCGAACCTGATCAATAGAACAAGCGGCGCATAAACGGGAAGGGAATCCAGGTCTAATCATGCATGAGCTTGCCGTTACGGAAAGTCTTCTCCAGGTGGTGCTTCGCCACGCAAACGAAGGCGGAGCGGGGAAAGTCGTCAGCCTCAGCGTGAGGATCGGCGGGTTGAGCGATCTCGTCAACGAATGGGTGCAGCGCTACTTCGACCATCTCAGCCGGGGAACCATCGCGGAGGGGGCGGTGATCCGGATCGAACGCATACCGACGACGTTTCGCTGCGATGAATGCGGGCATGTTTTCCCGGCCGATCCCCGGACGCGCGAGGCGATCCGCTGCCCGCTCTGCTCATCCGCGGAGATGACGCTCGCTACCGGCCGGGAGTGTTTCGTGCAGCAGATCGAGGTGGTTTAACGGATTCGGGGCGTGGCCGTTTTTTTCGAGGGGAGAGACGATGGCGGAAGTGCGGTTGATCGAAGTGCGAGAGGAGCTCCTGGCTGAAAACCGGCAGGAGGCGGGCGATATCCGGGCGGAGCTGCGGCGGCATGGCGTCTTCATGCTGAACCTGATGTCCTCCCCCGGGTCGGGGAAGACGAGCCTGATCCTCCGGGCGGTCCGGGCGCTGAAAGATTCATTCCGGATCGCCGTGATCGAGGGGGACATCGACGCGATGGTCGATGCGGAGAAGATGGTCCGGGAGGGGATCCCGGCGGTGCAGATCCGGACGGGCGGCGCCTGCCATTTGGACGCGCCGATGGTTGCGGCCGGCCTCAAGGAGCTGGACCTTGCGGCGCTGGACTGCATCATCATCGAGAACGTTGGCAACCTCGTCTGTCCCGCCGAATTCGACACCGGCGCCGCACGGCGGGCCGTGATCCTGAGCGTTCCCGAGGGGGACGACAAACCGCTCAAGTATCCGTTGATCTTTTCCGTCTGCGATCTGCTGGTGATCAACAAGACCGACTACCTGGAGGGGTCGGATTTCGACGTGGAGGCGCTGAGAGAAAGGGTGCACCGCCTCAACCCGGGGATCCGCATCCTCTCCCTCTCCTGCCGGACGGGGGAGGGGGTCTCCGAGTGGACCCGCTGGCTGGCCGGTGAGATCGAGGCCTTCCGGAATAAATAAAGGAGGAACCATGGATCACTACGAAAAACTGCGTTTGCTGCTCGATGCCCACCCCTCCGGCGCGCCGAAGTCGGAGGCGTTCGACGAAATTCTCCGTATCCTCTTCAACCCGGAGGAGGCGGCCGTGGCCGCGGTGATGGGCTTTGCCCCGCGGCCGGCGGAGGCGATTGCCGCCGCCTGTGGAATACCTACTGAGACCGCGGAGGGGTTGTTGGAGCGGCTGGCGGACCGGGCGGTCGTCTTCTGTCGGGAGAAGGAGGGGAAGCGTGCCTACGCGCTGATGCCGACCATCCCGGGCCTCTTCGAATTCCCTTTCATGAAAATCGGCGGGACGCCCGTGGACGCGCGGCTGGGGAAGCTCTGGGAGGAATACCACGCGGACGGCCTGGGGGCCTCGTTCGGGGGAAGCCCCACGCCGCTCGCCCGTGTGGTGCCGGTCGGGGAGGCCCTCGATCTGACGACCCGCATCCATCCCTATGAGGAGGTGGCGCATCTGATCGACGAGGCCGGCTACATTGCGCTGGGTGCATGCGCCTGCCGGATCAGCGTCGGGGCCTGCGATGCCCCGAAGGAGGTGTGTCTTATCTTCGAGGCCACGGGGCGTTTTCTCGTGCAGCGCGGGTACGCCCGGGAGATCAGCCGGGAGGAGGCAAAAAAAGTGCTGGATAGGGCCGAAGAGGCGGGGCTCGTCCACACCAGCAGCAACAGCCAGGATCGTGCCACCTTCATCTGCAACTGCTGCCCGTGCTGCTGCACGATCCTCCGAGGACTCACCCAGCTCAAGCTCCCCCACGCCTTCGCCACGAGCGGCTTTCAGGCCGCGGTAAACCTGGATAGTTGCAATGGCTGCGGGGTCTGCGCCGATGAGCGCTGTCCCGTCGGCGCCATCGCGCTGCAGGACGACATCGCCGTCGTGACGCCTGCAAACTGCATCGGCTGCGGTCTTTGCGTGACCGCCTGTCCGACGGAGGCGCTCTCCCTCGTCCGGCGTGAGCCGCTGCCTGAGATACCGGCCACGGCCCAGGAGATGGGAATGAAGGTCCTCACGGAGAAAGGAAAGTTAGAGGCGTTCCTGCTGGCGTCAAAGCGGTAAGGACGGATATGAAAAAGCTTGTTTTCTGTTGAAAATCGTGTATAGTTTTTTCAACAAAATATCGAGTTTATTATCATGCAAACCATTGATGAAAAAGTGATTTCCATGGTGTATGGACGGGGGAGGGGTATCGTCTTCACACCAAAACTTTTCTCCGATGTCGGCGACCCCCGTGCCGTAGGCATGGTACTCACTCGTCTCTGCAGGAAAGGTACGATTCGCCGCCTGGCGCGAGGTCTTTATGATTACCCCCGGCGCCACCCCCAACTCGGCCTGTTGGCTCCTTCCATTGATGCCGTTGCCAAAGCTCTGGCCGGCCGGGATGCAACACGCCTGCAGCCTTCCGGCGCCTACGCCGCCAATCTTCTCGGGCTGTCCGATCAAGTGCCCATGAAGGTTGTTTTCCTCACGGATGGTCCATCCCGGCGGGTGCAATTGGGGAAACAGGAGATTCTCCTCAAACGAACCACTCCGGTCAACATGGCCACTGCCGGCAGGATCAGCGGTTTGGTCATCCAAGCCTTGCGGCACCTCAGCCGGCGATATGTTAATGAGGATATCATCACTGCACTTGGAAAACGTTTGAGCGACGAGGACAAAAAGCAAATGCTGAAAGACCTTCGTTATGCTCCGGCCTGGATCGCGGCCGCCATGCGGAGGCTTGCCGAACCGGATGGTCATTGAAAAATGACGCAGGATGATCGACGCATGAAAAACGTCAAACCCATCTGGGAGCCGCAATACCGGGTGACGACAGATATGGTCCGGTGTCTGATGGACATCGAGGCTATCCGGACAACGGTCGGCCAGACAGCCCTGACAACCGCCGTTGAAGCGAAAATGCGCCGTCAGGCCCGCCTTCACTCAACCCATTATTCGACGCGCATCGAGGGCAATCGCCTCACCCTGGCCGAGACGGAGCAGGTGATCCAGGATCGGAAGGCAGGGTTCCAGGGGCGGGAACGGGATGTCCTGGAGGTCAAGTATTATTGGGACGCCCTGCTCAAGGTGGAGGCGTGGGCCGCAATAAAACGTCCCTTGACGGAGAACCTGATCCGCCGGCTTCACGGATGGGTGGAACACGGTCCCCGGAGCCGGCCGACGCCTTTCCGGGACGGTCAGAACGTGATCCGTGATTCTGCCTCTGGCGCGATTGTCTATATGCCTCCGGAAGCATCCGATGTTCCGCTGCTGATGAATGAACTGGTCAACTGGGTGTCATGGGCGGAGAAGACCGGGGTGCCGGCTTCCCTGGTGGCCGGTCTTCTCCATTATCAGTTCGTCACCATCCATCCCTATTATGACGGCAATGGCCGGACGGCAAGGCTTCTGGCCACGTTCATTCTGCGGCGGGGCGGTTATGGTCTCCATGGGTTTTTCTCCCTGGAAGAATTCCATGCCCGGGATCTCACAGCCTACTACCGGGCTCTGGCCACCCATCCCCATCATAATTATTATGAGGGTCGCGCCAATGCCGATCTGACTCCCTGGATGAGCTATTTTCTTTCCACATTGGCGGACGCCTTCGGCGAGGTCAGGGATTCGGTCACCCGCCATGCCGGACAGAATCTGATCGTCGAACCGGAGTTCATCCGTCGCCTGGATCACCGTTCAAGGATTGTCCTCTCGCTGTTCGACAACAGGGAAACAGTTACGAATGTTCAGGTTGCCCAGGCTCTGGGGCTCTCCACGCGGATGGCGCGGGTCCTGATCAGGGGATGGGTGGATGGGGGCATGCTGGTCGTGACGGCGGCGGCTAGGCGGAACCGGGCCTACGGCTTATCGGCAATTTATCGGCAATATTTGGATGGTTTATCGGCAATGCGACCGAAGGGATGAGGGTGCGCACCCGACGTCAACGCCAAGCCGCGGTGGCGCTTTGCCATTGGATATTTTTCCACGCGCCACCCATAGAGTCGACTTTACCCACAAGGGAACCAATGCGGCATCGGGGAGCATTTAAAAATGTTAACACGTAATGTTAATTATTATTTGACAAGATGATGCCATGGAGATATACTTCCGGACAAAGAAGCTGCAAAGAATCTGCTCCGAGGCAAAGGAAATGCGGAAGCTGTATGGAGTGAAATGTTCCGAGAAGCTTCAGCAACGGCTGATGGAATTGCGAGCCGCCGATGCATTGTTCGATATGTCCCACCTTCCTCCCACGCGTTGTCATGAGCTGACCGGGAACAGGGCCGGTCAATATTCGGTCGATCTGGAGCAGCCTTTGCGACTGCTGTTCATTCCGATCAACGATCCGATTCCCATGCAGGATGATGGCGGAATTGACAGACGACGGGTCACGGAAATCGAAATATTCGAAATAACGGACACGCATTAAGAAAGTTTGAAAATGAAGCACGAGAAGAAATACGGATTTGCCCCCGATTATGCGGTGCCCCCCGGCAAGACGCTCAAGGAGATCATGGTCTCTCTCGGCATGTCCCAGAGAGAGATGGCGATGCGCACCGGTCTTACCGTGCAGACATTGATCAGAATCTTCAAAGGTGATCAGCCGATCTCTTACGAAACCGCCAACCGCCTCGAATTGGTGACCGGCGTACCCGCCCGTTACTGGAACAACCTTGAACTCCAATACCAGGAGCAGTTGACCAGGCTTGCGGAGTCAAAGAGATTGCAATCCGACCCGGATTGGTTGCAGACCATTCCCATCAAAGAACTAACGGAACGCAAGTACTTGAAACCAGGACAGGAAAAGATCGAATTGCTCCGGGAGACGCTGGCTTTCTACGGTGTCGGCAGCGTCCGTGCATGGCATGACCTCTGGGATGCGCCTGCCGTAGCCGCGCGGCGTTCGCAGTGTTTCGAGTCTCAACCTGGACCGGCATCCGCCTGGATCAGGCAGGGGGAATCGCAGGCCCGGGAAACGGAATGCAAGCCATACGACCGGAATCGGTTTCAGCAGGCTCTCCAAAAGATCCGCGGACTGACCCGTGAAGAACCGGAAATCTTTGAACCGGAAACGAAAAAGCTTTGTGCGGAAGCCGGTGTGGCCCTCTCACTCGTTCGTGAGATGAAGAAGGCGCCCTGGAACGGGGCTACCAAGTGGCTATCGCCTCAAAAGGCCATGATCCTTCTCTGTCTTCGGGGGAAAAGCGAAGACAAGTTCTGGTTTTCCTTTTTCCACGAGGCGGGACATGTGTTGCACGACAGCAAAAAAGATCTGCTCATCAACGACGGCAGCAGCGACGATCCGCGCGAGGAAAGGGCCAACCGGTTTGCCGCCGATTTCCTGATCCCTTCCCGCTACGATGAGGAAATCCGTGCCTGCCGTTCGCGCGATGAGATTGTCCAATTTGCCGATCGACTGGGCATCTCCCCGGGAATCGTCGCCGGACGATATCAACACCTGACGAAGAGATGGAGTTATTTCAAAGACCTGATCCGAACGTTCCAATGGAAGGCATGATTTCCATGTTATGACAATGACGTCTCTGACGAAGTGAGGTTCATCCATGAAAGCCAATAGCTTCTTCGATGAACAAACCGAGCAATCTCTCGTGAAAGCGACGATTGTCGCCAAATACTTCGATGCATGGGCGAGCGTCATCGTCAATACTCAGAAAAAGAACCCCAGTCAGCCTCAGAAAATCGCCTATATCGATCTTTTTGCCGGACCCGGCCGCTATAAAGACGGTTCTCAGTCTACTCCCCTGAGGATACTACAGAAATCCATAGAGAAGCCTGATATTCGGGATCGTCTCGTTACCCTTTTTAACGACAAGGATGAGGCCAACGCGCGGTCGCTTGAGAAGGCTATTGCGGAAATTTCCGAAGTCGAAACCCTGAAATATCAGCCCCAGGTGAATAATGAAGAGGTCGGAGAAGAGATCGTCAAGATGTTTGAAGGGATGACACTCGTTCCCACACTATTTTTCGTGGATCCCTGGGGCTATAAAGGCCTTTCGCTGCGCCTGGTCAATTCCGTTTTGAAAGATTGGGGGTGCGACTGCCTTTTCTTTTTCAATTACAACAGAATCAGCATGGGTATGAGCAACCCCATGGTCAAGCAGCACATGGATTCCCTCTTCGGTGAAGAGCGGGCGGATGCATTAAGGAAAAAGCTTGAATTGAACAATCCTCCGCAACGAGAACTGATGATCATCGAGGAACTCTGCCAGGCGATCAAATCGTATGGTGGTCGCTATACCCTGCCTTTCCGCTTCAGGGATGCGACGGGGAACCGCACAAGTCATCACCTGATTTTTGTCAGCAAGAACTTCCGCGGCTACGATATCATGAAGGGGATTATGGCAAAGGAGAGCTCAGGGGCCGATCAGGGCGTCCCCTCATTCGAATATAGCCCTGCGGATTTTCTGCCGAAACAGAGCCTGCTGTTTCAACTGTCAAGACCACTCGAAGATCTGCAGGACACACTCCTGGAAGCCTATACGGGGCGGACTCTTCCCATGAGGTCGATATACGAAGATCACAGTGTCGATACCCCTTACATCGCTTCGAATTACAAAGAAGCATTGAAAAATCTGGAAAATGATGGAAAGATAACCGCAAGAAAATCCGATGGATCGAAACGAAGAAAAGGGACATTTGCCGACGATGTGCTCGCAACATTTCCGGATAGGAAAGAGTGAAGATGGCTGCAAATTCAACGATTGAATGGACGGAATCGACCTGGAACCCGGTCACCGGCTGCACCAAGATCAGCGAGGGATGCGCCCATTGCTATGCCGAACGTATGGCCCTCCGGCTCAAGGCGATGGGACAGAAAAACTACGTCAACGGGTTTCAGGTGACTTTGCATCCTCATGCCTTGAATATTCCTTTGAAATGGAAAAGCCCCCACATGATTTTTGTCAACTCCATGGGCGATCTCTTTCACAATGAGATTCCCCTCTCCTTCATTCAACAGGTCTTTGAAGTCATGAACAATGCGTATCGGCACCGGTTCCAGATTTTGACCAAGAGGGCGGAACGTCTTGCCGACCTTGCGCTGTCGCTGAACTGGACTGAGAACATCTGGATGGGGGTGACGGTGGAAAGCGCCGCCTACCTTTACCGGCTTGAATATCTTCGCAGTGTGCCGGCCGCCGTCAGATTTCTTTCTCTTGAACCACTCTTAGGCCCGATACCCGATATGAATCTTACGAAGATCGATTGGGTGATCGTCGGCGGGGAAAGCGGCCCCGGCGCCCGGCCCATGAACAAAAACTGGGTGATCGACATCCAACAGCAATGCCATGACGCAAAAGTTCCCTTCTTTTTCAAACAGTGGGGCGGCGTCAATAAGAAGAAAGCTGGCAGACTCTTGGACGGCACAACGTATGGCGAAATGCCGACGCGTGATAGCGGTATTTATCAGCCGAATTATGCGCTGAATCTGCAATAGGCGGTGTGGGAGAATTCCGAGGATACGTGAAATTGCTATGTCACCAGAATTCCGGAGGTGTTTATTGAGTGACGTTGCCTAATAAGCAGAGGTGCTTTTCACTGCTGCCACGATGCAGCTTAATCCATCTAAGAGCAAAGGAGGAAAAGGAGCAATGAGTAAAGATCAAGACCGCATTGTATATCGACGTGAAGATGGAACATGGGTAAACAAAAAAAATGATGCCGATCGTGCATCGAGTCTTCACGACACTCAGAAAGCTGCGATTAACGAAGCCAAGCATATGCTCCAAAATCAGGGAGGCGGTGAATTAACCACAAAAGGATTAGATGGAAAGATCCGAAGTAAAGACACCATTCCACCTGGTAATGATCCTAATCCTCCGAAAGATAAAGAACATTAAAAAAGATCATTCCGGTCGACCAGCTAAAGTGGTGACTGAATACAGGCTTTGGTAAACAAAAAATCAGCGGAGAGGGGCAGATTAGTGTCAGGGGGTGCCAGTGAAAGTTCTAATCGATACCAATATTGTCATCCACCGAGAGGCCGCTTCCGTTGTCAATGAAGACATCGGAGTATTATTTAGGTGGCTCGACAATCTCCACCATAAAAAATGTATCCATCCTGTAACGGCTGAAGAGATTGAAAAGCATAAAGATGCCAGGGTTCGCCAATCTCTCAAAATAAAACTTGCTAACTACAACATACTGAAAACAAAAGCACCATTGTCAGAAGAAATCCGCAGGATTTCAGAGCAGATAGACAAGAATCAAAATGATCTAAACGACACACTCATTATCAATGAACTATATAACGGAAGAGCGGACGTATTAATTACCGAGGACAAGAAAATCTTCATTAAAGCTTCCTTGTTGGGCATCGCAGACCGGGTTTACACAATAGATGCCTTCTTGGAGAAGGTGACGACAGAAAACCCGGAATTGGCAGACTATAAAGTCCTCTCGGTCCAAAAGGATCTCTTCGGAAATCTCAATATCGCGGATGAATTCTTTCTTTCACTTAAGGACGACTATCCCGGCTTTGAGAACTGGAGCAACCGGAAGGCCGATGAGACGGTCTATGTCTGTCGTTCCGCGAGTAAGCCGATTGCCCTTCTTTACCCTAAGATCGAAGGCAAGGGCGAAGATTATACCGATATAAATCCTCCTTTCACGAGGAAGAAGCGCCTGAAAATTGGAACTTTCAAAGTAACACCGAATGGTTCCCGGTTAGGTGAAAGATTCCTCAAAATCGTTTTTTAACAATGCACTCCGTTTCGATGTCGATGAGATATATGTGACTACATTCGATAAACGTATTGAGCAACAACGACTCATAAACCTTTTCGAAGATTACGGCTTTCACCTTCATGGCCGTAAGGGTAGCTCGGCAGGGGAAGAGTTTGTATATGTGCGATCCTTCTCACGCATAGTCAACCGTTCATCTCCAAAACTGACCTACCCTTTCTTCTCGACAGCGGGACGTATTTACATCGTTCCAATATATCCAGAGTACCATACAGAGCTATTTCCGGACTCAATTCTACGGACGGAATCACCTGCTGCTTTCGTGGAAAATGAGCCACATAGAAATGCAATAAGTAAAGTTTACATATCCAGATCCATCGAGAGGAATCTGTCTCCCGGAGATATAATTGTTTTTTATCGGACCGGTGGGTTCTACAAGGGCGTCGTGACAACGATAGGTGTGGTAGAAAATGTCATTGACAACATACCAAGTGAGCTGGATTTTATCCGGTTGTGTAGATCAAGGAGCGTTTTCACTGATAAGGAATTATCCAAGCATTGGAACTACAACAAAAGATATAGACCATTCATAGTAAATTTCTTATATGCGTACTCATTTCCAAAGCGTATAAATATGGAAAAGTTGATTGAGATAGGTGTTATACGTAATGTTGACGATGCACCCAGAGGTTTTACGCAGATTAGCGTAAGAAACTTTAAAGATATATTACGGGAGTGCCAATCAGATGAGAGTCTTATTGTCGATTAAACCAGAATTTGCGTTAAAGATATTTGATGGATCAAAGCGGTTCGAATACCGTCGTGCCATTTTCAAACGCACCGAAGTGAAGAAAATAGTCGTTTACGCATCTGAACCTGTTAGAAGCGTAATCGGAGAGTTCGAAATTGGAGATATTCTCCATGATGAGCCTCATGCGCTTTGGGCAATGACAAAGGATTATGCCGGTATAACTAAAGCGAAATTTCTTGAATATTTCACAGACAAGACAAAGGGTTATGCAATAGAGGTTAAATCCACAAGGATGTATGAGGTTCCATTGGCACTTAAAAGCTTTAGGGTAGCGACGCCACCGCAATCTTTTATGTATTTGTAACAGAAGTAGAAAGTAAAGTAATGAAATCGCTGCTTACACATGACCGAGAGATGAATGCAGGTTTATCGAACAGGCAATATGACAGGGTGAACTCATGAGGAAACGAAAAGCGGATACGGGACAGGCCGGGGAGAATGTGGTTGATTACCGGCATAAGAACGTCACGCGGCTGAACATCCCGCCGGCGGGGCTGGAGGCGCGGGGGGAGATTGCCAGGGAAAAGCGGATCAAATGGGCCTACAATCCGCATCTTGCGCCTGCGCTGCGGTTCGATGGAACCGGCAAGTCTGACGACATCGCTGAACTCATTGATGCGGCGGGGAAACGGAAGCTGGAACCGGAGGAGATGAAGCGCGTCCAGGAAGCCTTCCGGAATCACGAGCCGTGGCTCGAGTGGGCGGGGAAGCGGGAGCAGCAGTGGTGCGTCGCCGATCCCGTGGCCCTGCACATCCACGAACGCATCTCCACGCAGGCGATCCTCAAGGTCGCCCGGAGGGAGGACATCCAGCGCAACCTCTTCGCCGACCCGGAGCACGAGTACCGCGAAGCGGTGCAGTTCTACAAGCACCCGATGGACTGGACGAACCGGATGATCCTGGGCGATTCGCTCTCCGTGATGGCGTCGCTCGCCCGGCGCGAGGCCTTGGCCGGCAAGGTGCAGATGATCTACATGGATCCGCCCTACGGCATCAAATACGCCAGCAACTTTCAGCCCGAGGTCGGGCGCCGCGACGTGAAGGACAGGGATGAAGACCTCACCCGTGAGCCGGAGATGGTCAAGGCCTACCGCGACACCTGGACCCTCGGCGTCCATTCATACCTCTCCTATCTCCGGGACCGGCTGTTGCTTTGCAAGGAGTTGCTGGCTGATACGGGGAGTATCTTTGTTCAGATTTCCGATACGAATGTTCATCGCGTCCGGACATTGTTGGATGAAATTTTTGGAACGGCGAATTTCATAAGCCTGATCAGCTACAAGACAACCCAAAGCGCGGGGGCGAGAACACTCGATACTTCTTGTGACTATATTCTCTGGTATTGTCGAGACGCTGAAAAGGTGAAATACCAAGAACTTCATAAAGTGCTGAAAAGAGGCGAGAAGGGTGCAACTCGGTATGACTTTGTAGAAAATCTGGACACAGGCGAAACTCGGCGATTAACTCTTGATGAACAAGCGAGCGGAGTGGACCTTTCCAATTTTCGGTATTTCACCGATCAAGGGCTGACATCGCGTGGAGAAGGTTCAGACAACACCATGGCTGCCCTGACATTTGAAGGAGAGCCATATCGTCCACCAGTAGGCCACTGGCGAACGACCACGGATAATATCCGGACACGTCTTATTCCTACCGGTCGTGTGATTCAAACCGGAACCAATCTTCGATTCAAGAAATGTTTTGATGACTTTGGGTGCTTGAGCCTTACAAATCTTTGGGAAGATGTTGGCGGTGGTATTCAGAGCCGAGAAGACCCTAAAGTTTTCGTAGTTCAGACCTCAAACACAATCATTGAGCGTTGCATGCTCATGACCACCGACCCTGGTGATCTGGTGCTGGATCCGACATGCGGGTCGGGAACGACGGAATACGTAGCGGAGCAGTGGGGGCGGCGGTGGATCACCATTGACGTAAGCCGCGTGGCCCTGGCGATCGCCCGTCAGCGGCTTTTGACGGCAAAGTTCGATTATTATCGCCTCCGGCCGACGAGCGCCGGGGACGTTCAACGGAATCCCGACGGCTCCTGGCTGACCGATCCGGAGGGGCAGATTCCTGGTGCTTGCACCTTTGACTGCAAAACCGTTCCCCACGTCACCCTGAAGAGCATCGCCCAGAACCAGGCCCTCGATCTGATCTTCGACAAATGGGCGCCGATCCTCGCCGAAAAGCTGGCAGCGCTCAACGCGACCCTCGGGAAGGGCGTCACGAAGGCCCTCCGGCAGAAACTTCTTGTCAAACTGGAAGACAAACGGAAGAGGGAGGGGAAACGGGCGGTCACCGATGCCGACGAGCGGCGCTGGCGGTTTCCGGAGAAGGGATGGCAGGAATGGGAGGTTCCCTTCGATACCGATCCCGACTGGCCGCAGGCCCTGCATGAGGCCCTGACGGTGTATCGCACGGCTTGGCGGGGAAAGATGGACGAAGTCAACGCCTGCATCGCCGCCCGGGCCGATCAGGAGGAACTGGTCGATCAGCCCTTCCTGGAGCGGAACCGGGTGCGTGTCGCCGGGCCGTTCACGATGGAGGGGGTCATCCCGGCTGAGGAGAGCATCGACGCCGGGGAGCCGGACGAATCGCCCATCGGCGGCGCACCGGAGGAACTGGAGACCTTCGACGGGGGCACGGATGCCCTCCGGTCGGATGCGCAGAACACCGAGGCCTATCTCGACCGGATGACCCGCCTGCTGCGCGGTGATGGCGTTCGTTTTCCTGATAACAAAATTCTGAAATTCCGGACGCTGGAGGCCCTGGCCGACGGCTCGACGATCCATGCGAAGGGAGCGTGGGGAGAGGGTGAGGATGAACGATCGGTCGCCGTGATCTTCGGACCCCAGTACGGCCCGCTGACGACACGGATCGTCGAGGAGGGGATCCGGATCGCTGCCCGGCGCGGCTTCGACGATCTGGTCTTCGCTGCCTTCAGCTTCGACGCCCAGGCCCAGGTGACGATCCAAGAGGTGGAAGACCCGGCCGTCAAGCTGCACATGGCCCAGATCCGCCCGGACGTGAACATGGGCGACCTCCTCAAAACCACAGTCTCCAGCCAGTTATTCACGGTCTCCGGCTCACCGCGGACGCGCCTGGAGCGGGAAGAGGACGGGCAGTATGTCGTCCACATGGAGGGCGTGGACATCTACGACCCGGTGACCAACGCGGTCCGCTCGTCGGGGGCGGAGAAGGTTTCCGCGTGGTTTCTCGACAGCGACTACGACGGCCGCTGCTTCTGTGTCTGTCAGGCCTTTTTCCCGGACCGGAACGCCTGGGAAAAGTTGGGCAAGGCCTTGGGCGGGGCGCTGGACGAGGAGGCCTTCGCGAAACTCTCCGGTACGGTCTCCCTGCCCTTTACCGCGGGCGACCACAGCCGGATCGCCGTCAAGGTGATCGATCCGCGCGGCAACGAGGTCTTGCGGGTACACAAGCTGGGGGTGTATGATAAAAAAACACAATAGATTTAGCTTTGAAAATGAACGATGAATAAGTGGATTACAGTAAATCCGAATATTTGTGCAGGAAAACCGGTGATTCGCGGTACGCGCATTATGGTGATGAATATTTTGGGTATGATTGCAGGAGGATACAGCTTGGATCAAGTCTTACAAGCGTATCCTGAACTGACGCGCGAAACAGTTGACGCCGCGTTGCACTACGCCGTGACCGTCATCGACAAAGAAAAGGACTAATGATGCCAACATCTCCACCAGACGACCCCGTTCTCATCCAACCCGTCGAGAGCCCGGTCATCTGCAAGCCGTACTACGAGCCGACCCGGTACTGGGAGTTCGACCGGCAGACAGGCCGTGCCGCCCTTCGGGAGGGCCGCCGGCCTGCCGCCTACTGGTACAAGTTCGCCGACGCGGACAGCCGTCGAGGTCAGCTCTCCCTGGAACTGGAAGAGGACCGGCGGGACCTGATCTTGGTGAACAAGCTGCGCGCCGACGTGAAGCGGTGGCGGAACGCAGGCTGGGAGGGGGCGACGAACGTCACCAAGGATCTCCTCCGGCACTGGCTGCGGAAGGACCGGCCGCGGCGCTTTTTCTTCTGTCAGATCGAAGCGGCGGAGACGATGATCTTTCTGAATGAAATCAGAGGATATCGTCGCGATGGTCAGCGGGGCAAGCCACGCTGGAACCCCGAGTTCACCGACGCCGATTTCGATCTCCTCTGGAAGATGGTGGACGGGTCGGTGGAGCCCCTGACAAGATTTGGTTGCAAGATGGCCACCGGGAGCGGCAAGACCGTCGTGATGGCGATGATCATCACCTGGGCCTTTTGTAACCGCGCCCGGGTGCCGAGCGATGACCGCTTTCCCAACGCCGTGCTTGTCTGCTGCCCGAATCTGACGATCAAGGAGCGCCTCCAGGTCCTCCGGACGGACGCCCGGGGCGATGATTACTACACCCAGTTCGATCTCGTGGCGCCCCCCTACCGCGACCTGTTGCGGACCGGCAAGGTCCTGGTCACGAACTGGCATTTCTTCGCTCCGGAATCCGAACACAGCGAGGGCGGCAAGAGTTACGCCGTCGTGAAAAAGGGCGAAGAGACCGACGAGGCCTTCGCCCGAAACCGCCTGGGCGAGCTTTTCGAGCGTGGGCCGATCATGGTTTTGAACGACGAGGGACATCACGCCTACCGGCCGGCCCCCATCTCCGAGAAGGAGGCGAAGGCGACGACCGCCGACGTGAAGAAGGAGCGGGAGGCCGCCACGATCTGGGTGCAGGGGCTCGACCGGATCGCGAAGGCCTGCGGCATCCGCTTCTGCATGGATCTTTCCGCGACGCCGTTTTATATCAAGGGCAGCGGCTATCCGGAAGGGGAGCCGTTTCCGTGGATCGTCAGCGATTTCGGCCTGGTGGATGCGATCGAAAGCGGGATCACGAAGATCCCCCGCCTGCCGGTCAGTGACACGACGGGCCAGCCCGATCCGAAGTATTTCCGTCTCTGGCGGAATATTACCAAAGACCTGGTTGCGGGCCAGCGGCTGTCAAACAAGCGGCCGAAACCGGAGATCGTTTGGGAACGGGCTCAGGACGCCTTCGTCCAACTGGCGGGCGAATACCGGAAGGCCTTTGCGGCGATCGAGGAGGCGAGCGACACGGCCCTGAAGGCGCCGCCGGTCATGATCGTCGTTTGCGACAACACGGACATTGCTCAGCTCTTTTTCGAGAACATTTCCGGCCAGGCGGACGTGGAGGAGATTCCGGAGAAGACCGAAGACGGGGAAGAGGAACCGAAGACCAGACGGAAGAATGCCAAAACGCGTGTGACCTACGGGGCAAACAAGTCCGCTTTTCCGGAACTGTTCCAGAACGATCCGGGGCGACTCTGGACGATCCGCATCGACAGCCGGCGGCTGGAGAAGGTGGAAAGTGAAGATCCGGACGCCACCCGCGATGAGGCGGCCAAGGAACTCCGCGAAATCGTCAACACCGTGGGCAAGCCCGGGAAAGCAGGTCAGGATGTGCGCTGCGTCGTGTCCGTGGCCATGCTGACGGAAGGATGGGACGCAAACAACGTGACCCATATCCTGGGAATCCGCGCCTTCGGGAGCCAGCTTCTCTGCGAGCAGGTGGTGGGCCGAGGGCTCAGGCGGATGAACTACACGCCGGACCCGCAGACGGAACTCCTCCCGGAGGAGTACGTGGATGTCTATGGCATCCCCTTCTCGGTGATTCCATACAAGGGCAAGCCCTCCCGGACCCCACCTGACCGGCCGGTCAACCACGTTTATGCCGTCCAGGAACGGGCGGCTTACGAGATCCGTTTCCCGAACGTCGAGGGCTATGTCTATGCCCTCCGAAAGCCGTCGATTACTGCCGATTTCAGCAAATTGGAACGGTTGATTGTCGAGCCGGAGAAAACGCCGACGGCCACGTTCGTCCGGATCGTGGCGGACCACCTGGAGGGCGGGGCGTATGGTGGAGGGATCGGTGGATACGAGGTGCACAACAGGGGAGAGTTCTACGCCCGAAACCATCTTCAGCAGATCGAGTTCGAGATCGCGCGGCAGATCGTCGCGGCACTGGTGGGCGAAGGGGAGCAGGCGCCCGTGCGCGGAAGTGCACGAATGCGGGGCCTTGCCCGGCACGAGCTTTTCCCCCAGGTCCTCAAAATTGTCCGCCGGTACGTCGCCGAAAAGGTGAACTTCCGGGGGCAGCACCCCTGCGAGCTCGGTCTGGAAAAATATGTCCGTCGGATCAAGGAGTTGCTGCTGGATGCCATTATTCCCAACGAACAGGAGGGTGAGGCGCCGCTCCTGCCCATCCTGAACCGGTACAAGCCGATTGGATCAACGGCCGATGTGGACTTCACGACGAAACGGAACGTCCACAGCACGCAGCGCTCCCATGTAAACGCCGTTGTTCTGGACAGTACCTGGGAGCAGACCGCCGCCTTCTACCTGGAGATGCAGACGGATCATGTTTTCAGTTACGTGAGAAATGACCGGCCGTTCCTGCTGATCCCTTACGAATACGAGGGCGCTCAGCACCATTTTGAGCCGGACTACGTCGTCCGCCTCCGGAACGGCCAAACGCTCATCCTGGAGATGAAGGGCGAAGAGGACGACCAGGACCGCCAGAAATACCAGGCTGCCCGCCGCTGGGTCACGGCGGTGAACCATTGGGGCAGGCTGGGCGCGTGGGATTTTGCCGTCTGCCGCGATCCGCAGATGCTGCCCCGGCTGCTGGCCGAACTCGGCGGAACGGGACAAAGGGGTGCACTTCAGGTATCGACCCCCTCGACTTGATAGCCGATGGCATAGTAACCCCGCAGACGTTTCTGGAACATCCGCATTGTCATCGGCAGCATCTCATCAACGTAATCATAGATGATCACTTCTGATTTTCCGTCGTGTGCGCGGTGGAGGCGTCCGGCGTACTGGGCCAGCGTCCCTTTCCAGGAGATCGGCAGGGTCAGGAAAAGGGTGTCGAGGCGCGGATCGTCGAATCCTTCCCCAAGGTAACGGCCGGTGGCGAGGATCAGCCGCTCCTCTTCGTCGGGGATGCGGGCGATCTTTTCCGCAATCGCTTTTCTCTGTTTTGGCCCCATGCCGCCTTTCATTACGATGACGTTCCGGGCAAACCGGGAAAACCGCTCCGCAAGGCAATGAAGGTGCTCCTTTCTTTCCGTAATAACGACCGGAGAACGTTTTTTCTCCAGGGCCTTCAGGACGTCGTCGAAGATCATGTCGTTTCTTTTCTCGTCGGCGACGAGGGCGGCGTAGATGTCGGTAATGGAGGGATCCTTATCGGAGCCTGATCCTTGGGGCATCCGGAAGCCCGTCTTCCTTGGGATCACATGGTGGGCAAACGGGCGGGCATCCGCCTGCCGCCGTGCATCATCCTTGAAGCGGACCGGACCGCACTGCATGAAGATGATGGGATGGTGGCCGTCTTTCCGGGAGACCGTAGCAGAAAGTCCCAGCACATACTTTGCCTTGCAGCGGCGGGCGACATTCTCAAAACTCACGGCGGAGAGGTGATGGCATTCATCGACGACGAGGTGTCCGTATTGGGCGACGCTGTCATCCACGCCGGTCTTCTTGTGGAGACTCTGGATCAGGGCGACATCAATCATGCCGGAAGGATCTCGTTTCCCGTCTCCGAACCGACCGATGGCGAGGGCATCCCCTTCCAGAAACGTCTCCAAACGTTCCAGCCACTGATCAAGAATCTGACGGCGGTGCACGAGGATCAGCGTATTCACGCCCCTCCGGGCGATCATGGATATGGCGACAATCGTCTTGCCGAAGGCCGTCGTCGCCGCAAGAACGCCCGTTTCATACGGCAGCAGGTGTTCAAAAGCCGTCTGCTGCTCCGGCCGCAATACCCCCCGGAAGGTAACATGCAGGGGTTGTCCCCCGTTTCGTTCATCGACCATGCGGGGTTGAATATGCAGCGTCTGAAGGAGATCCAGGAGGGCGTTCAGGCAGCCCCGGGGAAGCGCCAGGTGTTGCAGATATTCCTCCGCGCAGGAGATCAGGCGTGGCTTGTCGTAAGTCGGCATGCGCATGGCCTGGGCCTTGTAGAATTCCGGATTCGGAAAGGCCGCCAGGCGGATGATGCGGTTTCGCAGCGAGGGGGGAAGGCCGCTCTTTTCGATGTAGATCTGGTTGCCGAGGAGCAGTGTAACCTGCCCGGGAAGAGGACCGGTCATTTTTGGCGCCCCGACGATCTGAGAGGGCAGGAGGGTCCATGGAGTGTCGGAGTCGTCATCCCGGATCTCCAGGTGCGCCCCGAGGATGCGGCCCGTTTGCGTCCCTTTTTCGACGAGGGTCTCCACCTGCCGACGGCTCATCCGCTCCAGGGAAGAGAGATACTCCCACTGATCGTCAAAAGGAATGAAGTCATCATTCAAAATAGGGTGTTGCCCTGATCCCGTGGTTTTTTCTGCAGCGGCAGGGCGATCAGGTTACCCAAGCCGCCCTTTGGCATCGTATCCTGGTTGGGGAAGAGGCGATCATAGGAATCCAGTCCGATCTCCGGACGCTGTTCCATCGTTTCCGTGAGGAGATAAGTCCCGAGACGGCGGGCCAGAGTCGCAGGGATGGGTTCGGAAAAGAAGAGCCAGACATGGCCCCCGTTGCCGGATCGCGAACGTTCCAGGGCCGCCGGCACATTCATCCGTTTGCAGACATTGAGAAAGGCGGTAACATCCCCCATCCAACCCTGTTTGTCGAAATCCATGGCCAGAAACCGACAGGTTTCGTCGGGAAGGAGGGGATAAACGCCGATGGTAAAATCATGCGCTCCCTCACGATTCGTCTTCGCTTGGGAATCAGATCCCGAAAGATGATTCCGGATAACCGCGTCGGTGACGGGGAGGTAATCCCGATGTGGGCATGCGCCGCATTTTACCTGCGGTTTTCCGCACAATCCCGTTATCCACTCATTTCTACAGGCGGGCTGATAACCTGATTTTCCGGTGTTACGGCTCTCCCACCGCCGCGGATAGACCTCTTCGCGACCACGAAACAGACGCCGGAACAAGGCGATTTTTTCTTCCGCAGGTGAGAGGTTGGTAACGCTTGCAAGTGTGTTTTCGGCAAAAACAGGAGTGCTTTCCCGGATGAGATGCCGATGGGCTTTCAGGGATTCGATCTCCGCCAGGATCTTGCCCCGCACCTCATCCAGTTCCGCCAATCTGGCCTCGGCTGCCGCGATGGTCTCTTCAATCTCCGGGGGAGGGTATTCACTCATGGGATCAACTTGATTGTTTGAGTGGTCATGATTTTCTTGAAACCTTCATGACGACGGCCGGCCGGATCTTTTTGACTTCCGCGCCGACGGTGGGATCGAAGTTCACGAGATAGACGCCGCCCTTCCTAATGGATGCCATCCGTCAGCGTTCCTTCCAGATCATTGTAGTGTTCCTGGATTTCCGCGGCCGCGGCCCGGTATTCGGCGGCAAGCCGTTCCTTATGCCGTTCGTCGAGCTGTTTTCGGACTGCAGCGGTAATGAACTTGCTCGTCTCCCTGGGCTGAACCTCCCGCTTTAACTGCGATAAAACTTCTTCAGGGAGACAGATGTTGATTCGGACGGAAGCCATGACGCACCTCTTTTCCAGTTGTATTGCGGAATAGGTTTACACACTATCTTTGTTCCCGTCAAATGACTTATACGCCTCCGCCTGGAAGAGGGGCAGGCCCAGGTGTTTGCGACGGGTCTCGCCGTAGAGCTGCGTCTGTTCGCGGACGGTGGGCGTTCCGCGGCGGCCTTTGCCAAGGACCTCGAGGGGGTGGGAGGCGCCGAGGTGGAGGGTGTGCTTGCCGTATTTGCCGCTGAGGGCGTCGACCGCCTCGTAGAGCTCCCGGATCTTCTCCGCCCGGAGGGGGTCTTCGAAGAGGGAATACTGGATCCGCGTATCCTGGACGAGGTCCATCAGGACGATGCCGGTTGCCCGGTAGGTTTCGTAGCGCTTGTACATCCCGTTGAACAGGCCGCGGAGTAGATCGGAGAGCTCCGGCGGGAGGGAAGAGGGGCGGTTGAGCTTTGCCTCCCGTCCCTCCGTATCGAAGTTCTGCTTCTTCAGGAAGACGCCGATCCGCCTTGGGGCGAGGCCGTAGCGCCGCGCCTTGATGCAGGCCGATTCCAGGTTCCGCAGCAGATGGGCGAAGAGATAGTCCCGGTCGGAGGTCGGCGGGGCGAAGGTCTTCGTCTTGCTGATCGAGGTGTAGCTGCTCTTCTCCTCCGGCAGGACGGGATAGACCGACTCCCCCCGAAGCTCCCGCCAGATCTCCACGCCCGGCTTCGTGAACCGCTCCCGGACCGTTTTTTCGGAGAGGCGGGCGAATTCCAGCGCGGTCTTGACGCCCATCTTGGAGAGGTAGTCCGTCGTCGCCGGGCCGATCCCCCAGACCTTCTCCGCGGGCAGCGTCTCCAGATAGGCGGCGATGGCCCTCCCCGGGATGACGGTGAAGCCCATGGGTTTCCGGTGTTTGGAGGCGACCTTGGCGAGGACCTTCGTGATGCTCAGGCCCGCGGAGACGGTGATCCCCATCTCCCGTCCGATCTCCTGCTGGATCTTCAGGGAGATCGATTCATAGGAGGCCCTAAGCGCCCGCCTCATCCCGGTCAGGTCGGCGAAGGCCTCGTCGATGGAGTACTCCTCCACCTGGGGGGTGAAGCGGCGCATGATGTTGAACATCCGCCGGGAGAAGAGGCTGTAGGTCTCGTAGTCGGAGGGGAGGACGATCAGCACCGGGCAGATCCGCTTCGCCTCGTGGAGAGCGACGCCGCGCTTGATCCCTAACTTCTTGGCTGCGTAGCTCGCGCAGGCGACGATCCCCCGCTCGCCCCCCGTGATGAGCGGTTTTCCCTTCAGCTCCGGGTGGATCGCCTCCTCGCAGGAGGTGAAAAAGGCGTCCCCGTCGATGTGGAGGATCGCCCGCGGCCAGTTGTGGAGGCTGAAAATGGTCTCATTCATGGCGCGTCCTGTTCCGAACAAAAAACCGCTTGCCTTTTCCCGATTTCAGATATAATAGAACCATCGTTCTATTGTCAAGGGGTTTTTTGCGAAGTCGTCATTGACAGCGCGGGGTAAAAGAGGTTAGTTTACCGCCGGTATGCGGCAACGCACGCCCGGATCCGCTTGAGGAAAAAAGGCTGTTCAAAAATGTCTGGATGCAAGGCCTCCGAAATCCTTAAGGAGCGAGACGTACTTTCGCGTACGTCGCAGCGACGAAGGATGAGGGAACGCCGCAGACGGGCGTTTTTCAACAGCCGTGAGGTGTGCCCTGAACGAAAGATGGATCAAGATATTGGCCACGGGTTTCGGGAGCGGGCTTGCGCCCCTGGCGCCGGGGACGGCGGGAACACTGGTCGGCATCCCGCTGTACCTGCTCTTTTCGGTCCTGCCGTGGCCGATCTGGCTGATCACGGTTCTGGCCTTTACCTGCCTCGCCTGGCATGTCGCGGATGAGGCGGAGAAGCTCTTCGGCCGGAAGGACGCGCAGTGCATCGTAATCGACGAGATCGCCGGCCTCCAGTGGACCCTCTTTTTGGTTGCGCCGACGGCGCCCCATGTGGTTCTGGGTTTTGTGCTGTTCCGGCTGTTCGATATCGTGAAGCCCTTCCCGGCGCGGCTCTTTCAGGAGCGGCTCCCGGGCGGTTGCGGGGTGGTTGCGGACGATCTGGCGGCGGGCGTCTACGGCAATCTGGCGCTTCAGGTTCTGATCCGGTGGCTGGGGATATGAGAGCGGAGGAGAGAAATCTCACGTGTCCTTTGAAAATCGTATCCCTCCGCGCGCTGGACATTTTTCGACCCTGCGCCTCCTCGCTACGCTGCGGGGCAGGGTACCCCGAAAAATCTCCAATGCGCGCTTCCGGGATCCGATTTTCAAGTTGCGCAAAGGGGTCACCGCATATTTTCGGGATTGTCTTTTATTTGGGATGATGAGATGAAAATCGGCATATTGACGATCGGAAACGAGTTGACGAGCGGTCGGATCCAGGATACCAATTCCTCCCTGATTGCCCGCACGATGCAGGAGCAGGGATGGGCGGTCGCGGGGATGATCTCCGTGGGCGATGACGACGGCGCCATCCGTGATGCGCTCGCGCATCTGCTGGCCCGCGTCGATGCGGTGATCGTGACGGGGGGCCTCGGCCCCACGGCCGACGACATCACGACGGTGGCCTTGGCCAAGGCGTTCGGCCTGGGGCTGTACAGCGACCCCGCCATCCTCGCGCATATCCGGCGCCGTTTTGAGAAATTCCGCCTGCCGTGGACGGAGAACAACGCCAAACAGGCCGTTTTCCCGGAGGGGGCGGAGATCATCCCCAACCCGAATGGGACGGCGGCCGGCTTCGCGCTGCGGCGGGAGGGGCGGATCGTCGCGGTTATCCCGGGCGTTCCCGCCGAGGCCCGGAGGATGCTTCCCGAGGGGGTGATCCCTCTTTTCCGGAAGGCGTTTCCGGAGGCCGCCCTCCACGTGGAGACGTTTACCTTCAAGCTCTTCGGGCTCTCCGAGGCGGCGGTGGACGACGCGATGGCCGATGCGGATCTTGCGGGCCTCGGGGTCGGGATCGGTTTCTACCCGAACTTTCCCGAGAACCACCTTGTCCTGACGGCGCGGGAGTCCTCTGCGGACGCGGCTGGGGAAAAGCTCCGCGAGGCGGGGGCGAGGGTCGAGGCAAGGCTTTCGAAATATATCTTCGCCAAAGGAGAGGAGTCACTTGCGGGAAACGTCGCCGGGCGGATGACGGAGCGGAAGCTCACGCTCGCCGTGGCCGAGTCCTGCACGGGCGGCCTGATCACGGATCGTCTCACCGACATCCCCGGCAGCTCCGCTTTTCTCGAACGCGGCGTCGTGACCTACAGCAACGAGGCCAAGACCGCCCTGCTTGGCGTTCCGGAGGTGGTGATCCGGGAGTACGGGGCGGTCAGCGCCGAGACGGCGCGTCTGATGGCGGAGGGGGTCCGGAAGTCGGCGGGAACCGACCTGGGCCTCGCCGTGACCGGGATCGCCGGTCCCTCAGGCGGGACGGAGGCGAAGCCGGTGGGGACGGTCTTCATCGCGCTCGCCTGCGGCGAGACGACCGTCTGCCGTCCTTACGCCTTCCGCTGGGAGCGGCGGCGGAACAAGGTCATGGCCTCGCAGGCCGCGCTGTTGATGCTCTGGCGATATTTGACCGGGGAGTTGCGCGATGACGGCTGAACGGACGATCCGGGCCTTTCTGGCGCTCGATCCGCCGGAGGAGATCCTCCGGGAGATCGAGCGGATTCAGAACCGGTTGCGGAAACTCATCCACGGGGATCTCCGCTGGGTCCGGCCGGAGGGGATCCACCTGACCCTGAAATTCTTCGGCGACATCTCCGAAAATGCGGTCGTAAACATTTCGACCGTCGCGGGGCAGGCCGCGGCGGCGGTCGGACCATTCGAACTCGCGATCGGCGGTACGGGTGTTTTTCCCGACCCGAGCCGGCCCCGGGTCGTCTATCTGGGGATGAACGGCGAGGTGGCGCGGCTGGTGACTTTTCAGCAGGGGCTGGAGAGGGCGCTCCGGGAGGTCGGCTTTCCGCCCGAGGAGCGGCCCTTCCGGCCGCATCTCACGCTGGGACGGATCAAATCGCCGAAAGGGCTGATCGGTCTCGCGGAGGCGCTGGAAAAGGAAAAAACGTATACAGCGGGACGGTTTACAGCCTCCGGTCTCAGCCTGTTTCAAAGCGAACTGACGCCCCGGGGGGCGGTTTACACGCGGCTTGCAGGGTATCCCTTTGCGGGGCAGGAGGGGGCGTAGGGCCGAAACGTGAGGGTAACATCCAAACAACAGCACGGACCGGGGAGAGGGACGAAGGAGGTGTCTATGGGAACGGATACGGAAAGGGCAAAGGCGGTTGATCTGGCGATCACGCAGATCGAGAGGCAGTTCGGGAAGGGGGCGATCATGAGGCTGGGCGGCGGGGAGGTGATTTCCGACATACCCGCGATCTCCACGGGGTCGATCAGCCTCGACATCGCGCTTGGCATCGGCGGGGTCCCGCGGGGGAGAGTCATCGAGATCTTCGGCCCCGAATCGGGCGGGAAGACGACGCTGGCCCTTCATATTGTGGCCGAGGCGCAGAAACTCGGGGGGCTCGCGGCCTTCATCGATGCCGAGCACGCCCTCGACGTCACCTACGCGAGAAAGATCGGCGTCAACACGGATGACCTCCTGATCTCCCAGCCCGACACGGGAGAGCAGGCGCTCGAGATCTCCGAGACCCTTGTCCGGAGCGGGGCGCTGGACGTTCTCGTCGTCGATTCCGTGGCCGCCCTCGTCCCCAAGGCTGAGCTCGAGGGGGAGATGGGGGACGCCCAGATGGGGCTCCAGGCGCGCCTGATGTCGCAGGCCCTCCGGAAGCTGACGGGGAGCATCAGCAAGTCCAAGACGACCGTGATCTTCATCAACCAGCTCCGGATGAAGATCGGCGTCTTCTTCGGGAATCCCGAGACGACCACGGGCGGCAACGCACTCAAGTTCTACGCGACGATGCGTCTCGACATCCGGAAGGTGAGCGCGATCAAGACGGGACAGGACGTGCTCGGCTTCCGCACCCGGGTGAAGGTCGTCAAAAACAAGGTCGCGCCCCCCTTCCGGGAGACGGAATTTGATATCATTTTTGGCGAAGGGATCTCGAAGGAGGGCGATGTCATTGACCTGGCGGCGGACAAAGGCATCATCGAAAAGAGCGGCGCCTGGTACTCCTACAAGGGGGAGCGCCTCGGCCAGGGGCGGGACAACACCCGAACATTCCTGAAGGAAAACGGGGAGATCCTGGCGCAGGTCGAGGCGGAGGTCCGCGAGAAGCTGGGTCTGAAGCCGAAGGCCGCTGCCGTTGTGAAGGAAGAACCGAAATAAGATATGAACGAGGACCGCGAGTACGGCCGGGCCGAAGGAAAGGCCTTCCGCCTGCTGACCCTCCGGGCGCACAGCGAAAAGGAGTTGAGCGCAAAACTGCGGGAAGGCGGTTTCTCGGCGCCGGTCATCGAGCAGGTTGTCCGGCGGTGCCGGGAGCTCGGCTACCTGAACGATGAGGCCTTCGCGAGGCAGCGGGCGCGGGTGCTTGCGGTGAGCCGCCTCGCGGGAGACCGGCGGATCGCCTTTGATCTCCGGGAGCGGGGGATCGACGCGGGGCTCTCTGCACGGGTGATCGCGGAGGTCCGCGGGGAGCTCGACGAGGAGGAGGCGGCAAGACGGCTGCTCCGGAAGAAGATCCGGGGACGGCCGGTCGCCGCGCTGAACGAACGGGAAAAGGCCGGATTGGCCAGAAGTCTGATGGGGAAGGGATTCCCCACCGGACTCATCTTGAAGATACTGAAAAAAACAGAGGAGGAAGTGTTCCATGACGATGACGGGGAGTGAGATCCGGGAGAGTTTTCTGAAATTTTTCGAAGGGAAAGGGCATGCGCGGATTGCCAGTTCCCCTCTCGTTCCCAAGGACGACCCGACACTCCTTTTCACCAACGCCGGAATGGTGCAGTTCAAAAACTGTTTTCTGGGGCTGGAGGAGCGGAGCTACCGCCGGGCGGCGACCTCGCAGAAGTGCGTCCGGGCAGGCGGGAAGCACAACGATCTGGAAAACGTCGGCGTCACGGCGCGCCACCACACCTTCTTCGAGATGCTGGGAAACTTCTCCTTCGGGGATTATTTCAAGGCCGAGGCCATTGCCTGGGCGTGGGAATACCTGACCGTCATCATGGGTTTGCCGAAGGAGAGGCTATGGATCACGATCTATACGGACGACGACGAGGCGTTTGGGATCTGGCATGACGGGATGGGGGTCCCGGAGGAGCGGATCGTCCGGATGGGGGAGAAGAGCAACTTCTGGATGATGGGGGAGACCGGCCCGTGCGGTCCCTGTTCCGAGATCCTCTTCGACCAGGGGGAGGGGACGGGCTGCGGAAGCCCGGCGTGCGACGTGAACTGCGAATGCGACCGGCACCTCGAGATCTGGAACCTCGTCTTTACCCAGTTCGACCGCGACGCCGCCGGGAAGCTGAATCCGCTGCCGAAGCCGAACATCGACACGGGGATGGGCCTCGAGCGCCTGGCCGCCGTCGTCCAGGGGGTGACCAGCAACTACGCGTCCGATCTCTTCACCGGGATCATCCGCTTCATCGAAGAGATCAGCGGCCGGACCTTCGGGAAAAACGGGGAGGACGACATTTCGATCCGCGTCATCGCCGACCACAGCCGCGCCGTGGCCTTCCTGATCGGCGACGGCGTCCTCCCGAGCAACGAAGGGCGCGGCTATGTCCTCCGGCGGATCCTCCGGAGGGCGGCGCGCCACGGGAAACTCCTTGGCATGAACCGGCCCTTCCTCCATGAGGTGTGCGGGGTCGTGATCAACGAAATGAAGGGGGCCTACCCGGACCTGGTCGACAAAGCCGCCTACATCCGGAAGGTCGTGGAGAGCGAGGAGCACCGTTTCATCGAGACCCTCGACGCCGGCCTCCGGATCCTTCAGGAGGAGGTGGCCGTTCTGAAAGAAACCGGCGGGGAGGTGATCCCAGGTGATGTCATTTTCAAGCTCTACGACACCTTCGGTTTCCCGACGGACCTCACGGCGGATATCGTCCGGAAGGACAGCCTCGCCCTCGACATGGAGGGCTTCGAGAAGGCGATGGCCGCCCAGCGGGAGAAGGCGCGCGAATCCTGGAAGGGGAGCGGGCAGGAGGCGATCTCCGAGGTTTACCACCGTCTATCCATTGAAGGGATCGCGACGATATTCACGGGCCATGAAGGGGTGACGGAGGACCGCTCGCGCGTGGCCGCGCTGCTGACACAGGGCCGGCCGGTAACGGAGATTGGAGAGGGGGAGGAGGCAGAGGTCATTGTTTCCAAAACCCCGTTTTACGGGGAAATCGGCGGTCAGGTCGGCGACACCGGCGTGATCGAGGGCGACGGCTTTCATTTCGAGGTCACGGATACGAAGCGGCCTCTCGACAACCTGATCAGCCATCTCGGCCGTATGAAAAAGGGGAAGCTTCGGACGGGGGATGAGATTCTCCTGAAGGTGGATAAAGAAACCCGGCGGGCGACGGAGGCCAATCATTCGGGGACGCATCTTCTCCAGGCCGCGCTGAAGCAGGTCCTCGGGGAGCATGTCAAGCAGTCCGGCTCCCTGGTGAACGCCGATCACCTCCGCTTTGACTTCACCCATTTTTCGAAGATCGAGGAGGAAGAGCTGGCGAGGGTAGAGGAGCTGGCCAACCGGATGATCCGGGCGAATGCCCCTGTCGAAACCGCTGTGATGCCCCTTGCGGAGGCGGTGAAGACCGGGGCGACGGCGCTCTTCGACGAGAAATACGGGGAGACGGTCCGCGTTGTCGGGATGGCCGGATTCAGCAGCGAGCTCTGCGGAGGGACGCATGTGAAAAGGACGGGGGAGATCGGCTTTTTGAAGATCGTCCATGAGTCGTCCATAGCCGCAGGCGTTCGCCGGATCGAAGCGTTGACGGGACACGCGGCCGTTGCCCATGTGCAGCGCGCGGAGGATGAACTCCGGAAGACGGCCGGACTCCTGAGGATCGGCCTTCTGGAGACGGCGGACAGAACGGAAAAGCTTCTTCGGCGTGAACGGGAGCTGGAGAAGGAGATCGAAGCCCTGAAAGGGAAACTGGCGGCGAAAGACTCCGGCGATCTGATGAGCCGCGTTCGTCAGATCCACGGGATCGATGTCCTTGCGACCGTCGTGGAGGCCTCCGATGTCAAAACCCTCCGGGATTTAGGCGACAAGCTCCGGGATCGGCTTCGTTCCGGTATCATCCTGCTCGGGAGCCGGGCGGACGGGAAAGCGATGCTCCTCTGTCTGGTGACGAAGGATCTCAACGACCGGTACCATGCGGGAAAAATCATCCAGGCCATCGCCCCGCTCGTCGGCGGCAGCGGCGGCGGCCGGCCCGACATGGCGCAGGCGGGAGGTCCGAAACCGGAGCTCCTGGAGCAGGCCCTGGAGAAACTCCCCGACCTGCTCTGAACATGAAAGAACCCCGGAAGGTCCACTTCCGGGGTTCTTTTCATCAGATCCTATTCCGCTGCTGTCTGATCTCTTCAACGGCGGGAACATAATACCACCGTGTGGAAGTCCTCCAACTCAACGATTTCCATACGTCGCTTTTCCCGACGATTTCATGCGGATGGATTATGGGTGGTTGGCAGTTCCTGGGTCATCAAAGAACTGGGTCATCAAAGAACTTGCATAAAGTATCTTTTTAGATACGATATGACCATGAGTGGGCCTATCCTGTCCGTAAAGTTCTTCCATACCGAAGCCGGTAATGAGCCGGTAAGGAACTTCCTTCGGGATTTATCACCGGAAGATCGAAAGATCATTGGCACAGATATCAAAGAGGTTCAGTTTGGCTGGCCGCTGGGTATGCCGCTGGTGCGCAAAATGGAAAAAAGATTTGTGGGAAGTTCGCAGCCATCTTGAAAGACGGATATTTCGAGTACTATTTACTGTGGTTGACGGCCAAATGGTGTTGCTGCATGCTTTTATCATGAATTCGCAGGGTACGCCCAATCCGGATTTAGAGATAGCAAGGACCCGTAAGAATCAGTTGTAGGAGGTGTGTATGAGCAATCAGCATATTGGAAGCGATTTTGATGACTTCTTAAAGGAAGAGGGCATCCGGGAAGAGGTAACCGCAGCCGCTATCAAGCGTGTTATTGCGTGGCAATTGGCAGAAGCCATGAAGAGGATGCACATCACAAAAACTGAAATGGCAGCTCGTATGCATACGAGCCGTGCTGTTGTAAATCGGTTGCTGGATGAAGATGATACCGGCATTACCTTGGCTACCCTGTCACGTGCGAGTTTGGCGGTAGGTATTCCACTGAAAATTGAGCTTCAGTAATTCCTTTACAACCTGTTGCCACTGGGTGCCAAGAGTGTGACGATAATTGGAAGGAAGAAGAAAAACGGCTCCACAAAGGGGAAATCAACAAAATCCAAGGATCACCAGCATCATCGCCGGCGATAGCCACCAATAAGCTTGTGTAGCAGCTTTCGACCGGTATTGCTCAAGCGCGAAGGCAGAAAAAATGGAATTCGCTGGCTATTGGCGACACCTACGAGTCCACACTGGCTGCTTCACTGAAAATCAATGATAACCGCTTGAAGTCATCGTAGCATTTAGATGAGTAAAATGAACCTTGTTACCCTGTCCAGTTTTCGGGGAGTGTTATACCCCTTGCACCTCGCACCTTTAATACACCTCGGTCCCTTCTATTTTGCCCCTTCCAAACTCCGCCATGGTCTCCGCTGCGACGCTCAACCCGTCTTTCAAGTGGACCGAG
>JAURXV010000058.1 GCA_030654195.1 Syntrophales bacterium | reverse complement strand
GTTTTTCAACAGCCTGTTGAGGGAACGTTATGGCAGAGCAAAGGATACGGATCCTGGTGGCCAAACCCGGCCTCGACGGCCACGACCGCGGGGCGCGGGTTCTCGCCCGCTGCTTTCGCGACGCGGGCTTCGAGGTGATCTACACTGGCTGCCATCAGAGCCCGGAGCAGATCGCAGCAGCGGCGATTCAGGAGGATGTGGACCTGGTGGGCCTGAGCTGCCTTTCCGGCGCCCACCGCACCCTCTTCCCCCGCGTTGTCGAACTCCTGAAGGAACAGGGGGCAGGCGACATCGCCGTCATCGGCGGCGGGATCATCCCCGATCAGGATTTCCCGTTGCTCTACGAAGCCGGCATCAAGGCGATCTTTACCCCCGGCGCCCCGCTCGACACGATCGTCCAGTGGGTCCGGACGAACGTTCAGCCACGGAAAGAATAGGGGAAATGGGGACAGGTACAATTTTTCTTTCGGAAAAATTGTACCTGTCCCCATTTCCTCCCGTAGTAATTAGGGACAGAGCCCCTATTTTCCTACGGTAAAATAGGGGCTCTGTCCCTAATTACGCCACAAGGGTTTTCTATGACAGAGGAATTCGAGGGGATGGAACAGGTCCGCAAGATCCGGGCGGGCGACGTCCGGACCGCGTCCCGCCTGATCCGGAACCTGGAGGACGAGCTCCCCGAGGCGAAGAACGCAATCCGACGGATCTTCCCCCACACCGGCCGTGCCCACGTCGTCGGGATTACGGGACCCCCCGGCGCCGGGAAAAGCACCCTCGTCGACGCGCTGATCGCCTCCTTCCGGAAGCAGGAAAAGACCGTTGGCGTCCTCGCCGTCGATCCGACCTCCCCCTTCACCGGCGGCGCCATCCTCGGCGACCGGATCCGGATGCAGCGGCACGCGGAAGACCCGGGCGTCTTCGTCCGCAGCCTCGCCACCCGCGGCGCACTGGGCGGCCTCTCGAAGGCCGTCGGCGACGCCGTCCACGTGATGGACGTCATGGGGAAAGACCTTGTCCTGGTGGAGACCGTGGGGACCGGGCAGCAGGAAGTGGAGATCATCAACCACTCCCACACGGTGATCGTCGTCCTCGTCCCCGGGATGGGCGACGAGATCCAGGCGATCAAGGCGGGGATCATGGAGATCGCCGACATCTTCGTGATCAACAAGGCGGACCGCGACGGCTCTCACCAGCTTGAAAGCGAGCTCATGTCCATGCTGAACATGGTCCAGGAGTTCCAGGGCGGCTGGCGTCCGCCGATCGTCCGGATCGGCAACTGCTTCGAACCCGGCCCCTTCGGGGAGAGTTTGGAGGAGCTTGTCGCCGCGATCGGCGATCATTACAGGCAGCTCGTGGAGACCGATCTGCTGGGCGATCGGATGAAGCGCAAGACGATGGTCGAGATCCACGAGGCGCTCCGCGACGCGATCCTGGCCCCGATCCTGAAGGAGATGACGGAGAGCGGGGAGATGGAGGAAATCGCCGGGCGGCTCCTGCGGAAAGAGACCGACCCCTACACGATCGCCGAGGAGGTCGCCCGCCGCCGCCTGAAATAGCAACAGACCCCCTCCGGCCCCCTTTTCCCACGCCGGCGCGCGGGTGCGAGGAAGAGGGGAGACGAAAGGAAAGGATGTCGGAGTTGGAACCAACCGCGGATGCGAGAGAAACGCTGCTGGAGAAGTACCGCAGGGGCCTTGTCCAGGTCTATACCGGAAACGGCAAGGGGAAAACGACGGCCGCCTTCGGCCAGGCTTTGCGCGCCGTCGGCCAGGGGTTCCGGGTCTGCATCATCCAGTTCATGAAGGGGCGCAAATACGGCGAATTCCTCGCCGCCGAACGCTGCCTCCCGAATCTGACCGTCCGCCTCTCCGGCCTCGACAGCTTTGTCATGCGGGACAATCCCGCGCCGCTCGACATCGAGCTTGCGAAACAGGGGCTCGCCCTTGCCCGCGAGGCGGTCGCCTCCGGCGACTACGAGATGGTCATCCTCGACGAGATCAACGTCGCGGTCGATTTCAAGCTGATCCCCGTTGCCGAAGTGATCGACCTCATCCAGACCAGGCCGCCCGCGGTCGACCTGATTCTCACCGGCCGCTACGCCCCGCCGGAGATCATCGCCCTTGCCGACACGGTGAGCGAGATCCACGAAATCAAACACCACTACAACGCCGGAATCAAGGACCGCGCAGGGATCGAATACTAAGGAAATATGGGGACATAATACTAATTTCCATGGAAATTAGTATTATGTCCCCATATTTCCCTGGGGATCCCCATTTGGCGGCGAGGTCCGGTGAATTCGGCGCTGAGAGATTGAGACGGAGTGAAAGCGGTTTGCATGGAATTATCAATTATTGCATCCGGGAGTAATGGAAATTGCTATCATTTACAATCCGGCGGCGCCTCCGTGCTGTTCGACGCCGGGAAGAGTTTCTCTGAAACGGCCGGGCGGATGGCCCTCTTGGGGAAAGAGATTCGGGAGGTCGACGGCATCGTCCTCTCCCACGCGCATGGGGACCATTACCAGGGAATCGGGCCGATCGCGAGGCGGCTTGCGATTCCCGTCTATGTCCGGAAGGAGGTTTATTCGGCCTGCCGGTGGAAGCTGGGACCGCTAAATGTCCGCCATTTCGAAGGTGAATTCCGGATCAAGGAGCTGGCGATCACTCCGATCGAAACGTCCCACGACGTTACCTCCTGCGGGTTTGTCGTCGGCCGTTTCGGGATGTTTACGGACACGGGCTGCGTGACCTCCCAGATGAAAGAGGCGATCCGGGAGTTGGACGCGGTACTGCTGGAATCGAATTACGATGAAGAGATGCTGATGAACGGGCCCTATCCGCGCCTTCTGAAGGAGCGGATTTTATCCGCCCGCGGCCACCTGAGCAACGACGACGCGAGCGATTTCATCCGCCGGCACGGGAGCCATCTTTCGATGGTCTTTCTGGCGCACCTCTCCGGGCAGAACAACACCGCCGAAAAGGTGCGGGAAGCCTTTGAATCGTTGAATGCGGATCGGCCGTACGTGGTCTGCTCCAGATCCCGGCAGACGGGGACGTATCTGCTAAATGGTAGGGGGTCAGGTCTTGAAATTTAGCGTTTTCCAGGAAAACGCTAAATTTCAAGACCTGACCCCATGACTTGCTTGTTAGCGGCAGCTGATGCAGACCGCCAGATTCTCCAACGGTACATCGGCCGTCCGGCTGATGTACTTCAACTGATCTTCGGGCGCGAAATAACGGCCGCACACCGTGCAGGTCGCCATCTTGAACGTCCGGCCCCAGATCGTCCGGCTGTCGCCGGTCTTTGTGGTCTCCATCTCGATATGCCCCGTGGGGCAGATGTAGGCGCACGCGCCGCAGCCGATGCAGGTCGCCGATTCCTCCTGGAACGGCGTGCAGACCTTCTTCTCCGTACCCCGGTAGGAGAAGCCGATCGCGCTGACCCCGACCACCTTCTCGCAGGTCCGCACGCACATCCGGCAGAGGATGCACTTCACGTTGTCCTTGTCCGGCGTGAACCTTGGCTCGGCCCCGACGCCCATCTCGGCCGCCATCTCCTTAAGCTGTGCCGATTCGGGGCAGCGCGCCAGCAGGAGTTGGAGGACGAGGCGTCGGACATTCATCACCCGCTCGCTCTTCGTATCGACAGTCAGACCCTCGGCCACCGGGTAAAGGCAGGACGTCACGATACGCGTCCTCTTCCCCTGCTTGGCCTCGACGACACAAAGACGGCAGGACCCGGTGGGTTCCAGAGACTCGTGGGTGCACAGGGTCGGAATGACGATGCCGTTTTCCCGGGCAACTTCCAGTATGGTCCGCCCGGCCTCCGCTTCGATCTTTCTATTGTCTATCGTCAGATTAACCATTTTTTCTACCTTTACCTCACGATGATGGAATCAAATTTACAGCTCTCCCTGCACGCTCCGCACTTGGTACATTTTGCCGGATCGATCGTGTGGGCCTTCTTCTTCACGCCGCCGGCCGCCTTCGTCGGGCAGACCTTCGCGCAGAGCGTGCAGCCGGTGCACTTCTCGGGATCGATGCTGTAGGTGATCAGCGCCCTGCAGACGCCGGCCGGACAGCGCTTCTCCTTGATGTGGGCCTCGTACTCGTCCCTGAAATACCGGATCGTGCTCATCACGGGGTTCGGGGCGCTGTTGCCGAGCGCGCAGAGGGCGCCGTCGATGATGCCCTGCGCCATCTTCTGCAAGAGCTCGACGTCGCCTTCCCTGCCTTTTCCGTCCGCGATGTCCACCAGGATGTCCCGCATCCGCCGGATCCCCTCCCGGCAGGGGACGCACTTGCCGCACGATTCGTTGACCAGGAAGTTCGTGAAGTACTTGGCCACGTCGACCATGCAGTTGTTCTCGTCCATCACGATCATGCCGCCGGAGCCCATCATAGAGCCGATCTTCGTCAGCTCGTCGAAATCGACGGGCAGATCGATGTGCGCCTCGGGGATGCAGCCGCCGGACGGGCCGCCCGTCTGGATCGCCTTGAACTTCTTCCCGCCGGGGATGCCGCCGCCGATCTCGAAGACGATCTTCCGGAGGGTCGTCCCCATCGGGACCTCCACGAGGCCGGTGTTGTTGATCTTGCCGACCAGCGAGAAGATCTTCGTCCCCTTGCTCCCCTCGGTGCCAATCCCGGCGTACCAGTCGGCGCCCTTCTCGATGATGAACGGGACGTTGCCCCAGGTTTCGACGTTGTTGAGGTTCGTCGGCTTGTCGTAGAGGCCCTTGTGCGTCGCATGGATGTACTTCGCACGGGGCTCGCCAGCCCGCCCTTCCAGCGAGGCGAAGAGCGCCGAGGACTCGCCGCAGACGAACGCGCCGCCGCCCCGGTTGATCTTCAGGTCGAAGTTAAAGCCGCTGCCAAGGATGTTCTCCCCGAGGAGCCCTGCTTCCCTGGCCTGGCGCATGGCGATGTGTATGTTCTTCACCGCGAGGGGGTACTCGTTGCGCACGTAGATGTAGCCCTGGCTGGAGCCGATGGCATACGCGCCGATGATCATCCCCTCGAGGACCAGGTGGGGATTGCCTTCCAGGAGGCTGCGGTCCATGTACGCGCCGGGATCGCCTTCGTCGGCGTTGCAGATGACGTACTTGGGTTCGCCTTTGGCCTTTCGGGTTTCATCCCACTTCAAGCCGGCGGGGAATCCTCCTCCGCCGCGGCCCCTGAGGTTCGCCTTGATCACCTCCTGGATGATCTCCTCCGGCTTCATCCCCGTCAGGGCCTTTCCCAGCGCGCTGTAGCCGCCGATCGCCAGGTAGTCGTCCATGCTCTCCGGATCGACCTTGCTGTTCTGGCCGAAGACGAGCCGGGTCTGTTTCTTGTAGAACGGGACGTCGTCCTCGTGGACGTACTTCTCGCCGGTCTGCGGATCGACGTAGAGCAGCCGGTCGATGATCTCTCCGTTGAGAACGGTCTTGTCGATGATCTCCCCGGCGTCGGCGAGCCCGACGCGCTGGTAGAAGATCTTCTCCGGGGAGATGACGACCATCGGCCCCCGTTCACAGAAGCCGTGACAGCCGCTCGTCCTAAAGTCGATCTTCCCGGTCAGATCCCGCTTCGCAAGCTCCTCGCGGAAATTGTCCACCAGTTTCCGGGTTCCATAGGCCAGGCAACCGGTCCCGACGCATATCGTGATGCAGGGTTTCTTCGGATCGCGGCCGGCCTTGAGCCTCTCCTGTACGCTTTTCAATTCATCGAAGGATTTAATCTTGCTCGTCATCAGTCGCTACCTTCTTCCCCAGTTTCTTGAGAATCTTTGTCGATTTGGCGATGTTCATATGGCCGTGATACTCCCCGTTCACCACGAGAACGGGCCCCAGAGCGCACGCCCCGAGACAGCCGACCGTCTCGAAGGAGTATTCGAGGTCGGCCGTCGTGTCGCCTTCCTTGATGCCCAGGAAATCCTCGACGTTGCGCGCGATCAGTTCGGCGCCCCGGACGTGACAGGCCGTCCCCATGCAGAGGCTGAGTTGGTTGCGCCCCTTGGGCTTCAGGCTGAACGCCTTGTAGAACGTCACCACCTCGTAGACGCGGCTGATCGGCACACTGAGGTGGGCGCTCACCGAAAACAGGGCGTCTTTGGGAAGGTAGTTGAACTCCCTCTGGACGTCCTGGAGGATGGGAACCAGGTAACTCTTGTCCCCGCTGTATCTCTGAACGATTTCTATAACCTTTTCTTCCATTCTCTTTTTACCTCGTCTTCAATGGTATGGTCGCTTTGTCACCGGCTCCGTCGGGTCCTGAGCGATTCCTTGGATCGGGAGTGTTCCATCTTGATCATCAGGGTCTCCCACTCGATGTCGACCCGCTCCTGGATCACCTGGATCTGGTCCGGCGTGAGGTGGCGGAAGCGCCCCTGTCCTTTGAGGTAATCCTGGATAGGACGCCGCTTTTCGGGAACCTCGACGGTGAGGCGGTACTTGCCGTCCTCCACCTCGTAGAGCGGGAAGAGCCCCGTTTCGAGCGCGAGGCGGCCCAGCTTGATGCAGGTCTCGGAAGTGGAGCGCCACCCGGTCGGGCAGGCTACGAAGCAGTGGATGTAGGAGGGTCCCTTTATCTGCCGCGCCTTCTTCACCTTGTTCATGAAATCGATCGGGTAGCTCGGGGTGGCGGTGGCCACATAGGCGACGTTGTGGGCGACCATGATCTCCGGCAGGTTTTTCTTCCAGACCTGGTTCCCGGGGATCTTCTTGCCGGCGGGGGCCGTCGTCGTCGAGGCGAGGAACGGGGTGCCGCTCGACCGCTGGATGCCCGTGTTCATGTACGCCTCGTTGTCGAAGCAGACGTAGAGCATGTCGTGGCAGCGCTCCATCGCGCCGGAGAGCGCCTGGAAGCCGATGTCCATCGTCCCGCCGTCGCCGCCGATCGCAACCGACTTCACGCGCCTATCCGCGATCTTTCCCTTGCGCCGGAGCGCCTTCAGGCCCGCCTCGACCCCAGACCCCACCGCCGCGGAGTTCGGAAACGCGACGTGGATCCACGGCAGGTTCCAGGCCGTCGTCGGGTAGAGGCTGGAGATCACCTCCATGCAGCCGGTCGCGTTGGTGATGACCGTATCCTTCCCGAGTGCCTTGCACATCAAGCGAATCGCCAGCGCCTCGCCGCACCCCTGACAGGCGCGGTGTCCGGGGCTGAAGAACTCCTCCTTGCTGACCAGCTTCGGCGCGTAGATGTCGAAGTTTTCGATAACATTTTTAGGGTTTTTCATAGCCGTATCCATTATCCCCTCACTCCGTAAAATTCGTAGGGTTCCGAAAGTTTGCCGCCGGCCGCCTTTTTGACCATCGCGATGAAATCCTCCACCTGGACGTCCCGGCCGCCGAGACCGATGATGTAGTTCA